>NZ_JAPEQW010000005.1:0-197357 GCF_026168575.1 Acinetobacter entericus
AAATGGTTTATCGCATAGACATTTTAATTGGTGAATAACATAAAATAAAGGGAAATGTATGGACTCAAAGGAATTAGCTAAGCTGCTCAAAAAAGAAATTATTAATGAAAACCTAGAAATCTATAAGGGATTGTTCACCGACTACTCACCATCAGAAATAAAAGATCCTTATTTTATTGATGCAATAAGCTTTTTTAATACTTTACCAGACGAACATAAGTGAATTTTTTTCCCAATCTTACGACAAGTAATGATTGATTCAATTAGTAATGTATTAGGTGTTATTGATGGCAGCTCAAGTTTAGCAGAGCACGATGGTAATTTTTCTTTGCTCTATGAGGGTAAACCAATTAAATATTTACAAGATTATTTTTTATCTCAATTTGAGTAAAAAATATAATCGCTATACTAGCTATCTAACATAATAGAGCTTATACGAACCTAATTTTAATATTATTATGTATATCAATTATTTAAAGCTTAAAGGTAAACGCAAAATGATGGGGGAAAGTTTACTTTGAACAATATCTTTTTCAAGCGCATCCCACTCCTCAAACTCAGGCTCAACCAACAAAGTTTGCGACACAAAGCCATAACACACCCGTTGCATATTTAAAGCCATTTGTTTGAGCTGTTCATCATCCTGTATAAACGGCTCAAGAATGCTCTGCCACATCTGTACCATCATGGCATAACTCTTACGGTAGCTTTCAATATCTGAAATCTGCCGTTCCAGCAAAAACACCTGCGACCATAAAAACTGCTGTGCTTGAATTTGCTTAATTTGAAAATGAATGATTTGCTCTAAATACTCCTGAAAATCCAAATCTGTGGATAACTTGATCAGGCTTTGTGCATAACTTTTTAGCTGCTCCGCATTACTTTTTACATGCTGATGAATGGTCAATGCAACCAAATCTTCCTTCTTGGAAAAATACTCATAAAAGGTCCCCAAGCCGACGCCTGCAAGGTCGGTAATTTCCCGAATAGTAATTTGGCTGGCAGGGCATTCATGCAAAAGCCGAACAAAACTTTCCTGCAATGCTTCTTGAGTCAGTTTGGCGCGTGATTGACGCGGTTTACGCCGTATTTGAATGGCTGATTTTTTCATATTTTCAAGCTTTAAAAGCCGAACGTCCATGCTTTAAATTTTATCTATACTGAAATGAAAACCCGAGAAGAACAAGCGGAAACTATAGACGATGAATACATTAGAACAGACATGGATGACACATCAAATCAGCAACCAATTTGATGAATTGGAAAACTACAATCTATTTTCAAGCGATACGGTTTTACACGAAATTTTAAAATGCTGCGGCAGCCATGATCAGGCCACGCTATGTGAAATGGGCAAGGTCGCAGGTTCAAGTGAATATTATCTGCATGGCGCTTTAGCCAATCAGCATACGCCAATTTTACATGCCTTTGATGCCCGAGGCCGCCGTAAAGACTTTATCGAATTTCATCCTTCATGGCATAAATGGATGGGCCTTAACCGCCAGTTTGATACCCATGCACATCCATTTAATCATCCGAACTCCAATACGAAATGGGTGGATTGGGCAGCCCGTTTTTATCTTGCTGGGCAGGTGGAGTGCGGCAACTTATGTCCAAATTCGATGACCTTAGGCAGCATTCCACTGATTCAACGCGAACCTGAACTGTGGGCCAAAATTGGAGAGAAACTGCTTTCGACTGAATACGATGAACGTGATGTGCCGATCAGCCAGAAAAAATCGATTTGGCTGGGCATGGGTATGACCGAAAAGCAGGGCGGTTCGGATGTGCGTGCCAATGAAACGATTGCTATTCCTGTCGCTGAGTCAGGCCGCGGCAAAGCCTATTTGCTCACAGGGCATAAATGGTTTTTCTCTGCGCCGATGTGTGATGCGCATTTGGTGGTGGCGAAAACCGAGCAGGAGGGTTTGGCCTGTTTCTTTGTGCCGCGCTGGCTGGAAGACGGAACCAAAAATCAAATACACATACAGCGCCTGAAAGAGAAAGTCGGCAACCGCAGCAATTCCAGTTCTGAAGTCGAATTTAAAAATGCCTGGGCTATTATGATGGGTGAGGCAGGGCGTGGCATTCCCACTATTATAGAAATGGCAAACTACACCCGTCTGACTTGTGCAGTGGGCAGCAGTGCCATGCTGCGTCAGGCTTTGGTGCAATGCATTGCCTATACCCGTCAACGCAAAGCCTTTGGTAAGCATTTGATTGATCAGCCCCTCATGCGTGCAGTTTTGGTCGATTTAGCTTTAGAGAGTGAAGCCGCGGCACAGCTCAGTTTTCATTTGGCGCAGTGCTATGAATCGGATGATGCACTGTCTGTGGCATGGAAACGCATCATGACTCCAGCAGCCAAGTTCTGGATTTGCAAACGGGCGGTTGAGCTGACGGGAGAAATGATGGAAGTCTTTGGCGGCAATGGCTATGTCGACAACGGCATCATGGCGCGCATTTTCAAAGAAGCGCCAGTTAATACCATTTGGGAGGGTTCAGGCAATGTCATGTGCCTGGATGTGCTGCGCGCCATTGGGCGTGATTCTGAATCGATTGAAGTGCTCTTTAAAGACCTTGCTTCAACTGCAAGTACGGATGCAACGCTGCAAACTGAGCTGCAAAATCTATTCAGACTGTTCCAGCAATCGCCAGAAGATCTGCAGTTTATGGGCCGCAGTTTGGTCAGCCGTTTAGTGATTTTGGCACAAGCAGTCCTGCTGAAACGGCATGCACCAGACTATGTGGCGGATGGCTTTATTCAAAGCCGTTATAGTTCATTTCATGGTCGGGTTGTCGGGATGCTTGAGATGAAACAACCCGACGTAGAACGACTGCTGCATAGAGCATTTGCGGCTTAAGCCCGTTATTGTACGGAAAGCTTTTGCGCCTCATCTTGTTCCAGTTGGACGTTGGGGCTGTCTTCAGCCTGAATAATATCAATCGGAATAAAGCGGACTTGAACAATGCTTGGGTTATCGTTCAAGTCTGGCAATAGCTTTTGATTGAGTGCTGCAATTTGCGCTGGGCTAGGCGGAATATCTCCACGGATAGAGACGCGGACTAAAGTGAAATCATCTCTTTTATCGTATTGGATGGTATCAATAATATTATTGGCATGGTTCAGCTCAGTACTAATGGTCGCCTCGGTACTGCTCTCATACAGCCGCGTATTGAGCAGCGCATAAAAGTTGAGTGAGAGATAAATCCCTAAAAGCGCCAAGAACATTAAGCTAACAGCATTACGTTTGAGAAATTCTTTGACATTACTCTGCACTTCTTCGGTGGAACCGCGTCTAAAGCCTGCAATCCAAAGGACTAAAGATGAGCTAATCTGAATGGCGAAGATATTGGTCACCGCCAGTAAAAATGCATTGGCTGAGTTTTTCCATTCCATATGCGCAAATAAAATCCCGCTGGCCACCAAGGGCGGAACTAAGGCTGTCGCAACAGCGACGCCCACCACGGCCACAGACAGGCGAGGGGATACCGAGGCAAAAGCACCTGCGGCACCGCCTGCTAAAGCAATCATCAAATCTAAAATGGTTGGCTGCGTGCGCGATAGAATTTCATTGGTCATGGGCAGGTCATAGTTTACTAAACCGATCACGATCCCAATGCTATAAATCATGGCAACGCCAAGCAGCAAGGTCAACAACGCGGTTTTAAACAGCAGCCAGCGGTTATCAATTAAAGCCAAAGCGATACCTGAAATGGGGCCTAACATCATCGCCACCAGCATCGCGCCAATTACTACCGCAGCTGAGTTGGACAGCAGTCCGTAGCCCGCAATGACGGCAGCCAAGGCATTCATAATGAAAAAGGTTTTACTTGGTAGAGCATCGGCTTGGATATTCAAGCGGACTTTTTGATGATCAATTTTTTTGGAATTTTCGCGCAAGGCCTGCTTATAACGAATTTTTTCTTTTAGAAACTCATACTTTTCTTGGTCAGGCGTATCTTTGACCACAATGGTTGCATCTTTGTCTTTTTCGAGTGGCATGGCGATGCTCTTATTTTGTATGTGATTAAGATTTAATCTAGCGCTTTTATCAGTGTAAGCAAACAAAAAATGGCGAGGAATAATATGATTCGCGTTTAAATTCAGACCATATTTTAGCGACTTCTTTTATAGAAGCGAGGCTTATCGATCTTGCTGAACATTACTCAGTAACAAAGGTTTCTTAATTCAGAGCAGGACAGATCTGCTTGAAATCGCGATGTCATCCAGAAAAAGACAGATCAATTACAGATGTTTAGCTGACCTTAGAACATGTGCTTTTAGAACAAAACGCTACGATTGGAAATAATATTTTTCATCACCATGGTCGAGATGAGACGTTGCACATTGGGCAGCGCTGACAAGTACTCATCATAGAGTTTTTGATAGCTTTCCAAATCATAGGTCACGACATGCAGCAAGTAGTCCGGGTCGCCAAAAAGCCGCTGCGCTTTCACAATTTGCGGAACCTTAAGAATTGCTTCTTCAAGACTGAGCACCGAATCTTTATCGCCATTTTTGAGCGTCACAAAAACAATGGTGGAGAAATTCAAGCCAAGCTGGGAGATATCCAACTGTGCGCGATAGCCTTTGATAATACCTGCATCTTCTAAGGCTTTGACTCTGCGGTGACAGGGAGAGAGGCTAAGCCCTACCTTATGGGCCAGTTCCGTGACAGATAAACGACCATCGGCTTGCAGTTCAGCAAGAATCTTCTTATCAATTTTATCCATGTGGAAGAATCTCCCCTTTTTAGGCGTTATTGCACAAATATTTGAAAGCACATTTTAGAGCCTAAAGGATATCCTTTCAAAATTATTTGATACAGATCATGTTTTGATTGGGTTAAACCTCAAAACGGTGATGGATAAGAGAGGAAAGGGATGTCACTGAATATTTTAATTGCATTTTGGGGTGTTTCGATCCTGTTTGTGATGACCCCAGGTATAGATTGGGCCTATGCCATTTCATCGGGGATACAGGGCAAAAGAGTCTTGCCTGCGGTGACCGGGTTATTAACAGGGCATTTGATGGCGGCACTGATTGTTGCGGCGGGTGTGGGCACATTGGTGACCAGTCAGCCCGTATTGCTTCAAGTGCTCACGGGTGTTGGGGCTGTTTATTTGCTGTGGATGGGGCTGAGCCTGTCGATGCGTCCTGCGAGTATTAGCAGCGATCAGATTGCCATCGCATCTTCAAAGTCATGGTACTTTCGAGGGGTTTATTTGAGTGGCTTAAACCCGAAAGTGCTGCTGCTATTTTTGGCTTTATTGCCGCCCTTTATCGACCCGCAAGCGGCTTTTTCGCCTACGTCTCAAATTATTTTATTGGCGGCAATTCACCTTATGAGTTGTGCGGCTGTTTATTTCTTGGTGGGATTTAGTGCGCAAAAAGTTTTGGGGACGCGCCCACAAGCCGCGAGGGTGGTTAGTCGAGTATCAGGGGGATTGATGATGTTAATTGCGATGATTTTATTGTTAGAACAGTTTTATGTCTAAGCGACATTTCAAGGATATCGATCAAAAGCAATGCAAAATAAAGCATTGCTTTGATCTGAAATTGAATTGAAAAGTAGCAGATGTTGGGTATAGAAGTTCAGCAAAATCGCTTGTAATACATTCAAAAAGGCGTAAAATTTCTATCGCATCAGCGAGATAATCACATCAACAAGGTGAAAAAAATGGCAAAGAAGAAAGCTGAGCCAAAAGTTGTGATTCACAACTTCGTGGCTAAACACATGCATGAAGTCAACCAAAGCCAAGTCTTTGTAGACCGAAAGAAAAATGCAAAACGAGGCTATGACAAGCACAAAAAAGGGAGATATTCAGATGATTATCTCCCTTTTTTAATGGCGGCTTAACTGCAAATACAGTTATTTTTTATTAGAAAATAAATCATTCAAGATAGTCGCTAAATCTTCTTTCTTTAACGGCGCGGCTGCAGTTCTTTGCTGTGCAGTTTCATTCATGTTAAGCACGGCTTTTTCAATCTTTTCCCCCATTTGCTCGAAGAATGACGGCGCTGCAGCATGCGTATCCTGCCGTTTTGCGCGGCTGGCTGCCTGTACCGATGGATCATTCTTGCCTAAGCGCCGCTGCTGAATGCTGGTAATTTCAATGCCTAAAAGCGCTGGAATGGCTGCCCGTGCAGGGCTATGACTGGAATTTCGAACCGCAGCCGCTTTGATTTTCTGTACTGGCGCCTGCGGTCTAGATTTGAGTTGTCGAAACGGCTTAGCGGTGATTAAAAAGATGATCCCGGCAAAGACAAGAAACAGAATAAAATCCATATGCACCTCATCAACCGGCAGTAAACAATAGATCACTGCCGTCACTGCTGATTAAACCGCTTCGTTTTTAAACTCAGCCAAAGCGGCGCGGTTAAAACAAGTTTTGAGCGCTGAAGTCAGGCGCTCACAATACGCGTAGATGCTTTGACCATATCCGCCAGGCCATGCGTTTTAAAGTAATACTCCATCCAGCTTTTCACCATCAGCGGATTGCTCATGTTCAGCACATGTTCCAGCTGTTCCTGCGCTTCAGTCATCGGCACATGGCAAATCGCTTTACGCACCCGTAAAATGTTGCTTGAACTCATCGACAGGGTATTGAAGCCCATCGCCATCAGCAGCACCGCAGACAGCGGATCGCCTGCCATTTCTCCGCAGATGCTGATGGGTTTGTCATATTTATGGCATTCTTGCACTAAGCGTGCCAGCGCGCGCAAAACAGCGGGATGCAAGTGTGAATAGACGTTGGCGACACGCGGGTTGTTGCGGTCAACCGCCAGCAGATATTGGGTCAAATCGTTGGAACCGACCGAGAAAAAATCCACCAGTTCAGAAAATTCTTCAATCTGCAGCAGCACGCTTGGCACTTCGACCATGATGCCGATTTTAGGCTTGTTGATTTTCACCTGTTCTTCTTCCTGCACCGCCTGCCAGTCACGGTCCAGCAGGTAGAGCGCTTCTTCCACTTCGCTGACGCTGGTCACCATCGGCAACAGAATATGCAAATTATTCAGGCCAATGCTGGCTTTGAGCATGGCGCGGATCTGCGAAGAAAAAATTTCAGGATGATCCAGTGTAAAGCGGATGCCGCGCCAGCCCAAGGCTGAGTTTTCTTCTTCAATCGAGAAATACGGCAGGTCTTTATCTGCGCCGATATCCAGTGTGCGCATCACTACGGGCTTATTGGCAAAGTGGCTCAGCTGCTGGCGGTAAATCAGGCGCTGCTCTTCTTCGCCTGGAAAACGGTCACGGAGCATAAATGGAATTTCAGAACGGTACAGGCCAACCCCTTTGGCGCCGCGCTGAACCCCGCGCACCACATCAATCATCAGGCCGGTATTCACGTACAGTTTCACCGCAACACCGTCAGGCGTGACGGCATCTTTAGTTTCGTACTGTTTCAGATCTTTGGCGAGCTGCTCTTCTTCTTTTTGAATCTCTTTATAGCGGGTGCGCAGGCGGCGCGGCGGGTTAATGAAAACACGGCCTTGGTGCGCATCGACAATCATCTCGACATCATCAAGGGTATTGATCGGCAGTTCAGTGACGCCAACGACTGTTGGAATGCCAAGCGCCCGCGCTACAATCACCATATGCGAATTCATTGCGCCTTCAGTGGTGACAATGGCGGCGATCTTGTCGACCGGCAATTCCACCAGCGCGGCCGTAGAAATTTCATCGCCAATCAGGATGCTTTCATTGGTAATTTCGCGGTGGCTGGCATCGGCTTCCTGCAGGAAGGCTAAAATGCGGCGGCCTAAATCTTTCAGGTCTGATACGCGCTCACGCAGGTAGTCATCCTCCATTTGCGCAAACAGCGCGATGTGCTTATCAATGACATTGCGCACAGCGCCTTGCGCCCAATTGCCGTCACGGATTTCTGATTTAATTTCTGCAGGCAGTGCGTTTTCATCCAGCATGCGCAAGAACACACTGAATAAGGCGCGCTCTTCCGCCATAAGGGCATCCTGCATTTTGTCATCCAGAGACTGAATTTCCAGCCGTACTGAATTCAGGGCATTGTCCAGCAGCTCCAGTTCTTCACTGATGTCATCCGCTTCGCGGTCTGGCACTGCGGCTAAGTCTGCTGGCGGATAGAGAATAACCGCGCGGCCAAGCGCAATGCCGCCAGAGCCGGAAACGCCCTGAAAGGTTTTATACGCAGGCAAATTATTCGGCTTGCGGAAAACATCAATATTGCCGACGGCATGCGCATGCGCAATGACGCCTGACAGCTGTGCGCACAGGGTGACCAAAAAGGATTCGGCGGCTTCACTGAAATCCTGTGACTCTTTATTTTGAACCACCAGCACACCCATCACTTTGCGGCGGTACATGACGGGAACGCCGAGGAAAGAATTGTAAATTTCTTCCCCAGTTTCCGGCAGGTACATAAAGCGTTCATGTTTCGGCGCATTGTCTAAGTTGACAATTTCCTCGCGCTGGCCGACCAAGCCGACCAGGCCTTCACTGGTATGCAGGGAAACATTGCCGACAGATTCGGCATTCAGCCCTTTTGAGGCCATGAGCAGGTAGCGGTGGTTGCGCTCATCCAGCAGGTAAATGGAACAGACATCGACCTGCATGGCCTCGGCCACCTGCTTGACCATGATGTCTAAGGATTCATGCAGGCTGGTGGACGCATTAATCTCTTGGACAATGCGTCTTAAGGTATCCAGCTGCATATTCGACATCGTGTCTGCTCCTAAAATGTTCCGTTCAATATGACTTAATTTATAACAATAGTTCTCTCAAAAATCTGCATTTTTCTGCAATTTTTAAGGTTTTTGCGGCAGCTGATTGCACAGCTCCATCATCGCTTTGCGGTAAACATCGCGCTTAAAATTGACCACTTGGCCCAGCGGGTACCAATAACTCACCCATTGCCATTGGTCAAATTCAGGCGGATCGGAGAGATCCAGCTGAATATGCTGTGCTGAAGCAGTCAATTTCAGCAAAAACCACTTCTGTTTTTGACCTATACATACGGGGTCAGAGTCTGGGCGTATATATCGATTCGGCAAACGGTAACGCAGCCAACCTTTAGTTTGCGCGATAATCTGGACATGTTCGGGCAATAAGCCAACTTCTTCTCTCAGTTCACGAAAAAGTGCCTGTTCGGGGGTTTCACCATACTGAATACCTCCTTGCGGAAATTGCCATGCATTGTGACCAATGCGTTTTGCCCATAAAACTTGACCAGATTCGTTTGCCAAAATGATCCCGACATTGGGTCGGAAACCTTCTGAGTCGATCATTTGGCTACCTAAATATTGTGTAATTTATAGCTTTGCCTCCGGGGATTGTTATTTCTGCATCCAACTCGGAAAAAGCAAAGTGTAAATAATGTTAAAATTGATATGATCTTAACGAATTTCTATCGACTAGCGGAGATAGATTTACAAATTTTTTCTTAAATTTAAGCTTTTACGAGTATTTTCATGAAATTGGCGCTGTTTGACTTAGACCACACCTTATTAAATACAGATTCTGACCATTCTTGGGGGGAGTTTCTAGTCAATGAAGGCTTGGTAGATCCAATTCGCCATCGCGCCATGAACGATAAATTTTATGACGATTACAAAGCTGGCCAGCTTGATCCGATTGCCTATAATGAATTTGTTTTTGAGTTTTTGACCCAGCACGACAATGCCTATTTAACTGAATTGCATGAGCGCTTTATGCAGAAGGTCATTCGTCCGCAAATGCGTCCCGAAGGCTTTAAAGCCATTCAGCGCCATCAAGAGGCGGGCCATGCTTTAGTTGGGATTACCGCAACTTCGGATTTTATTACGGCGCCGATTTTCCGCGAGTTCGGCATTAGCGAAATTATTGCCACCAATGCTGAAGTGATTGAAGGCAAATACACCGGCAAAGTGGTGAATATTCCCTGCTATCAGAAAGGCAAGCTGGCGCGTTTGGATCAATGGCTGGAAGGCCGCGATGTCACTGAGTCCTGGGCCTATTCAGATTCCATCAATGACCGGTTTTTGCTGGAATATGCAGACCATGCCATTGCCGTGAATCCAGATGACCGGCTTGAAATATTGGCCAAAGAACAGGGCTGGGCGATTCAAGACTGGTCAATTTAAGATTTATTGCTTTAACCGGGCAGATAAATGACGTGATGCAGCATTTTGGAATGCTGCTTTTCAATGAAAACAACTCAAGATTAAATTGCAGATGACAAGTGAATTATCCACCCCAGTACGTTCTCAGGCAGAGTTATTAGCGCTGTTCATGGGTCCGCGCGCGCAGTCTTATTTAAATCTTCCGCAGGGCCAAACCGCCGCTTTCAGCTGGGCTGGCTTGATCTTTGGCATTTACTGGCTGCTGTACCGGAAAATGTATGCGTACTTTTTCTTGGCGCTGGCTTGCAGCTTATTTTTTGGCGTGATTTCACAGATTATTGGCGTGAGCGCGCAATATGCGGTGTGGCTGGGGCTGATGCCTAATCTGGTCTTGGGCTGCATCGGCAAGCGCTTATATGCGGAATTCGCCGCAGGGAAAGTCAAAGCTTACCTGCAGAATGCCCAATACAGTGAAAAGGTCTTTGCAGAAGCAGGCGGGACTGCGCTGAGCATGCCGCTGCTGTGGCTGTTTACCCAGATTGGCTTGGTGATGATGCTGACCACGCCGTTTTTGAAATATTAAGCGCCAATTTAAGCAATTGAGTGCTGTGGGCTTCCATGCTATACCCTTAATGAGAAAAAAATTGTCAAGCGACTATGAGTAATCAATAAGGAGACAAGCAATGAGTGTACGTCCAAGAATGACCAACCTTTTTGAGCAGCTGGGCTTGGATTCGAGTGAAGAGGCAATTGCGCTGTTTATTGCCACCCATCAGCTGAATCCGCAGACCAAAATTACAGAAGCGGATTATTGGACAGAGGGGCAGCGCCAGTTTTTAGCGGAAAAAATAAAATCTGACGGCAGCTGGGCCATTACTGTGGATCAGCTGAACGAATCTTTGCATGAAGACTCTGTTGAAAAATAATGGCGTATAAAAGAAGGCTGCGCTGCTGAATGCGGGCAGCCTTGCTCTTCAGGATGCAAAAAACCGCCAGTTTGGCGGTTTTTTGATGCATTGAGAAACTGATGCTAGGGCAGCTGCTTCATAATATTGACCAGCGCTTCGGCGGCTTTGGACTGTGTGCGAGCAGGATGCCATACCATGCCCAGCTGGCGGTTCATTTCCAGCGGAATATCCAGCTGTTTTAAATCCTGATTCAGCAGTGTTTTGGGCAGCACCGACCAGCCTAAGCCAATCGAAACCAGCATGCGGATGGATTCCAGCGGGTTATTGCTCATGGTGATTTTAGGCTTGACGCCCTGCTTTTCAAATTCGGCCAAGGTGATTTGGCTGGTATAGGTTTGCGATGCAGGCAGCAGGCTAGGATATTGAATTAAATCTTCCAGACTGAGATTCTGCTTCTGCGCTAAGGGATGAAAGGGGGACGCAGCAAAGACCAAAGGGTCATTCCAAATGGTGACATATTTCAGGCGTTCATCCAGCTGCGGCGGCAAGGTCAGAAAAGCCAGTTCTAAATCGCCGGCAAGCACTTGTTCATGCGCCTGTTCAGAATCGACGAAATGCACATCTAAAGTGACCTCAGGGAACTGCTGCACATAGCTGCGCAAATGGCTTGGCAAATGATGCAGGCCAATATGATGGCTGGTGCCGATTTTCAGCTTGCCCTGCACTTGGCCTTGCTCATGGCTCAAGGTGTTGTGAATGTCGCCAAGCTCGTTCAGCCAGCTTTTGACTTTTGGCAGCAGGGAATGTGAAGCATGGGTTGCCTGAACACCGCGGCCTGCAGATTCAAACAGTTTCACGCCAAAATATTCTTCCAGGCTGTGAATGCGTTTGGTGACTGCGGGCTGGGTAATAAAAAGCTGATCGGCGGCCAAAGAAATCGATCCTGTTTCCATGACTTTAACAAAGGCTTCAAAGGCGGCGAGATTCATCTTAAATTACCTATAAAGATTTTTTATGGTAATTTTATTATTCAGAAATTTTAAGAATTAATCAAAGAAAAAGTTGTATCTATTGGTCTAATAGTAGTAGGCATTTATCAAAAAAGCTTAAATGGCGGGCGGTGATGTTTCCGCTGAGCGGAAGCGCGGCATTCAGTTCCTCACGAAATTTGACCTCTTTGGGGGCTTTGAAATTGCAGCGATGAACCGTTTAAAGGCGAACAGCAGCGCGATGTCTTGCATGCATCTGAACCGTGAAAGTTCCGAAATCTAAAATGATGAATGGGCCCAAGCCAAACTGCCCGCAGGCTGTTTTAGAGCAGCGCCGCTCAGAGATCAGTGAGCCATTCACTGATTTTACTGGGCTGATTTTTTTTCCCACACTTTTTCGTGGAAGAAGAAAGCCACCGCCTGAACAGTGGGTTCCAATAAGCTTAATGCAATGGCCATCGTTAAACTGCCTGTTACAAAGTAGCCTACCAGCATTGCCACGGTGATGTGCATAATGTAGTAACTGAACGTCTTTTTTAAGGTTTTTTGGTTGCAGTCAACAAACCTTTGAATGTTCGCCATGGGAGAGCCTCTCAATCTTTGCCTTAGAATGCTTTAATAATAATGATTATCATTTAATAAGTAAAAGCGGATTTTGTTTTCTTTAGCATCGCTTTTGCAAATTATAAATTGAACCTTTGGAATTAAGGGGAAAGGGTATCTCGGTCAGATACATTTCCTGCAAGGTGAATGCAATGGACATTAAACATATAAAAAACCTTCTGGATATTTTTGAAGGAACCGTGGAACGGCGCTGCGCAATCTATGAAATCGCAGATGATGAAGATGATGAAAACAGGGCTGCTGCTGAATGCGGCGCAGCCAAAGCTGAACTCATCCGAGCCATTGAGCAGCTGGCGCAGCATCAAGAAGATTCATCGGCTTAATGCAGATTGTGCGGCGGCTGTCTGGGGCAATGCGCTGCATTCTGATGCGTTTTGGCTGTTGACGCACGGCATGGGCGCTGTGCAGGGGAAATTTGGCCTCAAAATCTGTGCGGCTGCATAGTTCAGCTGTAAAACTGGACAGAATACAGCTGAATAGCCGTTGATGACGGTTTGCAAATTGAGGGACAATCAGCCATGAAATGCATCGCGATCAGTTTTGGCCTATCGGGATGAGCTGCTGATAAAGATGCTTGAAGGAACCGAAATGGCCCGGATTATCCGCTGATGAGGACGGCTGTGGATCTGATCCACAGTCAGGGCAATAGGGCTTTAACTGATTGGGTTTTTCAGAACCACGGATATGCTATGTGCTCAGCTGAGGACGCGCAACGGACTTGCCAAAGTATTGTGAGGCGTTTGAGGCCTGTATGGTCATGGACGCTCTTAAGAAGGGTTGATGAAAAAATCATTCAGCATCCGCGCTTTTTCTATCCTTGATTAATTCTAAAAAGTTTTTAAATTAATAAAAATGATAAATTAGATTTATGTAAAAACGCAGTTATAATTAATTTAATGACAGAATTACCCAGTCCAGTGGAGCATATCGACATGGCAGGCGAAACCCCAAAAGCTAAAACATTATATGACAAATTGTGGGATGACCATTTAGTAAAACAACGAGATGATGGCTCTTCACTTTTGTATATCGACCGTCATTTATTGCATGAAGTGACCTCTCCGCAAGCCTTTGAAGGTCTGCAATTGGCCGGCCGCAAGCCGTGGCGCTTAAGCGCGAATGTGGCCACGCCAGACCATAATGTGCCGACCTCGAAAAAAGAGCGTTCTGAAGGCATTGCCGGCATTGAAGATGATACTTCACGCATTCAGGTGCAAACCTTGGATGACAACTGCAAAACCTTCAATGTGGTGCAGTTCGATATTAATGATGTGCGTCAGGGCATTGCGCATGTGGTGGGTCCAGAGCAAGGCTTGACTTTGCCGGGCATGACCGTAGTGTGCGGCGATTCGCATACTGCAACGCATGGCGCATTCGGCTGCTTGGCGCACGGCATCGGCACTTCAGAAGTTGAACATGTATTGGCGACCCAGTGCTTAGTGCAAAAGAAAATGAAGAACATGCTGGTGCGTGTTGACGGCAGATTAGGCCAAGGCGTGACATCCAAAGATGTAGTTTTAGCCATTATCGGCAAAATCGGCACCGCGGGCGGCACCGGTCATGCCATTGAATTTGGCGGCCAAGTGTTCCGGGATATGTCCATTGAAGGCCGCATGACGGTTTGCAATATGGCCATTGAAGGCGGCGCGCGCGTAGGCATGGTCGCTGTTGATGACAAGACCATTGAATATGTCAAAGGCCGTCCGTATGCGCCAACAGGCGAACAGTGGGATACTGCTGTGGAATACTGGAATACGCTGCATTCAGATGAAGGCGCTTACTTTGACACCGTTGTGGTGCTGCAGGGTGAAGAGATTGAGCCGCAAGTGTCTTGGGGCACTTCTCCTGAAATGGTGATTCCGGTGTCTCAGGCTGTGCCGACCTTAGAGCAGGCTAAAGATGACGTGCAGCGCAATGACTGGACACGCGCTTATCAGTATATGGGCTTAACTGCAGGCCAGGCATTGGCGGATATTCAGTTGGACCGCGTATTTATCGGCTCTTGCACCAACTCGCGTATTGAAGATATCCGCGCTGCGGCTGAAGTGGCGAAAGGCAAAAAAGTTGCTTCAAGCATTAAGCAAGCCATGGTGGTTCCAGGGTCGGGCTTGGTGAAAGCGCAGGCCGAAGCGGAAGGCTTGGATAAAATCTTAATTGAAGCCGGTTTTGAATGGCGTGAACCGGGCTGTTCGATGTGTTTGGCGATGAATGCCGACAAATTGCAGCCGGGCGAGCACTGCGCATCAACCTCAAACCGCAACTTCGAAGGCCGTCAAGGCAACGGCGGCCGGACGCACTTGGTGAGCCCTGCCATGGCGGCTGCAGCGGCAATTGCAGGCCATTTTGTTGATGTGCGTTCATTCTAATACGGGCGAAGAGGAGCAATTCAAAATGAAAAAATATACCGTTGAACAAGGTATTGTTGCACCATTAGACCGTGCCAATGTCGATACCGATTTAATTATTCCAAAACAGTTTTTGAAGTCCATTAAACGCACGGGTTTTGGCGACAATTTATTTGATGAACTGCGCTATCTGGATGAAGGCTTTTTAGGCCAGGACAATTCAAAACGCCCTAAAAACCCGGATTTTGCTTTGAATCAGCCGCGTTACCAAGGCGCAACGATCTTAATTTCCCGCGCTAATTTTGGCTGCGGTTCAAGCCGTGAGCATGCGCCGTGGGCATTGGAAGAATACGGTTTCCGTACGGTAATTGCGCCGAGCTATGCGGACATTTTTTTCAATAACAGTTTTAAAAACGGCATGCTGCCGGTGATCTTGCCTGAAGCGATTGTTGATCAGCTATTCAAAGAGTGTGCGGCAAGCGAAGGCTACCAGCTCACGATTGATTTGGCCGCGCAGGAAGTGCGTACGCCAAATGGTGAAGCGTTCAAATTTGAAGTGGATCCATTCCGCAAGCATTGCCTGTTAAACGGCTTGGATGATATTGGTTTGACTTTGCAGGCAGCGGATGATATCCGCGCTTATGAAGAAAAAACCAAGCAGGCCCGCCCTTGGGTTTTTGCGGAAATTCAGGGCTAAACCATTGTTGCATGGAGCTATAGTCATGCCGACGAAGACTTGTTAATATCGGTGAATAATTAAAGTCATATTTTGCCAAATTTTGTCAGGTTGGATTCGGGTCATGAATAAGCTTTTGGGACGATTTGCTTTGCTCGGGGCTTTGGCTGCCGCATTAACGGCATGTCAGAGTATAGATACTGCACAATTAAACAAAGTGAAAGAAACAGAAGGTACAAAAAGCCATGCGCAGATTTATTGTGCAGGCACGGAAGATTGTGAGTTTGAACGTTATGATCAAATTCGCATTTTGAATGCCGAAAATCAGCGTTTGGAAAAATCTGCCATAAAGTCCGGTCTTTTACGCCTTAAGCAGGATAAAAAACTGAAAGATCCAAATGCTTTGTATCTTTCAGTGCCCGCTGGATCGCATGAATTGGTTATTCGCTTTTATCCAATTTCTCAGGAGAAAGCGGAAAGCCTGCATGTGATTCACAAGTTTAAAGCTCAGCAGCGCTATACCTTTAAAATGTACAGAAACCGCAGCAAACAGCCCAGCAGTCTGCTGAACGCTTCTGCGCCAGAGCCGCTCTGTGTGGATTTAGTGCAGGAACAAAAAATTATTCGACGTTTCTGTAAGCCGTACAATGTCCTGAATGGGCTTGGCGAGTTTGTAGAGAAAAAATTGTAAATACTTGTCGGTTTATACTGACTTCATAAATGGAATCCCTCATGTCAAAACAAATCTTGATTTTAGCTGGCGACGGCATTGGCCCTGAAATTGTAAAAGCTGCAGAGCAGGTGTTGGCCCGCGTAAATGAGAAATTCAATTTGGATTTGACTTGGGAACAAGGTTTGCTGGGCGGCGCCGCAATTGATGAGCATGGTTCGCCGTACCCAGATGTAACTTCCGAACAGGCGAAAAAAGCCGATGCGATTCTGCTGGGCGCCGTGGGCGGTCCAAAATGGGATACGATTGAGCGCTCAATCCGTCCAGAGCGCGGCTTGCTGAAATTGCGCAGTGAATTGAATCTGTTCGCAAACTTGCGTCCAGCAATTTTATATCCGCAGCTGGCTGATGCTTCCAGTTTAAAGCCTGAAATTGTTGCGGGTCTGGATATTTTGATTGTCCGTGAATTGACGGGCGGCATTTACTTTGGCCAGCCTCGCGGTATCCGCGAATTGGAGAATGGCGAAAAGCAAGGTTTCAACACAGATGTATATTCAGAGTCTGAAATTAAGCGCATTGCCAAAGTCGCTTTTGAAATGGCCAATTTGCGCGGCGGCAAAGTCTGCTCAGTGGATAAAGCCAATGTGCTTGAAGTGACTGAATTGTGGAAACAAACCGTAACGGCAATGAAAGAGGCGCAATATCCTGAAATCAACTTGTCGCATATGTATGTCGACAATGCGGCAATGCAATTGGTGCGCGCGCCGAAGCAGTTTGACGTGATTGTAACCTCTAACTTATTCGGCGATATTCTGTCTGATGAAGCTGCCATGCTGACAGGTTCTATCGGCATGCTTCCTTCAGCTTCTTTGGATGAAAACGGCAAAGGCATGTACGAGCCATGCCATGGTTCAGCGCCGGATATCGCCGGTCAAAACCTGGCGAATCCATTAGCGACGATTCTGTCTGTTGCGATGATGCTCCGCTATACTTTCCGTGCAGAAGCGGCTGCCAAAGCGATTGAAGATGCTGTAGGCAATGTCTTGGATCAAGGCCTGCGTACAGCAGACATTATGTCTGAAGGCATGAATAAAGTAGGTACGGTGGAAATGGGCCAAGCGGTTGTCGCTGCATTGGACTAAGCCTTGCTGAGCACTATAGAAACGCAGCCTTTTGGCTGCGTTTTTTATGCAGACCATTTGGATCACGCTAAAATCCATGAATGCAAAACTCAACTTTCAGTATTTTATTGATTCTATGCAGCGCGGCGAACTAACAAGTCCGCCCTGTCAAATAAACAGCTTGAGCGATATTCTGTTTCAGCTGAAAACGGATTTGACAGCTTAAATTCACATCATAGCGGTCGGCGGCTGTGCTCGGGATTGGGACTGCGGAACCGGCGCCTAGGCCCATGGCCGGGTTTTGCGCCATAGGCACTGGAATGCTGACAGCGCGCGCAGCGCTATAGGTTAAGGTATTTCCGCTGAGAACGGGAGCGCCGGCCTGCTGATAGCCGATACGGCTTAAATCCAGCTGGCTGCGGATTTGGTCACTGCTTAAGCCAATGAACTGCTGCAGATAGGCTTCACGCTGTGAGGCATTCATCGTTGGGCTGGACATGCATCCATAAAGCGCGGACAGTACTGTCAGTAGCAGAAAAGATAACTGAAGTTTCATAAGATTGCTCCAGCAAATAAATTCATTTTAGGCAGAAGCTGGATCTTTTAGTGTTGTGATTTGATACACGGTAATTCAGACGATTGCCGGCGATATGGCTGACCTGAGGCCATATGCCTGCTTTCAATCAGAGGGCGTTAGCCTCATTATGGTGTGAAGTTAACACTTTTTAATTTTCTGCAGGGTGTATTCGCTTAAAAATATGCAGGACGCGTCCGTCATATTTTTAAGCGGGCTGCAATAATAAGAAATAGAGGATGCAGAACATGAAAAGAATAGCTTTGCTGCTGGGCAGCTTGTGGATAACTGGCGCGGCATTTGCGGATAACTGCGAACAGGCGAGAAACACTTATGATGATGTGTATTGTACCAATAAGCTGTATGCGAGCGCAGATGCGGAGCTGAATAAAAACTATCAGGCTTTGCGGGGCAAGCTG
This sequence comes from Acinetobacter entericus, assembly GCF_026168575.1. NCBI lineage: Bacteria > Pseudomonadati > Pseudomonadota > Gammaproteobacteria > Moraxellales > Moraxellaceae > Acinetobacter > Acinetobacter entericus. Next base: position 18,411 of record NZ_JAPEQW010000005.1, read on the forward strand.
TCGGAAAGTCAGAAAAAAATTCTGAAAAAATCACAGCTGGCATGGATCAGCGAAAGGGATGCGCAGTGTACAACAGACACAGGAATTGATGTGCAGTGCAGGCTGAACACGACTCAAGAGCGCAATAACTGGCTGCGCGAACGGCTGCGCGAATGCGCGGCGATAGGCTGTAAAACCAATACGCTGTATTGAATTAAAAATGCGGCGATAAAAAAAAGCCACTGATGCAGTGGCTTTTCCGCTTTCGCTAAAACTTAACGCGCACGGTAAGTGATACGACCCTTAGTCAAGTCATAAGGTGTCATTTCAACTTTTACACTGTCGCCAGTCAAAATGCGGATATAGTGTTTACGCATTTTGCCAGAGATGTGGGCAATCACTTCATGACCGTTTTCTAAACGTACACGGAACATAGTATTAGGAAGCGTCTCGGTGACAACGCCTTCGAACTCGATGAGTTCCTCTTTATTGGCCATAGCCTACCTGAATGAATAAATTGGAAAGGCGCAAATTATAGTCAATTTTTTTGCTAAAAACAAGATGAAATGGGCGTCAGAATAATCATCTGCCATTTAAATAGGCGAACACTGCGGTTAAAATTTTTCTTCAAAAAAGCACTCCAGCATGTTGTCAGTTTGGTCAATCACAGTTAATCTAATTTGAATCTTTTTAGGTATAAATGAAGTACATACAAGGAAGGTTTTTGAGTGGGTCAGCTAACCGATGCATCCGTAGTACTGCGATTGGGTTACCAGGCGATTCGTCGAGCCGGTTTGCCAACAGAAGAAATATTAACAAAAGCAGGTGTGGCTTTAGGGCAGGTGGAAGCCAATGACCGCACGCCTTTAAATGCGCAATATGCTTTTTGGGTCGCTGCTGAAGAAGTCAGCAAGGATTCAGACATTGGCCTGCATTTGGGAGAACATTTGCCGCTTTACCGCGGCCAGGTGATTGAACATTTGTTTATTTCATCTGAAAATTTCGGTGAAGGCCTAAAGCGCGCTTTGGCTTATCAGCGTCTGATCAGCGATGCATTCCATGCTAAATTAGTGATTGAAGATGACCGCTGCTATTTGACCAACGGCGTACAGCCTTGGGCGGAAAATCTGGTCAACCGCCATTTTTCTGAATGCGCAATGTCTGGTGTACTGCGGTTTTTTAAATTTATTACGGAAGGTCGCTTTCAGCCGATTTATATTGACTTTAACTTCAGTCAAGGCGCGCCGGATGATGAATATTTCCGGGTGTATGAATGTCCAGTGAGCTTGGGGCAAAAAGAAACCCGCCTTTACTTTGATCCAGCGATTTTGGATTATCCATTATGGCAGGCCGAGCCTGAATTGCTGCAACTGCACGAACAGCTGGCAATTGAAAAGCTGCAGGAGTTGGCGCGTTATGATTTGGTTGGAGAGGTCCGCCGCGCGATTGGTTCAACGCTGGAAAGCGGAGAAACCACGCTGGAAACTGTGGCTGCCCAGCTGAATATTACGCCGCGGCGCTTGCGCACTCAACTGTCTGAAGCAAATACCAGTTTTCAGCAGATTCTGTCTGACTACCGCTGCCGTTTGGCGAAAAAACTTTTGGCCAATACTGCTGAAAGTGTAGAGCGGATTGTATATTTAACCGGATTCTCTGAGCCAAGCACTTTCTACCGCGCCTTTAAGCGCTGGACCAATGAAACCCCAGTGGAATATCGTAAGCGCAAGCAGCGTTAAGGTTGTTCTTCGATAGAATCCTCCTCCAACCCCTCCTTTAACAAAGGAGGGGAGTTCCTCTTATTTAAAAAATGGGGCTTTTCTAAACCCACGTTTTAAGATGAGGGATTGCTCCTCCCTTTATGAAAGGGGAGGCTGGGAGGGATTTTTTACTCAGGCATATTCAGCCAATGCGGCCCCAGTGGCGCTTTCGGCAGCTCAAACTGTTCCGGGTAATCGGCATGAATGAAATACAGCCCATCCGGCGCTGCTGTCACGCCGGCGGCTTTACGGTCTTTTGCTGCAAAAATTTCGTCAATATGGTCAACTTCATACATGCCCTGACCAATTTCCAGCAGGCATCCCATGATGTTGCGCACCATATGATGCAAAAAGCCGTCCGCCTGAATGTCCAAAACCAAATAGCAGCCGTGGCGGATTAAACGGCAGTGGCTAACATGGCGCACCGGCTGATTGGATTGGCAGGCAGCAGCTCGGAAGCTTTCAAAATTATGCGTGCCTTCAAACTTTTTCGCTGCCTGAATCATTTTATCTACATCCAGCGGGGCATACACGTGCGTCACCTGTTTATGCAATAAAGCTGGCCGCTGCGGATTGTTGTAGACCACATAGCGGTAACGCCGCGCCTGCGCCTTAAAGCGCGCATGGAAGTCTGACTCCATTTCCTTAATCCATTGAATGGAAATGTCTTTTGGCAGGATGCTGTTGGCGCCCATCATCCAGCCCCGAAGCGGGCGGATGGCTTCGGTATCAAAATGGGCGACCATATTAGTGGCATGCACGCCCGCATCAGTACGTCCAGCGCCATGTATTGCAATGGGTTCATTTGCGATTTGGCTGAGGATGTTTTCAAGTGTTTCTTGCACACTGGGCACGCCCGGCTGCTGAGTTTGCCAGCCTCTGTAATGTACGCCGCAAAATTCTATACCAATTGCAAAACGCTGCATATTTACCTCAGAGTATTGTTCAGTCCTGCCAATGTACAAGCCATTGGTCTACAGCATCGTATTGTAAATACATTTTTAACGCTTTTGCATAAAGATCTGCATGGCTGCTGCAATTGCTGATTAAAATTTTGGCGTCAGTAATCCATTGGCTGACGGCATAGCGCTGATCTATTCCGCCAAAGGGCACTTGTGTGGTGACAATGACTGCGCATCCTTGCTGCCTCAGCGCTTGCAATAGCGCGATGATGTCTGGGCTGACGGCAATGTTGCCTGTGCCAAAGCCTTGCAAAATAAGGACATGCGGCGGTTTGGAGGCAATTGCCTGCAGATTGGCAAAGAGCAGTTCAGGCGCTATGGGCTGCATCATCAGGCTCATGCAGTTAAAATGGCGCGCTTTTTTTATCAGCGGTTCATGCACTGCCAGCGGTTGCCAATCGGCATGGCATTCATTGTCTTCTGTTGAGCCTGCAAAAGCGTTGAGGGCCGTGGTATGCATTTTTAAGGAAGTTGATGCATGAATCAATTGATGATGAAATGCTAAGTAGACGCCAGGCGGCGCTTGTACTGCCGAGTCCAGTGCAAAGTTCAGGTTATCAATCGCATCCGTAAATTTACGGCTGTCAGATCCTTGTGCATTCAGCAGCGGGTATTGACTGCCGGTCAGCACGACATGCGCCAATTGGCCCATAAAGCGGGATAAGACGGCGCTGGCGTAGCTTAGGGTATCTGTGCCATGAATAATCACAAAATGCTGATACTGCTGTAGCTGTAAGTGCTGAACCTGTTCCAGCAGCTGCAGCCAGTCACTGGCAATGCACGCGCTGCTGTCCCGTATAACGGGCGCAGTAAAGCAGTCAATTTCAAGATGCAGAGGCAGAATATGCTGCAGCTTGGGGATAAACTGCTCCGCAGGCATTGGGCTTAGCGGTTCACCAATACAGCCAAAGGTGCCGCCCATGTAGATCAAGGCTATTTTTTTCATCATAAAAAAAGCAGTCAAGGATGACTGCTTTAGTTTAAATCGAATCGGGTTAAGATGCGATTTGATTCAGTAACAGATCTGCCTGCTGGCGCTGCTCAGTTGAATATTCGGTTTCTTTTTCTGCCAGCAGTTCACGGGCAGCATCGAAAGCGCCGAGTTTGATATATTGCTGGGCAAGTTCAAGATTAACCTCAATGTCATTGCTTTCAGCCAATGCTGGGAAGGATTGAATCAGCGGGTCGCTGCTGTCAGCAGGCGCTGCTGATGGAGAGCTGACGCTGCTGATATCAAAATTCACGCCTGTCTGTGCAGGCTTTGCAGCAGCAGGTGTTTCTGCAGCTGCTGCATCCAATGAATTCAGGTCAAAACTCAGCGGCGATGCGTTTTCAGGCTTTTCGACCGGCAGCGGCGCATCCACGGAGAATGAGAAATCTAAAGGCTGAATTTCTGCTTGAGCAGGCGCTTCCGGTTCAGTTTTGGCTGCAGGCGCTAAATTTAAGGAGAAATCTAGAGGTTGAATTTCTTCTTGGGCAGGCGCTTCCGGTTTGGCTTTGGCCGCAGGCGCCGCCTCTTCTAAAGAGAAAGAGCCAAAATCGATAGATGGCGCAGGCTCTTGCGCCGGAGTTGCGGCCTTAGGCGCGCTATCAAAAGAGAGATTAAACTCTAAGGGTTGAATCTCTTCAGCGGCCTGCTGCACTGGCTTTGGCGCTGTTGGTGGCTCAAGCTGTTCAAAAGCGAGATCTGCTTTAGGTTCAGCAGGTGCGGCAGATCCAGCCATTAATGCATCAAAATCAGCAGTATTTTGCGCTTTTGGCGCTGCAGCGGCAGGTTCTGGATTAATCGTTGGGCTGACAAAGGCAATCGCTTCATCCGACTTATGCTGTGATTTGTCAAATTCGGCTTTTTTCGCTTCCGCCTGCGCTAAAATATCATCCAGCTCTAATGAGCGCACATGATTGAGCAGCTGGCTGATGGCGAATTCATCTTTTTGCAGAATATGAATATCCAAAAGATACAAATACAGCTCATGCTGCGAGTTGTCTCTTTTCAGCACCTGATTAATTTGCGCTTCTGCAGAGAAGAAATTGCGCTCTTGAATCAAGCTTTCAATTTTATTGCGGGTTTCCGCAGACAGCGGCGTAGTCTGCTTTTTTTCGACTACTGAATCTTGAACAGCCTGTGTCTTATTTGGGGCAACTTTAGCTGATGAGCTGGCTTTTTTCGCCTTGCTTTTTTGTGTTGCCGTGGTTGCAGTGGATTTTTCAGAACCCTGTGCGTCTTGACGTTTTTTTAATACCACCAAAACGATCAGCAAGATCACAAATGGAATCACATACAGCATGTTATTACCCCTTGGGGATAGGGCGCAGAGAAAGTGCGCTCATCCTTTTAAATCATCATATGTAACTTTTTAGTTGATTGGCTTTTTCTCTGCCTGGCGTGCTTTCAGCTGTTGCTCAAGCTGCGCAAGACGAGTGTTTAATAATTGAATTCTATGATCCTTTTGATTTAGCGCCAATTCTAATTGGGTTACGTTTCTCTGTAATTTAACGGTTTTTTCACGAGATGTCATAACTTTTAATGATAACTCGTTCGAAGTTTGATTTTTTTCTGTGCTTTTATTTGCAGAAGCATGCGCTGAATCTTGCGTTTTCTCCGCTACCAGGCTCATTTCCGCTTCATTCAGGCGGTATTTGGTCTTGCCGGATTGCGTGGACGGCATCTGTTCCAGCGCGGCTGCGGAAATTTTCTGACGTTCCTTTGAAAGGGCAGCTCCATTCAAATTCAAAGCTGCGCCTCGTTTCAGCCGGTTGGAATCACCCTGAATGAACGCATGTGCATTGTTGGCTTTAATTTGCTTCATCACGTCGCCCACAGGACGGTTTTCAGTGGATGCGATACGTGAAGCAATGCCCCAGAGGGACTCATTCGATTGAACTACATATTTTTGCGCAGCAGGTTGCGGTGCTGGTTTTACGGACGGCGCATGTGCAGCGTCTTGCGGGCTTTTTACCGCTGTTGCAGGAGCTTTGAGTTGTGCAGCCTGCTGTTCCGCCGCATATTTTTGAACCAGCGGGTCATTGGAGACTTGCTTTTGCATAGCTTTGCCTTGCTGTGCTGCATGCACATTGGCATTATTTGACGCCAAGGCTGCAGGCGCGGCTTCAGCGGATACTGCAGGCTGCGGCACAGGTGCAGCGTTTATCGAGGGTGCGGAAAACGGCGCTGAAGCGCTATTTTTATCCATGCTCGGCGGCAGCGATGAACTTAAAGAAAGAAGGGTTTCTTTTGATTTTCCGGCGGTATTCGGCTTAAGCGCGGCATATTGGGCGCTGACAGGCAAATTCAGCGCAATGTCGCGCTCATTGCTGATGATTACCGGTGCAAGGGTACGTTCGTTGCGCGCAGCATTCATTTGCTGGCTGATTGGCATGCTGCGCTTAAGCGGTGTTTTGATATGCTGCAACCGTGAAGAATTGCCTTCACTGATTTTGACGATAATATTCAGTTCAGCATCGGTCAGCGGCCGCGATGATGTAATGGTAATCACGCCCGAACCAGAACTGTCTTTGCGGGTAAAGAAATTCAAATGGCCCGGAGGCTGATGCCCGGCACCTATTGCAATTAAGTCTTCGGCAGACGCTAAGCCGGCGCGAATAGACGCGTTCGGATCCGCATTGCGGAAATTGATTTCCGCATACAGGAGTTCCCCAGGTGCCGACTGAATTTGAATCGGGTCAAGTGTCATCGCATGAATGTTCTGCGATGCAATTATGGCTAAAATGGCGATCTTTAATTTGTTATATACATTCATCTTAATCTTTAGCTCAGGCGATGCCGCATAGCGAAAATGATAGATTAACGGCATGTTGAAGAATTGTAAAATAATTACAAGACTGCTACACAAAAAAGCCGATCAATTGAGATCGGCTTTTTATATTTTCAGATTAGGTACATGATGCTCATCATGTAAAATCAGGCATTCTTATAGTCGATTAAAATGCGCAGCATGCGGCGCAGCGGTTCAGCCGCGCCCCAAAGCAATTGGTCGCCGACCGTGAAGGCGCCCAGATACTCTTTACCCATGTTCAGCTTGCGCAGGCGGCCCACTGGAACAGACAAGGTGCCAGTGACTGCAACTGGCGTCAGATCCGTCATGGATGCTTCACGGGTATTTGGAATCACTTTTGCCCACTGGTTCGCGCTGCGTAACATATCTTCGATTTCATCCAGCGGAACGTCTTTTTTCAGCTTTAAAGTCAGGGCTTGCGAATGGCAGCGCATTGCGCCGATACGCACGCAGTGGCCATCAATAGGCACGATCTGCTGATTGCCAAGAATCTTGTTGGTTTCAACCTGACCTTTCCATTCTTCTTTCGACTGGCCGCTTTCCAGCTGCTTGTCGATGTACGGGATGAGAGATCCCGCTAAAGGCACGCCAAAGTTTGCGGAAGGGAAGCCTTCGCCACGCTGCAATTGCGCAATTTTAGAGTCGATGTCTAAAATTGGAGAACGCGGATCATCCAGCAAATCTTTAGTGTTGTTATATAAATAACCCATGCCGGAGATCAGTTCACGCATGTTTTGCGCGCCTGCACCCGATGCAGCTTGATAGGTCATTGAGGTTGCCCATTCCACCAAATTGTTTTGGAATAAACCGCCTAGGCCCATCAGCATTAAAGAGACTGTGCAGTTGCCGCCCACGAAAGTTTTCGTGCCTTTGACTAAGCCGTCTTTAATGACGTTCATGTTCACTGGGTCAAGCACGATGATCGCTTCATCATCCATGCGCAATGTAGATGCAGCGTCAATCCAGTAACCGTTCCAGCCTTCCGCTTTTAATTTAGGGAAAACGTCAGTGGTATAGTCACCGCCTTGGCAGGTAATAATGACATCCATTTGCTTCAGACTGCTAATGTCTGACGCATCCATAAGTGCTGGGGCGGTCTTGCCGCCAAACGCAGGCGCTTCACCGCCAGCATTACTGGTAGAAAAATAAAATGGCTCAAAATGAGCAAAATCATTTTCTTCAACCATACGTTGCATCAGGACGGAACCAACCATCCCGCGCCAACCGACCAGACCTACTTTCATGTCACTTTGCCTCGGTGCGTTAAAAATAAAAGGGGGTTCGAGTGTATCAAAAGAGCGCGCAACTGCAAGCGCTACAGAATGAAAACAGCAATTATATTGTGCAATATATCTTGTTTATGTTACATGCAAAATTGATATAAATTTATGAATCAATAAAAAATTAAGAATATAAAACGGAGGCGCCAATGATTTGGGTGGAAGTGCTGTCAGCGCTTGTAATTTGGCTCAGCGCCTGGTCATTGATCCGCCGCGATGAATGGTGGTTCCGCGGCGCGGATTTCCCGCGGCTGCAGATTTTGGCGCTGGGCATGCTTGCACTGATACTGATGCTGTTTTGGCCTGAACCTTGGGATATCTGGCGTGAAATCCTGTTAGTCGGGCTGATCGCCGCGCTTGCTTTTCAGCTGAAAATGGTGCTGCCCTATACTGTTCTTTGGAAAAAGCAGGTCAAGAAAGTCCGCGGGCATCAGCTGAATCCTGAGCGGCAAATCTCTGTGATTGTCTCTAATGTGTTAACGCCCAATCATCAATATCATTTGCTGCTTGCTGAAGTTGAAAAATATCAGCCGGACCTAGTGCTGACTTTAGAGTCGGACCTCCGCTGGGAACAGGCCTTGAGCGCGCTGGGAGATGACTATCCCTACCGCGTTGCAGTGCCGCTGAATAATCTGTACGGCATGCATTTATTCAGCCGGCTGCCGCTGCATGGCACGCAGGTCAAATTCATTTTAAGCGATGAGATCCCGTCTATCCATACCGCTGTGACTTTGCGTTCCGGCGAGACTGTACAGCTGTACTGCCTGCACCCGAAGCCGCCCAGCCCAACAGAAGCAAAGGATTCCACCCTGCGCGATGCTGAGCTACTGATCGTCGGCGACCAGATCAAAGATCTGGATGAAAGCTGCATTGTGATGGGGGACTTAAATGATGTAGCGTGGTCGCGCACCACACGCCTTTTTCAGCGCATCAGCGGCCTGCTGGACCCAAGGGTGGGGCGGTATTTCGTGAATACCTTTCATGCGGATTACCCTGTATTGCGCTGGTCGCTGGATCATATATTTCACAGCACCGATTTTGCTTTGGTCAAAATGAAGCGCTTAGCTCACGTAGGTTCAGATCATTTTCCTGTATATGTCTCACTGCAAACCGGCCGTGTGTTTGCACAGATACAGCAAGAGCTGGAGCAAAGCGATGCGGATGAACGGGAAGCGCAGGAGGCGATACAGGCAGGTATTGAAAAAGCGGAGAAAGAGGAAAAAATAGTGACCGATGACATTGCGCAGGACTATAAGGACGGCACGAAGGCGCCTTGAGCGGCTCTGCGATTTTAAGAGAAAAGTGTAAGAAATAGCTTACATTGATTTCGGCTGATGGCGCATAGGCAAGCTTTAGAAAACCGCCTATCCTACATTCATCGGCAAATGGAACAGGGAACGGATTATCCCGCTAAGGAAGACTGCGCCGATGGCAATCATCATGGATATGATGCAGGAAAGGAAAGCCACCCGAAAAGAATAATAAGACTTGTGAAAGCACAACCTCATCAACCCGAGTTTTGCAGGATGCAGAACTCGGGTTTGGTCTATCTGCAGGTCGCATTTTTTGCTTTGCATTTGGCGCCCGGCATTTTAGAGTAGGGCGCAGAACAACGAAATGAAAAAATAAGAGAGTTTTATGAGCACCTCCATGCTTTATGAATGGTGCACCGCCTTTCTTCAATGGACACAGTTGTCCCATGATGCTTTGCTGATTTATCTGGGTGCGCTGCTGTTTTTCTTGATCGCCTTTTTTCATCAGCGCCAATTGAAATCCAATTATGCTGTATGGGCTGTGATTCTTGCCGCCGTTGCATTCGAGCTGTTCGGCGCGCGCCACGATATTTTAGACAGAGGCTATTGGAAGGTAGGCTCCAGCTTGCGTGATATTGTGAATATGATTTTGATGCCGCTGCTGATTTGGCTGATGGCGAAATATCGGGTATGGAAGGGGTGAAATCCGGTCAAAATGCTGAGCGGAAAGTCTGTTCATTGCCTGAGAGACGCCGGTCAGAATGGAAAGGCAGCACTTGATTTAAGCGCTGCCCCGGGCTTCCCTGCTTTTAATCTTTGCCGGATACTTGTTTGTACAGCGCAAGCGTCTGATCACACATGTCTTTTAAGCTGAACATGCTGACGGGGGCAACCTGCTGCGGCGCATCAATATGCTGTTTCACCGCGCTGAGCAAAGCGCTTTGATCGTCAACTGCAATTAAGCCTTGCGGATAAATATGGGATAAAATTTCTGCAACACCGCCGCGGTTCCAGCCAATCACGGGTGTGCCTACTGACAGCGCTTCTAAGGCGGTGCGGCCAAAAGTTTCCGCCTGATTAGACAAGGACAGCACAGCATTACTCAAAGCCAGCCATTCGCGGATATCGGAACGGTGGCCGGTGAAGGTAATTTTATCACTCAGGCCTTTGGCCTGAATGCTGTCATGCATTTCTTTTAAATAGGCCGCCTTTTTCGGGTCAGCGCCGCCGATGACGACAGCATGCAGCTGCGGGTAGTGCGGATGCAATTGCTGCATCAAGGCAATTAAGGTTTCATGGCCTTTCAGGCGGGTAATGCGGCCAGGCAGGCAGATCAGGAATTTGTTTTCCAATTCTGGAAAATCTTTAAAAGTCTGATTGAGCCATTGCGTGGATGGCTGATAGCCGTGCGGAAATGCCTGCGGGTCAATGCCGCGGTAAATGCGCACAATATCTTCTGGCGGGCAGTTTCTGTAGTTGTCCTTGATGTATTGCACCACGCTGTCGGATACCGCAATGACTTTTTCCGCTTGGGTCATAATTTGACTGTAGCGGTTAATGGAGTAAAAGCCATGTACTGTACTGATGAGATGCGGGCGCTGATTTGCTGGCATGCCGTTGAGCGCAAAGTGCGCCAGCCATGCCGGAACTCGTGAGCGCACGTGCAGGATATCCGGCTGATGCTGCGCAATCAGTTTGCGCAGCGGGCGGATTTGCCAAAGAGAGGACAGCGCTTTTTTATGGATAGGCAGGGTTAAGTGGGTTGAGCCCTCAGCTTCCAGCTGAGCCACCATGCGTCCGCCGTTCGATACCACCAAGGACTCATGGCCATCGGCAATCAGCGCGCGGGCAATTTCTAAAGTGCCGCGTTCCACACCGCCGCTGTTCAGTTCAGGCAAAAGCTGCATCACTTTCATTGCGTGTCTCTCTCTGTTTTTTGTCAGGACTATGAGTGTGTTGAGTAAAACTCAGTAAATTTCATCAAAGCCTTCTGGGCGGGTTTTAAAGCGGCGGTGAAACCACATGTATTGCGTCGGCGCAATCCGCAGCTGGTTTTCGATGATTTTATTGACGCGTATCGCATCGGCAACTTCATCTTCGCTGGGGAAGTGATCTAAAGCGGGCTCAAGGCGGACATGGTAGCGCGGGTCTTTAATATCGCCATCGCGGTAAAAATAGAGGGGAACCGCTACGGCTTTCGAGATTTTCATTAAACGGCGGTGCGCAGTCACCGTGGCTGCAGGTACGCCAAAAAATGGCGCCATCACGCCTTGCTTTAAACCGAAGTCCTGATCGGGGCTATACCAGATGGCGTGGCCATTTTTTAACTGGCGAATCAGCCCGCGCATATCATCATGATCAATTTGATGTTCATAAATGGTTGCGCGGCAGCGGTAAATCAGCATGTCCAAGAGCGGATTGTTTTGCGGGCGGTAGACCACGCCTAATTTGAAAAACTGATCACAGAGATAACCGCCCGCATCAAGAAGCGTTGAATGTGTGCCTAGCAATAACACACCTTGACCTTCTGCCTGCGCCTTTTGAAGATGCTCTAAGCCTTCGATGCTGAAGCGGCCTTTAAACCAATACGGGCAATACCAGGCATTCAAGGTTTCAAAGATGCCAATCATCTGGTCAATAAAAACTTGGCGGGTGTTGTCCTGTACTTGCGCTGCAGACCATTCAGGAAAGCATACTTCAAGATTGCGGGCTGCGGTTTTTCGGCGTGATTTTAAATGCTTAAAAGCCGTCTCGCCCAAGAAGACAGCCAGGCGGTACTGCAGCGCCCACGGCAAAAGCGCTAAAATCATCAGGAAAACAATGCCGATCCAAATGCCCCAATATTGCGGCAATAGAAAGGACCATTGAAAGGCGCCGGGCTGATAATCTGGCTTTTGACTCATAAGCACTAAATCAAATTTTTAAAAATAAGGCACAGTCTAGCATGAAGCTGAAATAAAAAAGAAAGTTCAGGCAGAACTGGGCGCCCGGCTTAGCCTTTGACTAAACCGCCATCCACAATTAAGTTTTGGCCTGTGACCGCGCGTGAATAGGGCGACAGGAACATCATGATGGCGGATGCAAATTCTTCAGGCGTCGTGACGCGGCGCAGCGGGGTAGCGGCCGCAATCATCTCAAATACCGCATCCGGAGTGGCTTTGCTGGCATCCGTGGCCTGCAGCAGGCCGCCCGACAGCATATTGACATTAATGCCGAACTGCCCCAAGTCCTGCGCTGCGGTGCGGGTAAACGCCAAGAGCGCCGCTTTGGCTGCGGTGTAGTCATGGTAAGGCACAACGGGGTTCTGAACCAAGTTGGTGCCGATATTGATAATGCGCCCGAATCCAGCCTGTTTCATATCATCCAAAGCGGCCTGTGTCGTATTGATGGCGGCCAGCACAGCGCCATCAAACTGCTGCAGCATGGTTTCAGCGGTCAGGTCTTCGACTTTGGGGCGGGCATCGCCATTGAATTCGAAGCGGATCAGGGCATTATTCACCACCGAGGTGATGGCGGCGCCAAAATGATTTTTTGCAGCGGCAAATAGGCGCAATACCTGTGCTTTATCGGTGACATCGGCTTGGCAGGCAAAGACTTGCTGCGGGTGCTGCTGGGCTAATTGTTCCGCTTGGGCTTTGCTGGCGTGGTAATTCACCACGACGCGCGCGCCTTCAGCAATTAAGCCTTGGCTGATGGCCAAGCCCAAACCGCGAGCGCCGCCTGTGACTAAGACCACTTGGTCATGAATTTGCATCTCTATAAGCCCGAATAAACGATTTATTTGAAACCTTAGCAAGCTTTAAAAACAAATGCCAAATGAAAATTTAAGTGCTGTAAATGATCTTCACCTTTCTGCGGAAGAAGGGGCTGCGGAAGCGGAGAGTGCAGCAGCTGCAAGCAAAGCGGTTAAAAACTCAAAGTCAAAAAAGCCGTCAAAGTGACGGCTTTTTTGCGGGGGAAATTTAGCCTTTGGCCATATTTTCAAGTTCTTCCAGCCGTTCCATTTTTTCCAGCATTTGATCATCAATTTCTGCAAGGCGCTGCGAGGCTTTCGCTGCCGCGCCTGCATCCGTGATAAACCAGGAGCCGTCGGCCAATTTTTCTGACAGCTGCGCCTGTTCTTTTTCCAGCGCTTCTATTTCAGCAGGCAGCTGATCCAAAGCGCGCTGATCTTTATAGCTGAGCTTGACTTTTTTAGCAGGCGCTGCGTTTGCTTCAGCTTTCGCCGCTGCTTTTTTCACAGCACTTTTTTGATCAACCGCAGTTTGGTCTGGTCGCTGTTGTAAGTAATCTTGGTAACCACCGATGTATTCATCGATATTGCCTTTACCATCGAACACCCAAGTTGAGGTTACCACGTTATCCATAAAGGCACGGTCATGCGAAATAAGCAGTAAGGTACCTTTGTAGTCAGACAACATTTCTTCTAGCAGCTCTAGTGTCACCATATCCAAGTCATTGGTGGGTTCGTCCATCACGATTAAGTTGGACGGCTTCAGCAGCAGCTTGGCTAACAGGATACGGTTGCGCTCACCGCCTGAAAGGGCTTTGACTGGTGTGCGCGCACGTTCTGGTGAGAACAGGAAATCTTGCAAATAGCTATAAATGTGGCGGCGGTTGCCATTCACATCGACATGGTCAGAACCTTCTGACACATTATCTTTGACTGATTTTTCAAGGTCGAGAGCATTACGCAATTGGTCGAAGTAGGCCACTTCCAATTGCGTACCGGTTTTCACCGTACCGGTATGTTCCTGTTCGCCTAAAATGGCTTTAATAAGGGTAGTTTTACCGACACCGTTGTCACCGACAAGACCAATACGGTCACCGCGCAGCACCAATGCAGAGAAGTCTTTGATGATCGGCGCACCATGGCCAAAGCGAACGCTTAAGTTTTCAATTTCAAAGACCACTTTACCTGAACGGCTGGCGTCCTGTGTTGCCATGCTGACTTTGCCTTGCTGCGAACGACGCGCTTTCGACTGTTCACGCAATTCTTTTAAGGCGCGTACACGGCCTTCATTACGGGTACGGCGCGCTTTAATGCCTTGGCGAATCCACACTTCTTCTTCAGCCAAGCGTTTATCAAACAGCGCATTCTGCTTCTCCTCCGCTTCCATTTGCTGCGCTTTCAGCTCAAGGTAACGTGAGTAGTTGCCTTCATAGCTGCGCAGGGTGCCGCGGTCGAGTTCTACAATTCGAGTCGCAATGCTGTCCACAAATGAACGGTCATGCGAGATGAACAGTAAAGTTAAATTATTTTGATCGAGTAAAAACTTCTCGAGCCATTCAATACTTTCAACGTCCAAATGGTTGGTTGGTTCGTCCAGTAATAGTACATCGGGTTGGGTAAGGAGAGCTCGAGCAAGCAGCACACGGCGCTTACGGCCACCGGATAAATCGGCCAAATCGGCATCCGGGTCTAGGCCCATTTTGCTTAAGATCGAGTTCACTTTAGTTTCTAAAGCCCAGCCATCCAGCTGATCTAGTTTGTGCTGCAGCTCACCCATGCGGTCGCAGGCGTCCATATCACCCAATACGCAAGCGTCACTGGCTTCATGATAGGCTCTGAGCACTTCGGCGGCTTCGCCTGCGCCATCGGCCACAATATCCGCGACTTTGCCCGAGTCCATCGGCACGTCCTGCGCCAGCATGGAAATGGTGATACCGTTTTGCAGCGAAACTTCGCCTGAATCAGGCAATAAGCTTCCCTCAATCAGTTTAAGTAAAGTAGACTTGCCTTCACCATTACGGCCAATTAAACACACCCGTTCACCGCGCTCTAATGAAAAGTTCGCGCCGTCGAGCAGGGCCGGTCCACCAAACGCAAGTTGGACATCCCTTAAAGTAATATAGGCCATAATGTTTCCTGAAAAATCTCAAATGAGGACTTGAAGTGTCTAAACAACAAAATATTGATAATCAAGCGCCATTGTCCGCACCCATTGAAGATTTGCAAGTCCGAATTGCATTTTTAGATGATTTAGTTGATCAGCTGAATGATCAGGTTGCGCGCCAGAGCATTGAAATTGCTGATTTAAGGGCGCAAATGCAGCTGATTTACCAGCGCATAGAATCTGCCGACTTATCTGAAGGCATTGCGGCTTTTGATCCCATGACCAACCGCCCGCCGCATTATTGATTGCAGGCCTTGGTTCATTGGAGAATGACTGGAAAAAGCCTTTTAGTTATTGACCTTTTTACATCGAACCGCTGTAATGCACAGCAACCGCTATCTGCCAAACAGTTCTCCCTTTATGACCGCTAAAGCCGTACTGCTCGATCTTGAAAACAATATGCCGACAGCGCAATTGCTGAGAGATGTGACTGAACACTATCCTGTGCTGTATTTATTTAATTGCCAAGGGAAATTTGAATATGCTTTGGAAGATTTAACGGAATTTTCCAGCTGGATCAGCAGCGGTCAAATCGTCATTTTAGATACTCCGGAAGCCCCGCAGAAAGAATTTGAATATGCAGTAGTAGTCGGGCAGTTAATGGTGCTTCTGGATGCGGACACTCATGTTGAAGTCATTTCTGCAGCGGCAGGCAGCAAGATGCTGCTGGAAATGATGCAAGGTTCCAATATCAGCTGCAGCCTGATTCAGATTCAGCCTGAACAGCAGGCGGCATCTGAGCGCCCGAAATATAAAATCCCAAGTTTGCATACAATTAAAGCCACGCCGCATCTGCAAATGGTGAAAAAATATTGTGATGCCATGGTTCAGGCCGCTGGAAAGCCAAATACTCTGGAATCGTTAAAAAATTCGGTGGCGAATATTCTGCAGCTGCTGCCGGAAAATGCGCAGCAGGTGGTCGGCATGCTGATCAACTTGAAAATTGTGAAGCGCGATGACGGTCATGTAAATTTCCGCAAAAAAGTCCTCAAACACTGGGCGCAGTTAAATTTAGACGCAGATGCTGCGCCATTGCAGCACAATATGCAGGATGCTTTTGCCCAGCTGAATTTACCGCAGCGCAGCGCGGATGAGGCAGAGCCTGCAGTGCAGAATCCGCAGCAGAATTTATATGCCAATTTTCAGAAAGTTGATCCTGTGCAGCTGGAAGTGATTAAGAAACTGCATGAATTAAAACAGGAAAAACCTAAAGATATTTATGCGCTGCGGGACCTGCTGGAACAGCTGTTTCCAAAATCAGACATTCGCCTGCTGCTGAAAGAGTTGATTGATAAAGGCTATATTTATTGGAATGGTCACGAAGTGCTCTATAGCCACGAGATGTTCTTGAATTAATTTTTGTCGCCACAACTTGCCTTTTATATTGCGCTTATGCAACTCTAATAAAGGAACATTAAGGTTGTACTATGGAAAACACGGGTATTTGGGTCATTGGTTTCATCATTCTTTTTGTTTTGGGCTCTATTTTAGGACTTCGCGTCAGCCCGAGAGAAAAGGCGTTAGGCATCATGCGTGATAAAGCGCGCAAGATGGGTTTGCATCCGCGTTTAGTGGTTGCGCCGGACTGGACAAAAATTCCAATGGTTTCTGAAAAGCGCGCCAGCATGGTGGCGTATTACAGCATTCTGCTTCCAGAAGCCCGCTTGCCATTAATGCGCGCGCGCGTAGCAGATCAAAAATTGCAGCTGGTGCATGGTGATGACAAGTTTAAAGATTTGCCCATTGCATTAAAGGGCATTTATGCTATTGATATGCAGGCAAACTGTGTAGGACTCTATTGGGACGAAGAATCCGATTTGAGAGCCACCCAGCTGGATGACATCAAAGCCTATTTGAATTCTTTGGCTGAACTTTAATTTTAGACCCATTAAAAAACAGGATTAACGGTTAATTATGGCGAACGCTCCTCGGTCCACATCCAAAAGCGCGGCAGCAAAAACTGATGCTGGAAAAAAACGTGCCTTAGTGATTGTGGAGTCGCCTGCAAAAGCGAAAACAATCAATAAATACCTTGGTTCAGACTACATTGTAAAGTCGTCGGTTGGCCATGTTCGTGATTTGCCTACAGGCGGTTCAAGCAAAACGGCAGAAAAGAAACCTGCAGCCCGCACCAAACTGACCGATGCGCAGAAGGCTGAAAAAGCCCAGTCCGCATTAGTAAACCGCATGGGTATAGATCCCGAAAATGACTGGAAAGCGCATTATGAAGTGCTGCCGGGCAAAGAAAATGTGGTTTCGGAACTGAAAAAGCTTGCTTCGCAGGTCGATGAGGTTTATCTCGCAACGGATTTGGACCGTGAAGGGGAAGCGATTGCATGGCATTTAAAAGAAGTCATTGGCGGTGATGATTCACGCTATCAGCGTGTGGTGTTTAACGAAATTACCAAAAATGCCATTCAGGAAGCCTTTAAGCATCCATCGCGTTTAGATACCAACAAAGTCAATGCCCAGCAGGCGCGCCGTTTCCTGGACCGTGTTGTGGGCTTTATGATTTCTCCTTTGCTGTGGGAGAAAATTGCCCGCGGCTTATCGGCTGGCCGGGTTCAGTCCGTTGCGGTGAAGCTGGTGGTTGAGCGCGAGCGTGAAATCCGCGCGTTTATTCCAGAAGAATACTGGCAAGTTTTTGCAGACACGAAATCGAAAAAAGATGACATCCGTCTTGAAGCGGTGAAGCAAAACGGCAAAACATTAAAGCTGCACAACAAAGCCGAAACTGATGCTTTATTGAATCTGATTAAAGATGCGGACTATACCGTTGCAGCACGTGAAGATAAGCCGACCAAGGTTAATCCGAGCGCGCCGTATATCACCTCAACCCTGCAGCAGGCGGCGAGCACCCGTTTAGGTTTTTCTGTGAAGAAAACCATGATGCTGGCGCAGCGTTTGTATGAAGCGGGTTTCATCACCTATATGCGTACCGACTCGACCTTCCTGAGCGACGATGCCGTGAATATGGTGCGTCATCATATTGAGACTGAGTTTGGCGCGAAGTATCTGCCTGCCAAGCCGAACCGCTATGGCAACAAAGCGGGTGCGCAAGAAGCCCATGAAGCGATTCGTCCGTCAAATGTGGCTTTAAAAGGCGACAGCTTAGTGGGTGTGGAACGTGATGCGCAGCGTTTGTATGACCTGATTTGGCGTCAATTCGTCGCGTGCCAGATGACGCCTGCTGAATACCTGTCTTCAACGATTTTAGTCAATGCGAACGGCGTAGAGCTGAAAGCCAAAGGCCGTACCTTGGTCTTTGACGGCTTCACTAAAGTCCGCGGTCAAAACAAGTCAGATGATGATGTATTATTGCCTGCGGTGAAAGTGGGTGAAGTGTTGAAGCTTGAAAAGCTTGATCCTTCTCAGCACTTTACCAAACCGCCTGCGCGCTTTACCGAAGCTTCTTTGGTGAAAGAGCTTGAGAAAAAAGGCATTGGCCGTCCTTCGACCTATGCTGCCATCATCTCGACGATTCAAGACCGCGGTTATGTGAAACTGGGAAACCGCCGCCTGTATGCAGAGAAAATGGGCGAAATCGTGACAGACCGTCTCGATGAAAGCTTCAACAACCTGATGAACTATGACTTTACCGCAGACCTCGAAGGCCAGCTGGATAAAGTGGCGGAAGGTGAGCGCAATTGGAAAGAATTGCTGAACAGCTTCTATGGCGATTTCAAGCAGCGCCTGACCAATGCGCAGGGTGAAAGCGGCATGCGCCGCAACCTGCCGGTCGAAGTGGCGGATGTGCACTGTAAAGAATGCGACCGTCCAATGCAGATCCGTACGGGGACAACCGGCGTATTCCTGGGCTGTTCAGGCTATAACCTGCCGCCGAAAGAGCGCTGTAAAGGCACGCTGAACTTAACGCCTGTGGAGTCTTTGGCTGCGCTTTCTGATGATGACAGTGCTGAAACGGCAGATTTGATGTCGAAAAAGCGCTGCCCAATCTGCGGCACCGCAATGGACAGCTATGTGATCGATGGCGGCCGAAAACTGCATATCTGCGGCAACAACCCGGACTGCAGCGGTTTTGAAGTTGAAGAAGGTGAGTTTAAGATTAAGGGCTATGATGGCCCAACCATTCCTTGCGATAAATGCGAGGGTGAAATGCAGCTGAAGACTGGCCGCTTTGGCCCTTATTTCGCGTGCATGAGCTGTGACAATACCCGTAAAGTCTTGAAGAATGGCCAGCCTGCGCCGCCGCGTGTAGACCCGATTAAAATGGAACATTTGCGTTCAGCGAAGCATGATGACTTCTTTGTGCTGCGTGACGGCGCAGCAGGGCTGTTTTTAGCCGCCAGCAAGTTCCCGAAAATCCGTGAAACGCGCGCGCCAAAAGTAGCGGAACTGCGCAGTGTTGCAGAGCAGCTGGATCCAAAATATCAATTTATTTTGCAGGCGCCGGATCAAGACCCGGAAGGCAATCCAACATTAGTGAAATTCAGCCGGAAAAATCAGGCGCAATACATTGGTTCGGAAACGCCGGAAGGCAAGCAAACCAAGTGGTCTTTGGTTTACCAAGACGGCAAATGGGTTGAAGCTTAAAGCTTAAGATGTGACAAAATGCTGGCGGATGCCGGCATTTTTTATAGGATGGCGGAAATTTACCGCTGATAAAATTGATTATATTTGATGGGGATGCTGATGATTCCAATCCGCTCAATTGTTGTTTCTGCCGTGCTGCTTTCTGAGTTTGACGGCCAGTTCAAAATTTTATTGATGAAGCGGGTCAAAGGCCGGTTTTGGAGCCACATTGCCGGAAAAATAGAATCAGGTGAAACAGCTAGCCAGGCTATTGTCCGTGAAATTTGCGAAGAAACAGGCATTCAGGTTCAGCAGCTGTACAGTGCGGATTATCTGGAGCAGTTTTATGAAGCCAGCGCCAATGTGATTGAGCTGATCCCTGTATTTGCTGTTTATTGCGATAAACAGCAAGCCGTGGTTTTAAATGATGAACATACAGAATATGGCTGGTTCAGCTTAGATGAAGCTGTTGAAAAGGCTGAATTTGGCGGGCAGCGCTTACTTTACCAGTATCTTTGGGAAAATTTTGTAAATCGGCAGCCCTCTGCATTATTGAAAATAAATACTTATTAAATAAATAGATCAGAGTTTCAGCTATGTGGAAAAAAATTCGGATTTTGTGTCTGCTGGTTATTTTGCTGATCGTTGCCGTCAATGCATGGAAAGATAAAAACCAGGATTGGCGCAAGCCGGTTTTTGTGCTGCTGCATCCGATTAATGCAGATGGCTTACCCAGCACGCAGCGGTATATTCAAAAGCTTAGCGTGCAGGATTTTCAGGGTGCGCAAGCGTACCTGCAAGAATATGCGCAGCAGTACCGCGGTCAGCCGATTTATTTTTATTTCAATATTGGGCGGGAGCTGAAAGTATTGCCGCCGAAGGTGCCCGATCAGGCCCGATTGTGGGATGTCGTCCTATGGAGTTTAAAATTCCGCTATTACGCGTGGCAGCAGCATCAAAAGGCGGATGGCGCACCGAGCCTGACCCTGTTTTTAAATTATTATGACCCTGCGAAGACCCGTGAACTGAAGCATTCGACAGCGCTGGAAAATGGCCGGATTGGCTCGGTCAATTTATTCGCATCCAAAAAGCAGGCGGCGCAGAATAAAATTGTGCTGGTGCATGAGCTGCTGCATGCCTTTGGCGCTACCGATAAATATGAGATAGCGACAGGGCAGCCAATCTATCCAATCGGCTATGCTTTTCCAGATCAGAAGCCATTGTTTCCGCAAGCCAAAGCAGAACTGATGGCCGGGCATATACCAGTCTCCCAAACCAAGAGCAAGATGCCTGATAGTTTGGAACAGACACTAATCAATGCACAAACGGCGGCTGAAATAGGCTGGGTCAAATAAGCGGACTTCTGCGGATAACTCAAAAGTTATCCACAAATTAAGGCGCTTAAATTGCTACATTTTGACTAACCTTTTGGGCTTTAGATCGTCAATAAATCATGTTAAAACAAAATCATCCCTATTAAAACTTGAGAATAAGTATGAAAACTGTAGGAAATGATTTGATCCGTAGCCAGCTGCATCAAAACCGTAAGTGGTACATTGGCTTAGGTATTTTATTGACCATTTTTGGTATTGTGTTGCTGGCGTCTCTTCCTTTTGCCACTTTATCCGCTATATTTATCTTCGGCATATTAATGATGATCGGCGGCATATTGCACTTGCTCGCAGCCTTTAAAATTTTTGAGGGCGGCTTTCGGTGGTTTTGGGCGCTGTTTGGCGTATTGTATTTGGTTGCCGGGTATTATGCGTTTAGCACCCCGGTAAAAACTGCGATTGTGCTCACTAATATTTTGGCGATTATTTTGATTATTGCGGGTGTGATTCGTATTTTTAACGCCATTTTATTTCGAGGATTGCCGGGCTGGGGCTGGACATTATTTTCAGGCCTATTGACCTTAGCTGCCGGCGTCATGATTTTAAAATCACCCGATGCGCCGTTCTGGGTGTTAGGTTTATTCCTAGCGATGGACATTCTATTTCAAGGTATTAACTATCTCAGTTTTGCATCTTATATTAAACACGAAATCCCTAAAAGCTCTGCGGATTGATGCTTTGGTTTGAGCATTGATTGATAAAAAAAATGCCCAAGTTGATGACTTGGGCATTTTCTATTGCAGCCTTTTCAGCCTTAAGGTTTGACGCTGTAGCGGCTGCTGACGGCAATCCGGTTCCATGCGTTAATGACAACCGCCAGCCATTCCACTGCGCTGATTTGCGCATCGGTCAAAAAAGGCAGGGCATCTTCATAAACTTCATCAGGCACTTGACCTTCAGCAACTAAAGTAATGGCTTCCATCAAGCTGAGCGCAGCGCCTTCAGCCTGATCGTAATATTCAGTTTCACGCCATGCGCTGAGCAGTGCAATACGTTCGGCCGTTTCCCCTGTTTTGAGCGCATCCTGCGTATGCAGGCGGATGCAAAAAGCGCATTGGTTGATTTGCGATGCGCGCAGTTTGAGCAGATGCGCAAAGCCTTCGCTAAGCTGCGCTTCTTGAATTTTTTGCATAGCCAAGTCGTCCAGCTCTGCAACTTTTTTGTATAAATCGGGGGCGGATTGGCCTAGATTGATTCGAGACATGATCTTTCTTCTGACACTAAATTTTATTTAGTCTAAAGGAAAATTGCGTTAAAACATGCTTAACTGAATGCCGCTTATTAAAAAATATCGTATGAAAACATTTATCCTTGCCCCCGATTCATTTAAGGAAAGCATGACAGCTGAACAGGCGTGCGCTTCGATGCAGCGCGGTATTTTACGGGCTATGTCTGATGCGCAGTGCATTCATGTGCCTATGGCAGACGGCGGTGAGGGCACTGTGGATGCCTTGATTGCGGCTTTAGCCGGTGAGCGCATTGCATGTGAAGTGACAGGCCCTTTGCCGCATCAGCAGATCAAAACCTATTTTGGCTTAGTCGACGGGGCGAAAACCGCAGTCATCGAAATGGCCAAAGCCAATGGCATTGATTTATTAGCGCCCGAACAGCGTAATCCATTAAAGACCTCAACCTTTGGTACGGGTGAGATGATTAAGCAAGCACTGGAACTAGGTGTGGCTAAAATCATACTGGGTTTGGGCGGCAGTGTGACCAATGATGGCGGTGCAGGTATGGCAGAGGCGCTGGGTGCAAAATTTCTAGATGTACTTGGAAATATTGTACCTGCTTGCGGCGGCAGCTTAAATCGTGTCCAGAACATCGATTTAATCGGCTTAGATGCGCGTTTAAAGCAAACAGAGATCATAATTGCCAGTGATGTGAATAACCCGCTCTGCGGGTCAAATGGCGCATCTTATGTGTTTGGGCCGCAAAAAGGCGCAAATGATGAGATGGTGCAAATCTTAGATCGCAACCTTAGCTATTTTGCCGATATCGTTGAAACAGCAATTGGCGCTTCATATCAGCATATGGCAGGTGCGGGCGCTGCAGGCGGTTTGGGATTTGGCCTGCTGGCTTTTACGGGGGCAAATATTCGTTCTGGTGTGGAATTAGTCATTGAACAGTGTCATTTGGCGGAAAAAATTGCACGGGCGGATTATGTGCTGACGGGTGAAGGCAAAATTGATTTTCAAACGCAGTTTGGCAAAACGCCTTATGGTGTTGCGAAGCTGGCAAAACAGTTGAATAAGCCTGTAATTGCTTTTGCAGGATTATTGGGTGAGGGTTTTGATGAGCTATACAATTTAGGCTTTGACCAGATCATTGGAATTAACCCGCCAGACTGTACTATGCAGGATGCTTTGGACAATGCTGAAAGTAATTTGCAGAAGGCTTGTGAAAATATAGCTGAACGATTGAAATAATAAGGGATGTAAATCAAATATGAAAAAAATAATCTTTTTAGCTGTGATATTCGGTGTGCAAAGCTTTGGCTTTGCTCAGGCAGACGTTATACATGATGTCAAAGTGCAGTTAAAACAAGGAAATAAAACTTCTTTTCGCTTTAAAGAAAATTCAATTCAAACGGCCGCAAACCTTATTCAGCATGAAAAAGGCATTAAAGTCATGATTGATCAAAACGTGGATAAAGACAGGAGTTTTCCTATTAATTTACGAGATCAAAATTTTCTAAGCTACCTCGATGTCACTACGCAAAAATTGGGGTTGAGGTATGAGGTTGTAGATGCAAAAACCATCAGGGTATATCGATAGACTTTTGTACACATTGAAAATACAGGGTGTGCTTAATGATCATGAAATCCGAAGGCAGAGTGAGTGGATGTAAATTGTTATGTGCTTATATCTTTTGAGCGAATTTTTATTGTTCGAAGTCTGAGTTGAACTTCAGCCGCCTTATACAGCGATTGCGCTTTGTGTTGAGATATCTGTTGAGCTTGGTTCATCAAGTTTTCTGCAGCCAGCTCTGTTAAACTAGCCATCTCCCTAGCGCGATGAGACACCATGAGTTTAGCCAGCCTGATTGATGAATTAAATCCTCAACAACGACAAGCCGCCATTACAGAAACCCAGCACAGTCTGGTTTTGGCTGGTGCAGGCTGCGGCAAAACTAAAACCATTGTGGCGCGTGCTGCGTATCTTATTGATCAAGGTGTGCCAGCCAACCAAATTCAAATTCTCACCTTTACCCGCCGTGCTGCCAGCGAAATTGTAGCGCGGGTAGAGTTGGCGCTGGGCGACCAAGCCAAAGGTTTGCGTGCTTCGACCTTTCATACCTTCTGCATGTACCTGCTGCGCCGCATTCCCAATGCCTTCGGCCTAGATCAGTTCTCAATCATTGATCGTGATGATCAGATGATGCTGTTTCGCCTGATTCGCGGTAAAGACGATAAAAATAATCCAAATCAGCTGCCGAAACCGAAAGAACTCTGTGACCTGTATTCTTTTGCGCGCAATACCCGTCAAAAACTCAGTTTGGCGCTGGAAAAACAGCTGCCTGAATTTTTGGACATGAAAGATGAAATTGCTGAGATCATGAAAGAATATGAGAAGCGCAAGCGCGGCCGCAGCTTTCTGGACTATGACGATATTTTGGCGGTGGTGGCCTCGGCTTTAGCGCAATCGGAAGGCTTGGTCGACTATGTTGCGTCTATTTGCCAGCACATGCTGGTTGATGAAATGCAGGATACCAACCCTCTGCAATGGGCGCTGCTGGAGCCGCTGAAAGACAAAGTGCATCTGTTCTGTGTGGGCGATGATGCGCAATCGATTTATGGATTCCGCGGGGCAGACTTTGAAAATATCCATCATTTTAAAGATCGTGTGCCCAATGCGCAGATCTTTAAATTGGAAAAAAATTACCGTTCAACACAGGAAATTTTAGACCTGTCGAATTGGCTGCTGGATCAAAGCCCAATCAAATATGACAAGCGTTTGGATGCATACCGCGGCGACGGTATTAAGCCGAAAATGCATATTTTCCCCAATGAATTTGATGAAGCCAAATGGATTGCGGTTGATATTAAGGAACGCCACTATCTGCAAGGCGCCAAATGGAATGAACATATGGTGCTGGTGCGTTCAAGCTTTGCCGCGCGCCATATTGAAGCTGCCTGTATTGCGGGCAATGTGCCTTACCGCTTTATTGGCGGCATGAAACTCTTAGAAACAGCGCATGTAAAAGATCTGCTCAGCCTGCTGCGCGTGGTGGCTAATCCCATGGATGATATTGCGTGGATGCGCTTTTTGACCTTGTGGAATGGTGTGGGCGATGTGGGTGCGAGCAAACTGTCGCATCAGCTGCTGCAGGAACCGGAAATGGATGCCATTGCTCAGAAATTGGAAAAATTTGGCAAGGTGCCAGATCAGGCCATTCTGATGATGAAGCAGATGATGGTGATTCGCCACGAAGTGAAAGAATGCGTCAGCCTTGCGATTCAGGCGATAGAAGAACAGCTGGCTGAAAACTATAAAAAAGACTGGCACCGCCGCCAAGGCGATTTTGAACTGGTGAAGCAGCTGGCGTCCAAGCATGGCCAGTTGGCTGAATTCCTTGAAGAATACGTGCTTGATCCGGTGTCGATCAGCGAGATTGAGCGCCAGTCTGAAGATGATGTGGTCACGCTGATTACCATCCATTCCGCCAAGGGAACCGAGCAGAAAGTCTGCTACGTGGCCAATGTCTCTGCGGGGCAGTATCCGCATGCGCGCGTGCAGGGCAATTTTGATGATGTTGAAGAAGAACGGCGCGTACTGTATGTCGCGCTGACCCGTGCGCAGAACGAGCTGATTTTAACCAAGCAGAATTTAAATATATGGGCGCGCGATACGGTCGATGAGCAGGGCCGCACCGTGCAAAGTTATTTCCTGAATGATTTAACCCGCAATTTATGCACTTCTGAGACGCATTACAGGCCGCGTGAACAAACCGTGAAAAGCGCTTTAATTGAACGCAAGTCGATTAATTTAGATTTTGGCATCGATCTCGATTAAAATGACTCATTGACGTGATATTTTGCACGCAAGTTCAAAAAGCAAGAAATAGGCAAATGCTTTTTGATGATGCAGCCTATTTGGAAAAATGAATGAATATTTTAGTACGTAACTTAGAGCGCTCAATTACAGAGGCTGAATTGGCGGAGCTGTTTAAGCCATTCGGCAAAGTGGAATCTGCTGCTGTTGTAATGAATAAGGAAACCGGAAAGTCTAAAGGGTTCGGCTTTGTTGAAATGCCGAATGGCCGGGAAGCGATCAAAGCGATTAAGGGCTTGAATACGCTAAAAGTGAAAGGCATGGGCATTCGCGTGAAAGCCGCGGAAGACAAGCCGAACGCGTAAATTTAAAAAGGAGCAGGCAATGCTCCTTTTTTATGCAGGCATTCATTAACACAGCATTTGCTGCGCTGCAGGCCGGACATTATGTTTAAACTGAAGTCATGACATCAGCATACTTGGCGCTGTCGATTGTTGCCCCGAACGGCATGCGTATTGCACAAGGCATAAAAACACTGGAGGTCCGATCATGGACTCCTGAGCAGCTGCCGTTAAAAGATGTCGTCATTGTCGAAAATCAAAACTATCTGCATCATGATGGCGATGAAGAACAGGGCTTGGCAGTCGCTATTGCGGATATTATTGATGTGCATCCCTGGCGCAAGGATGAGTTCGAGGCGGCTTGCGCAAGCTATTGGGCTGATGGCTATTCTGCATGGGTGCTGGACAATGTCCGGCCAATTGATTTGCCAATAGCCGTGCCCGCTAAGCGTAAAATCTATTTAGTTGACATCGATCATCCGTAATATTTATTGTGAATTGCAGAATATTGCGATTAAGCTAAAGAGCAGACTCAAAGCCAAAATTTAGGAAATTGAACCATGTCCCGCGTTGCCCGTTTTCATGCTGACCGCACCAATCAGAAACTGTATTTTGCCCGCCTTGCCTGCCAGCAGGCTGAGCAGGTTGACCATGTTCAGCAAGCGCAGGCATTGCGTGAATCGGCTGTCTTTCATCTGCAGGGCGCTGTTTTGGCGTTTTTACAGGAGCTGGTGCGCTATTACCGCCTGAATGACGCTGCGCCGACGCTCAAATCGATTGAAGAGCATATGGCAGCCAAAGGCCAGGTGTCTCCTGAAGTCACCGTCATGCAGCAGTTGGCGCAGCGGGGCTTTATCGCTGAATTGAAGCGCGCATATCGGATGTGCCAGTATGCGCCGGAACCGACGGCGCCGGAACCGGAAGATGAAACCTCTTCTAATCTCATCATTAAAGTCACGCAAACACCGCAAGCATGGCTGCCGGATACAAAAATTCTGCGCGAATGGCATCGTGAATTGACTCAGCTGATAGACGGCTTTAGAAACGAGATGGTTGAATTTTAATCCGATGCTTGGCGCTTGAATTTCAATAATCGGTCCCGATATATATTAGTCTAAGCAATGCAAGGCGCTTGTGCCTTTGCCACCATGTTGCACATGGAGGAACTATGTCTATAGAACAATTGAAAGAATTATTTGGAAATCAGGAAGCGGTTTTGGAACTGGTTCAGCTGGAAGGCGGTGAATTGGCATTGCGTAATGCTGGGTCTGACAAAGAGCCCTTGGTCACAATTCATTTTAATGAAGAAGTGAAAGCATTATTGGGGGAGGAAACTCCTGTGGT
Organism: Acinetobacter entericus; assembly: GCF_026168575.1. NCBI lineage: Bacteria > Pseudomonadati > Pseudomonadota > Gammaproteobacteria > Moraxellales > Moraxellaceae > Acinetobacter > Acinetobacter entericus. Next base: position 45,937 of record NZ_JAPEQW010000005.1, read on the forward strand.
TGCACAGCATATGATTCAGGCAGCCTTGTTCAGTCTGCTGGAAAAACAAGTCAATGAATGGCAAGCTGAAGTCGTGGATGAAAAACCGCAGTTTATGAGTTGATGATTTTAAAGAATTTTGAAAAAAACGCGCCTTTGGCGCGTTTTTTATTATGGTTGAACAAAAAACTCAGCGTTAAGCACCGCTAATTTGCGCAGGCGAAATAAACATCGACCCTAAAAAAACAATCAAAATACCGATCAGCTGCAAGAAAAATGGATTTTTGGCATCTTGCCAGTACAAAATTAAAAATACGATGGATATTGGTGAAAACAGCAGGCAGCCGAGTCCCCATAAAATGCTGTTTTTAAAAGCGGCAATTAAAAAGCCAATGGAACCGATCAGAATAACGGCAAACCCCAGATACATAATGAACATTTTTTCTCTCTTGAGCGCACTGAATATGCTGCATTTTTTTATTGATTGTATTGAATTATAAAATAAATTCAATATTTTGCATTTTACGTGAATGAATTCAGACGCTGTGGGCTGGCAGGTACCAGCCAATCTCAGATAAAAAAATAAGGCTGATGCTTAACAGCACAGCCTTATTGGCACCGCATTTTAAAGGATTAATGCGTTGGCGCTTCATGATGCGCAATCTGAATTTGGTTCAAAATATGATTGCTCATATTCTTCGCCATTTCTTCTTTGGCAAAATAGACTTCGCCAATATTTTCCCTGCGGATCACTTCAGCTTCTTCTTTGCTTTCTGCACACACCAAAACTTGAATTTGGGGATTTAAGGTTTTGGCAATATCGACAATTTTATGGATGTCTAAAATATCCATAGGGGACAGCACCAGCAAGCGGGCATGCTGAATATGCGCCTGAATGAGCACACTCGGCTCAGTCGCCATGCCGCACACGGCCGCAATGCCTTTTTCCCGCAGATTTTCGACAATTTCCCGGTTTTCTTCCGCAATCACCACTTTAATGCTCTCTTCCATGAGGCTGCGGGTTATACGGCGGCCAACTTCACCATGGCCGACAATCACCACCTGATCGCGCAGGTAGTCTTGTGAGACCTCATCTGGAAGCATGGCTAATGGGTCACCGCTGCGTTCCAGCAAGCGGGCCAAATTCGAGCGCTCACGAATCCATTTCTGAATCGGTTCGACGGCTGAAAATACAAAAGAGTTCAGTGTGATTGAAATCAGCGCGCCAGCCAAAATCAAATTTTGTCCATCAATAGACAGTAAATTCAGTGAAACTCCGAGCGCCGCTAAAATGAAGGAGAACTCGCCAATTTGCGCCAGGCTTGCGCCGACGGTCAGCGCAGTATTGATCGGATAGCGGAAAAACAGCACCAATGCCATGGCCGCGATGGTTTTGCCAATCATAATGATGGCAACGACCGCCAGAACATGCAGCGGCTGCTCGATCAAAATGCGCGGATCAAACAGCATGCCGACAGAAACAAAGAACAAAATGGCAAAAATTTCACGCAAAGGCAGGGTTTCTTCTTCTGCGCGATGGCTGAAGTCAGACTCTTTCACCACCATGCCCGCAAAGAATGCGCCCAAAGCCATGGATACGCCGAAAATTTTGTATGCGCCAAAGGCAATCGACACTGCGGCGGCGACCACAGTCAGCGTAAACAGCTCGCGTGAACCTAAGCGCGCGACAATCTGCATAATGATCGGTACAAGGCGTTTGCCGATAATCAGCATAAAGGCAATAAAGCCGGCGACTTTCAGCAGCGTCGTGCCGAGTGTCAGCCAGATATTGTCATCGCTGCCGGCGCCTTCCAGCGCCTGTCCGCCTAAAAGCACAGCCGTTGCGGGCAGAAGCACTAAAGCTAAAACCATCACCAAGTCTTCAACCAGCAGCCAGCCGACAGCAATTTTGCCGTTGACGGAATTCAATAGCCCCCGGTCGCCTAAAGCTTTCAGTAAGACCACAGTGCTGGCGCAGGATAAGCTCAGGCCAAAAACCAGCGCGGAGCCGAAACTCCAGCCCCACATCATGGACACGCCCATTCCCAGCAGCGTGGCGACGGCAATTTGCAGGATTGCGCCCGGCAGGGCAATTCTGCGGACTTGCATCAAATCATTTAAAGAAAAATGCATGCCGACGCCAAACATCAAAAACATTACGCCGAGTTCAGCCAGCTGATTGGCAAGATGAATGTCTGCTTCAATCCCTGGGGTATTCGGGCTGATAATGATGCCGGCGATTAAATAGCCGATCAGGGGAGGAAGCCGCAAACGGGCGGCGCCATAGCCAAAAACTAAAGCCAAGCCAAAGCCGACGGCAAGTAATATTATGAGTTCTACATCATGAGGCACTAAAAACTCCTTAAGCCAAAGTTAAGGGCAATCAAAATAAGCACAAAAAATGCCAAAATATAAGAAAGTGTAGCAAGCGGAACAAAAAGAATGCAAAAAAAACGGCCTGAATAGGCCGTTTTTTTCAAGAAGCTAAAATTATTTAATTTTAGCTTCTTTGAAGATTACGTGTTGACGGATTTTTGGATCAAATTTTTTGATTTCCATTTTTTCCGGCATAGTACGTTTGTTCTTAGTTGTGGTATAGAAATAACCTGTACCAGCAGTAGAAACTAGGCGAATTTTATCACGCATGGTTCAGACTCCTTAGATCTTTTGACCTTGAGCACGCAGGTCAGCAACAACCTTCTCAATGCCCAATTTGTCGATAATACGCATACCTTTTGTAGTTAGACGAAGACGTACGAAACGTTTTTCGCTTTCTAACCAGAAACGGTGGTGATGCAGGTTCGGCTCGAACCGGCGTTTGGTTTTGTTATTGGCGTGCGAGACGTTGTTGCCAACGACTGGACGCTTGCCGGTAACTTGGCAAACCTTAGACATGGTGAACTCCATTGCTAGACAGCACCGATTGTGCGGCTAGTTATTAAGTAAACGGATGAAATCATTCAAGGGGCGTTTTATACCAAAAATGCGCTTAAAAGACAAGCGATTTTCATTAAAACTAGGCATGAACCCGTGCGATAGGTCATGCCTTGATCATTTAGCGAAGAAGGGTCTTTGAAATCAACTTGTGAATTGGCTTGTTAAACGGCGGAAGAATGAATTTCAAGCTGTATAACTTGGGATTCGACATCACTGACCGTTCATGCGACAAACTGAAGAAACCTTCTGGACCATGATATTTCCCCATGCCAGATGCGCCAACGCCACCAAATGGTAAATCGTCTTGCGCGACATGGGTCAAAACCGTGTTTTGTCCGAAATGCCCTGAATGAGTACGCTGTGCGACATAATCTGCACGCGCCTGATCAAAGTCGAAGTAGTATAAAGCAAGTGGACGCGGACGGCTATTAATAAACTCAATAACATCGTCTATTTGATCATATTCCATGATTGGAAGGATCGGCCCGAAGATTTCATGCTGCATGATTTGCATATCCGGACGGATGCCCGTCAGCAGCGTTGGCGCAATTTTGCGCACAGCCGCCATATCTTCATGCTGAGGATTAATTTCAATGATCTGCGCGCCCTGTTCGCGGGCATCATCTAAATAGCCTTGCAGGCGGTTATACTGCTTATCATTAATAATCGAGGTATAGTCCTGATTGTCAGCAAAGCGCGGGTACATGCTTTCAGCGCAAGCTTTAAAGCGGTCTATAAATTCTGCAGTTTTACCGCGCGGCAAAAACAGGTAATCTGGCGCGACGCAGGTTTGGCCCGCATTCCACAGTTTACCGACAGCCAAGCGTTCGGCCACATCCTGCAAGTCAATGGATGGATGCACCAGAACCGGCGATTTTCCGCCCAGCTCCAAAATCACCGGAACCAGATTTTCAGAAGCGGCCGCCATCACGGTTTTGCCGACATTGGTTGAACCAGTGAAAATCATTTTGTCAAACGCCAGATGGCTGAATGCATCTGAAATGGCGCCGCCGCCATTCACAACAGCAACCAGTTCGAGCGGGAATGCCTCGGCCAAGGCTTTTTCCAGCACTGCGCCAAATGCGGCCGATGAGCTGGAAATTTTAATCATGGCGTGGTTGCCGGCAGCCAAAGCGCAAATCAATGGGCCGATAGACAGCAGCAAAGGATAGTTCCACGGTGTGATAATGCCGACAACGCCCAGAGGCTGATACTGCACCCATGCTTTCGCAGGCTGATGAATAATGCCGACATGGCGCTTGGATGGCTTCATCCAGTCAGTTAAATGCTTGCTGTAATATTTGATGTGTTCCAGGCACGTCAGCAGCTCGCCGATTTTAGTTTCACTGATGGAACGGTTGCCGTAATCTTGATTAATTGCTTCAGCAAATTGATCTTGGTACTTAACTAAGATACGCTTAAGCCTTGCTAAACGGTCAATGCGCTCTTTTGCTGTTGGCAGAGGGTAGCGCAAATAAGCGTGTTTTTGCTGTTCCAGCACTTCATTCAAGTGCTGAATTTCAAATGAATGTGGTGTCATAGAAGTTGTTTTTGTTTGACTGTTCATACCGCGCTGCCATTTTTAAATAAGCGATTAAATTATTTTTAGAGTAAATGCTCTAAATAGTCAAGTTACTTTATGTGTTCGTTATATAACACATTGAACTCATGGTTATTTTAGGATGTCCCAGACTAAGACGCTGAAAACAAAAGAACGTATTTTGCAGCTCAGCCTGCTGCTGTTTAATGAGCGCGGCGAACGTTCTGTTACGACCAATCATATTGCAGCTGAATTGGGGATGAGCCCTGGGAATCTGTATTATCATTTTCGAAATAAAAGCGAAATTATTAAAGAGCTGATGGAGCAGTACCAAAAGGAAACTTTGGAAATGCTCGCGCTGCCGGATGACCGCCCGCTGGATGCCAATGACAAAATCCGCTATTTTCAAGTCCTGAGCAGCCAGCTGTGGGCTTACCGCTTTTTGCACCGTGACGTCTATCATTTAGTGGAGAATAATGTTGATTTCCGCAAGATGTATCCGCGCTTTGCCGGCCAGGTGATGCAGCAGGGCCAGAAAATTTACAGAGCTTTCGTTGAAGCCGGCCTCATGGAAATGACGGATTCTGAAATTGAAGCCTTGGTTATTAACTTGTGGATTGTGCTGACCAACTGGACCAACTTTCTGTATATGTCGGGCCATATTACCGATTCCAATCATTTGGAAGAAAAATGGGTCTGGCAGGCGCTGCGTCAGATGGTGTTTTTGGAAGGCGCCTATTTGCGCGGTGAAAGCCGTCAAACGTATGAGCATTTGCTGGAAACGATGGGGGAGTCAGAACTGTTTGCCAGCCTGTCTTCACATAAATCATCGGATAGCGAATAAGCTTTTTTTTCAGCAGGCTGAACTTCCTGCATGAGCAAAATACCGCTCCTAGATAAGGGCGGTATTTTTATGCCTTGGTATCTGGGCTCAGAAAGACAGGTTGTGCCGAATTTATGAGTAAAGGCATTTAGACCGGCAACTGAAATGAATGTTTTGCAGCTCCTATTTAGTCTGGCTCTAAAACGGGTTAGAATACTTGGCTTATTTTTTATTAATTATATTTAGCGATACACATCAAAATGAATATGTCGACTGCAAATACTGCACGCTTGCTCATTACCTGCGAAGATAAGCCGGGTATTGTGCAAGCTGTATCGAGCTTTTTGTATCATCATGGAGCAAATATTACCGCACTTGATCAATACGCGACTGAAGCTCAGGGCGGGCGCTATTTCATGCGTGTTGAGTTCGAATTAGACAGTCTGCAAAGCCGCAAAGACAATTTGCTGCAGACTTTTGAAAATAATGTTGCAGCCCGTTACGCCATGCACTGGCGCTTAGCGCTGGTCAGTGATGTGAAAAAAGTCGGCATTTTAGTCTCTAAAGTGGACCATGCGCTGCTTGAGCTGTTATGGCGCCATTCGCGCGGCGGCCTGCCATGCGAAATTACCAAAGTGGTCTCCAACCATGAAACGCTGCGTGAAGCGGTAGAAAACTTTGGCATTCCCTTTGAAGTTGTGCCCGTTACCAAAGAAAATAAGCGCGAAGCCTATGCGCAAATTGATGACATGATGCAAGGCAATGATTTGCTGGTTTTAGCGCGCTACATGCAGATTCTAGATGAAGAGTTTGTGCGCAAATGGGAAATGAAAATTATCAATATTCACCACTCATTCCTGCCGGCTTTTGTGGGCGCTAACCCCTATAAGCAGGCGCATGAGAAAGGCGTGAAACTGATTGGCGCAACAGCGCATTATGTGACTGCAGAGCTGGACCAAGGTCCAATCATTGAACAGGATGTAGAGCGCGTCAGCCATGACTTTACGGTTGAGCAGCTGCGGGAACTGGGTCAGGACGTTGAACGCAATGTATTGGCGCGCGCTGTGAAATGGCATTTGGAAGACCGCATCATTGTCGATGGCAATAAAACAGTCGTGTTCCAATAAGGTATTGAATTTTGGATTTAAAAAGGCATACTAAAAGTATGCCTTTTTTTATGGCGCAATGTGCATTTGAAAAAGCCATAAAAATAGGCAAATTAATAGTTGCAAATGAAAACACTTCTCATTTATCATTGTGCCACTTTATTGCGCTATCCAATGAACTGAATTGCAAATTGGAATGAACAGCGCACTGCTTCTTCAAGGTAACTGATTTTAATGAGTCAATCTTCTGCTCCCATGATGCCAGCTCCGAATCCAATGAAAAAGAAAGTGATTACTGCACTGGCAGCGGTCGTGATTGGACATGCCGGTGTACTGTGGGGGGTCAGCCATATGAAGACTCCTGAACTCAAGCCTGTAGAAAAAGACCCGATTCAAGTCCGTTTTGTCAAATTGGAAGAAGCGCCTAAGCCACTGCCTCCTAAGCCGAAGCCGCCGGAACCGAAGAAAGAGCCGCCGAAGCCGAAAGAGGTCAAAATTGTAGACAAGCCTTTGCCGCCACCGCCTAAAAAAGTGGAAAAAGTGCAGCAGGTGAAAAAAGCGGATGCGCCAAAACCGGCAGTAAAGCCAGTAGAAACGCCTAAGCCAAGTCCAGTGGTATCCGCAACAGTTTCAGAAACTAAACGCCCTGTGCCAGAGCCGGCGCCTGTAGTGAAATCTGCGCCGCCAGTTCCGCCGGCGCCTGCAGCGCCGCCAGCGCCTAAAAGCGTTTCACTGGGCGGAGGCGTATCTTGGCTGAAAGCGCCAAGCGTGCGGTTTTCCCCAGGCGAGCTGAAATCATCATGCTCAATGATGGTGGCGATCTCAGCCAATGAAGATGGTAAAGTGATTGCAGTAACGGCGAAGAATTCCAGCTGCGGCGCAGCAGTGGACCGCAAAGTAACGGCTGCTGTAAAACGCGCGCAGCTGACTAAATATATTGAAAATGGGGTGGCCTATCCAACAAAAGTGGAACAGCCATTCGATTTCCAGCTTAAATAACCGGCTAACCCTTTAGGAGTTCGAATATGAACTTTTCAGTTTATTGGCAGCATGCCGATGCAGTCAGCAAAACACTGTATTTTGTCCTGCTGGCGATGTCGATTGTGACGTGGACTATTTTTGCCTTGCGCATTATGGGCACGCGCCAATTGAAGCAAGTGGCGTATAACCGCCTTTCAGATGCAGTGAATGCATTAAAAGCGAAATTGTCGCCATTGAGCTTTGAACAGCGTAAAGCTGTTGCTGAGCAGGCGCTGCTGCGTCAAATTGCGGCTGAAAAAGCCAATGCTGAAAAAGGCATATCTGTTCTCGGAACAATTGCGTCATTAGCGCCGTTTGTGGGCTTATTTGGCACCGTATGGGGCATTTTCCATGCCTTGGTTGCTGTAGGCAAGAGCGGCCAGGCCGGCTTAGCGCAAGTAGCCACACCGGTTGGTGAAGCGCTGATTATGACTGGCTTGGGTTTGGCTGTCGCGATTCCTGCGGTATTGGCTTACAACATTGCAGTGCGCTTTAACCGCACGCTGACCAATGAATTGCAAGATCAAGCGCATGGCTTGCTGATTGATACCATGCTGCAGCAGGAATCTGCAAAAAAAGCTGAAGTGAAAACAGCTCAGGAAGGTTTAGTTGGAGGTCAAGCTTAATGGCTTTTCAATTGGGTGAAGACAACGATGCTGGCATGAATGAGATGAACCTCATTCCGCTCATCGATATTATGCTGGTATTGATGATCATCTTTTTGGTGACTGCGACCGTTGCCAACCCATCAATTCCATTAACCTTGCCAAAAACCACTGCGGATATTGTGGATTTGCCGCCGCAAAAGGTGCAAGTCAGCATCAATGCGAACGGTGATGTCGCTTGGGATGATCAAGTGATTACACTGGCAGAGCTGGAACAGCGCTTTGCAGAAGCGGGTAAAGCGCCGCGTCAGCCGACAGTGATTTTAAAAGCAGACAAAGAATCACGCTATGACACTGTAGCGCAAGTGATGTCCCGCGCGAGCGAAGCCGGCCTCAGCGATATTGCATTTGCAACAGATAATTGATTGATTCAGAAATAAAAAAAGTGGCCATTGAGCCACTTTTTTTATTTCTAATATGGAAAGCCGCTTATTCCTCTTTCAGCAAGTCTTGGAACTTGCTGCGTAGCTTCATCAGTTTCGGCGGAATGGCAAAATTGCAGTAGCCTTGTGATGGATTGCGGGCAAAGAAATTCTGATGATAGTCTTCAGCAGGATAGAAAACCGGCGCAGGGCTCAGCTCTGTGACAATGTCCAAGCCGTCCGCTTTCAGGGCATCTATCCGCTGCTGCGCCTGCGCGCGCTGCTCTTCATTCAAATAATAAATTACGGAGCGGTACTGCGTGCCGACATCATTGCCTTGGCGGTTGAGCGTGGTTGGATCATGGGTTGCAAAGAAGACATCCAGCAGCTGAGTGAAGCTGATCTGGGCTTCATCATAGTCAATCATAATCACTTCGGCATGCTGGGTATCGCCATTGCAGATCTGTTCATAGGTCGGCTGCTGAACGTGTCCGCCCGCATAGCCGCTGGTGACAGCGCTGACGCCTTTCAGCTGCAGGAACACAGCTTCCGTGCACCAGAAACAGCCGCCGCCAAATAATGCATGCTGCATAATCATTTCCTATTTGAATGTTAATGAATATATAAGGGCATTTTGTTCAGCTGCAATGCTGGCTGCATGCCGGGCAAAGAAAAAGCCTGCATAAGCAGGCTTTGATTCGGATCAGCGGGGCCGCACTGCGCTTTCAAACTGAATCAGCAGGTTGCCGTGGCGGTCCAGCAGTTTCAAGGTTTTGCCAAACACTTGGTAATGCGTCACTTTAGACAGCGCTTCATTGTATTTCTGGTCAATATTGCCGTTGTTGATGCACGCCATGCGGGTGCTTGCTAACTGGCTGAGCAGCAGCGTGTCATTGCCAGCCGTGTACGCGCCCATAATGCGGTTGCAGCCGTCAGAGCCTGAAACACGCTTAGAGGCTTCATCAAACTGAATGCTTGGAATATTTTGGGCATTTGGCGCTGTTTTAATGGCAGTGCCGCCAATTTGTGTAGCGATCCATGTTCTATTTTGCAGAAGCTGCAAATTTTCGGTCATATGCGGAGAAGTCTGCATGCTTTCACATCCAGTAAAGGCGGCCGCTGAACCGAGCGCCGCCACTAAAAGAAGATTTTTTAACATTATGGGGTTCTCTTGTTTTAAATAGGCATAGTTGTATATAAACAAATATTTAGTTAAAGCTCCAGCCGTATTTGTATGTTTATTTTAATCTGCCATGCAGCGCTTATTCTGCTGGATGCGGTAAGCCTTTGCGGATCAAATATGAGTAATCTGCACTGCTGATGTGCTGATATCCGCTGACTCGAGGATTGATATGCGCGCGCTGATACCATGTATGCAGATCCCATTGCGCTGAAATGGCGTGCAAATCGTAAAGATAATTGGGCAGATAGCCGGAGGCGAGTAAGCGGTAATCGGCTGGGAGCTCTTGCGGCGACACTGCCTGCACCATATCAAAGACCAGCGTTGTGCAGTTGCTGGTTAAGGTATTATACCATTTCGGATGTTTGGCCAGCTCGTCTGCCTTATGCAGATACTCTTTAAAAAGCGCCATGCGTTCAGCTTTGGGCATGTTCACTGGAAAAAAGTAGACCTGCTCACCGCGGATATTGCTGCGGGTATAAATCAGATCCTTTTCATCAGAGGCGACTAGGCTGAGTTCGTATTTACGGAAAAAACCGCCAATGGCTGAAAATTTCTCATCTTTTTCTTTGCGGATTTCAATGGAAAAGGTCAGCGGCCGGTTATTGGCAAAATCAAAACTGACCAAGGTATGGGCAATTTTGGGCCCCATCCAGTACGAGGTAATGATGTTGACCCCAGTAATCTGATTCAGGTCAAATTGGCGGGTTTCCCAGTGCTCTGTGTAGCTGCCGTCAGGATGCCAGTCGAAATTGCGGACATTATGCAGGGTAATGAGATCGCCCTGTTGTTCATAATGCAGCATTTTAGCCACTTCTGGCGCCCATGCCCGGTCTTGCTGAGCCTCCAGACCAAAATACCAAAGCAGGCTGCAGAGGAAGCCCAGAATATAAATAATGACGTCTTTTTTGCGGCTGAAAAAAGGCTGGGCGGCGTAAATGCCAAGGATGCTGAGCGCAAAGGCAATCCAAGCGCCAATCAGTATGCGGCTCCAAAGCCAGCTGAAGGGCTCTTGAATCCACAGCGCCATGCACAGCCAAATGGAAGACAGAATGACAAATAAGCTGAAGAGGGCGTGCAGTGCGCCGACTCCCAAAGCTCTGATGAATTCTGTTTTGCCAATGTTGTGCATATTCAGCTGTTTCTAATGAATTATTGTTTATTTTCGGTATGTTGCAAACTCAAACGCAATCCCTGTTTTGTCGTCAATATGCTGCTCTGCCTGAACTTTTTTAAAGCTGTCCGGAATTTCAGGATAGTGCGCATCGCCCTGCACATCCAGCTCAACATGCGTTAATTCCAAACGGTCTGCAATATCAAGGGTTTGCTTGAAAATTTCACCGCCGCCGATAATAAAAATGCTTTCCGGTTTTTCCGAGGCTTTGACATCTTGCGCAGACAGGGCTAAAGCTTCTTCAATGCTGTGCGCCACTTTTGCGCCCGCATAAGACCAGTCCGCATCACGGGTGATCACCCAGTTCACACGCTTTGGCAGCGTGCGGCCCATTGACTCTAAAGTCTTGCGGCCCATGACCACCACACCGCCTTGGGTGATTTCTTTAAAATGCTTCAGGTCTGCTGAAATGTGCCAAGGCAGGTCATTGCCTTTGCCAATGCAATGCTGCTGATCCATAGCGACGACGTGTACAACTTCTAAATTTTGGAACGCCATAGCGCACTACTCAAAAAACAGTAAAAATTGCCTCTATTAAAATGCAAAATCCCGCTTTTCGCAAAGCGGGATTTTATTTTTTTGGCAATGCGGCCGTAATTAAACGGCTACAGGCGCTTTAATGCCGGGATGGGATTCATAACCTGCAATTTCAATATCTTCAAATTTAAAATCGAACAGGTCGTGAATTTTAGGATTCAATTTCAATTGGCACAGCGCCATCGGTTCACGGCTCAGCTGCAGCTTGGCCTGTTCAAAATGGTTGGCGTATAAATGCGTATCGCCGCCTGTCCAGACAAAATCACCGACACCCAGGCCGCAGACCTGCGCAATCATGTGCGTCAGCAGGGCATAGCTGGCAATATTGAACGGTACGCCGAGGAACACATCTGCGCTGCGCTGATACAGCTGGCAAGACAATTTGCCATTCTGCACAAAAAATTGGAATAAGGTGTGGCAGGGCGGCAAGGCCACGTTCCCGGCTTCATTCGGGTTCCAGCCGGAAACAATTAAGCGGCGGGAATTGGGATTGGCTTTAATTTCATTGACCAGCCACTGAATCTGGTCAAAACCGTCTTGATTGAATGTGCCGTCTGCATTTTTGGTTGCGCCGAAATTACGCCATTGATGACCGTAAACAGGCCCTAATTCGCCTTCGGGGCGGCCAAAACGCGCGGTTTGCTCTGCCGTAGACCATTCATCCCAAATCGTAACTTTATTGTCCTGCAAATATTTAACATGGGTGTCTCCTTTTAGAAACCACAGCAGTTCAATCGCAATAGAGCGGAAGTGGACTTTTTTGGTGGTGAGCAAAGGAAAGCCTTTGGAAAGGTCAAAGCGCATTTGGTGACCGAATACAGAGCGGGTTCCCGTACCGGTACGGTCACCTTTGTCACCGCCGTTGTCAAGAATGTGCTGTAAAAGGTCTAAATATTGGCGCATATCACTCTCATGAAAATTGTTTTGCTGGCCGCACATATTAGCTGTTTTTAGCTGCAGATAAAACTGTTAAGCATCGTCAAGCAAGCGTCAGCGGATTTAGCTGCATGCATAAAATAGGGCCTGCCTATACAGCCGGCTTGCCGGATGCGAGAAATGAAGGGCTGCAAAAAAATCGCCTTGCAAAGACGTTTCAAAGAATTAATTACATTTATATAAAGAAGTTTTAAGTTTGGTTTTTTAGTATCTAATCCGTCCAAAGCGCTGCTGCTGGAGCGCCAGCCAGAACATTCTTTACAGGGAATTAGAGGAACACGCATGCTCGTAGATATGCATCATACTGAAATTCATCAAAGTATTTACCCTGAACCCGTGCAGATCACACTGCGGAATCAGGGCAGCCATAAATATCATCCGAGCCGTATCAGCTTAGATCCCGATGTGATGCAACCCAGTCCAACAGCAAGCTTAAATACAGAGGATGTAGAGGCGGAAGGCTTTACAGGGGATTTTAATTCAAATTCAGACAATGCTTCCGTCATTCACTTAGATAAATTTGTTCAAACGCTGGACAGCATTAAGGCGCATGTCAGCTCAAAACGCTGCGCGCGCAGCATCCGCATGGCGCTGCAAAGTGCTGGCGCCGTGTTTGGCAGCCATCCAGTGGCAGCCTCAGATTGGGGAAACACGCTGACGAAAATTGGCTATAAGCAAATTCAGCCTGAATTCGACAATCCGCAGGAAGGGGATATTTATATTATCCGGCGTACGAACAAGCATGTGTATGGCCATATCGCTGGATTTAGCGGTTCTGAATGGGTCTCTGACTTTAAGCAGAAAAGTTACGATGTGTATAAAGAGACCGGATTAAAGTATGAATATTACCGCTTAGGCTTATGATGCAGCATTTAATTTTCGCCAGTGCAGACGGTAAATTTTCCTAAAAATTGATATAAAAATAAGCATTTGAAGCATCAATGCTGCGTTTGATAAAATTTTATTACATTTTTTATGTGAAATTATTCTCATCTAGGCGTACCATCCCCTACGGTTAAAATATGTAAACGTAATCAATTTTGATTGCAGAGGAGGTTGTTGTAAGAATGGTTTATGATCAAAGCGTGGACATGCAGAACGCGCATAGCCCAGTGAAAGCAGAAATCGTGATCCGTTCACAGCACGGCAAAAATGTTAAGAACGCTTCGTATCAAGCCTCTAGCCGCAATGCCAAGCCGAAAAGCGTATTTGGCGCGAATAACGGTCAGCGTATCGATATTGATAAGTTCGCTCAGCGGTTGCGTGGCGTTACTGCGCAAACCAGCAGTCAGAAATGCGCGAAGAGCGTGCGCCTGGCCTTGGAATCAGCGGGCGCCAAATTTAACAGCCACCCAGTGGCAGCTGCGGATTGGGGCGGCACTTTAAGAAAAATCGGCTACCAAAAAATCAATCAGGCTTTTGACCGTCCGCAAAAAGGCGATATTTATATCATTGACCGTACGCATAATCATGTCTATGGGCATATTGCCGCGTATAACGGCTCAAATTGGGTATCTGATTTCCAGCAGCGCACACATGCCGTGTATAAAGATCCCAATGTGCATTATGAATACTACCGTTTAGGCCAGTAAGGCTCAGCGCTTGCAGCGCGCTGGCAAAATAAAAAGACTTAAAAACCGCGCCGCGCTATTCAAAGCGTTTGGCGCGGTTTTCGTAGATAGAGACTAAAAATAGGCCAATGGCGCAAAAGCCGATGCACTGCAGAATCTGCATCAGCATCTCTGTCCTGTTGCCGGTTCTTGGCAGGCAGGAAAACAAAATGATCAGCAGCAGATAGGAAATTTTTTGCGCGAAATGCCGCCATTTCTGTATGCCCGTGCCAGCGTGCGCCGGCATCACGCTGTACAGTACATACATCAGCAAGCCAATGCCGAGGCTGATGCCGATAAATGCGGGGCTAAGCTTGAAAATCTGGCTGCTGAAGGTGATGATCAGGCAGGCTGCGATGACGGCAATCAATTTCATTTGCCGCGTGCAGCGTTCGGAATACCAGAAATTCAGCATTACTCTGCGTCATTCTTGGGCTGATGCTGATTCAGCAGCGCCAGCGGTGAAAAAATGCAGATCGACAGCGCCATAAAGCCGATGCCTTGCGCCCCGGGTATTAAAATTTCGCCTTCTTGCATATGCATGAAAATCAGCGCCAGCAGCAAGGCAATGGGAATCCACGTCAGCAGGCGGTACAGCAGTCCTGCCGGTTTACGGTAGGCGAAATGGATTTTGCAGTAGCGGCAAATCAGGAAAATAATGCCCGTGCCCAGAAACATTAAAATGGCGTCCGGTTTCAGTGGTTCCATCCAATACAGTGCCGCTGTAGCCGCAGCAATCACGGCAAAGATCATTATTTTTTTCAGGACGGAAATTTTAGGATTGAACCAAAACTCAAGCATGCGCATTGCGGTCTGTAATTTGAATGCTGAAACTGTAGCATAGAACAGCTGGGAAAATGCAGTGCAAAAAAAGCGGGGCATTTGCCCCCGCGTCAATTTCGCGCTCATTTTTATACGGTTGTTGGCATCAGCTGTTTTTGAGTGGGCCCCAGTCGTAAATTTTTTTCTGATAGGCGTACCACATCATCCACAGGCCGATCAAAATCATCGGCACAGTGAGGAATTGGCCCTTGCTCATCCAGCCGATAAACAGCAGGCCATTGTCGGGTTCACGGAAGAATTCCACTACAAAGCGCGCAATGCCGTAGCCGATTAAGAACAGGGCAGACACCGCATAGCGCGGGCGCGGTTTCGAGCTGAACCACCACAGCACAATAAATAAAATCAAGCCTTCACACAGCGCCTGATAGATTTGTGATGGATGGCGCACCAGCTGCAGCGGGTCGGTCGGGAAAATCATGCCGAATGCAAAGTTGGGGTCCGCCACGGGACGGCCATACAGTTCGCCGCCAATAAAGTTGCCGATCCGGCCAAACATCAAACCTGTCGGTACGCAGGGCGCAATAAAGTCCAAGGTCTGAAACCAGGTCATTTTGTATTTTTTGCACCACAGCAGCATGGCAATCATGACACCCAAGAAGCCACCGTGGAAACTCATGCCGCCTGTCCAGACTTGGAACAGCCATAAAGGATTGGCCAGAAACTGGTCAAATCCGTAAAAGAAGACATAGCCGACTCGTCCGCCCACCACGACACCCAGCGCACCGTAGAAAATCAGGTCAGAGACCATTTCCGAGTTCCAGCCGTCGCGCTGTTTGGCGCGGTGGGTGGCGAGGCCCCAAGCGAATAAAAAGGCCAATAAGTACATCAGTCCGTACCAGTGGACTTGCAGCGGCCCCAGCGATACCGCGACGGGGTCAATATTCGGGTAGGTCAGCATTGCTGCTCCTTGTCATTATGTTTTGCACAGATTTTAGCTGAAAGTGATGAAAAATGTTGTACATTCAATGTGTAAAGATATCGAGTGACATTTATGTGCATTGTGGCATTTGCTTGGCAAGTCCTGGAAGATACACCGTTATGCCTGATTTCCAACCGTGATGAGTTTTACCAGCGCCCGTCCGCAGCCTTGAAGCAATGGGATGCCAGTCCGATTTTGGCCGGGCAGGACTTGCAGTCTGGCGGCACATGGATGGGGGTGACGAAGGCCGGGCGCTGGGCGATTATCACCAATTTCCGCGATGGTGCTGATAAAAGCGAATATCCCACTTCGCGCGGGCATTTAATTCAAGCCTTTTTGGAATCCGATCAAACGCCTATCCGTTTTGCGCAAGCATTGGAGCAGCGCCAATGCGATTATGCAGGCTTTAATTTATTTGTGGGCAATCAGCATCAAGCCGTATATATGAGCAACCGGGGAGAGGCGCCGCAGGTGCTGGCCAAAGGGGTTTATGTGGCATCGAATGGATTAATGACGGAGCATTGGGAAAAGACCAGACATCTGCGCAAGCGGTTTAGCCAAGAGTTTTTGCCGATGCTGCAGCAGGCGCATATGCCAGAAGGCGATTTAGAATCTGCAGTCTGGGATATTTTGGAAGATGAGCGCAAAGTCATTCCAGACTTGCTGCCCAATACAGGCATTCATGCAGAGATGGAAGAACTGCTGTCTTCCACATTTATTCAAAGTCCAATTTACGGCACCCGCTGTTCCAATTTTCTTAGAATGAAAGGCCGGCAGTGGCTGTGGCAGGAAAAAACCCAGCAGGGCCCTGCACAAAATGAAATTATTGCAGTTGAATTGCCGATTGCATAAAAATACCCGCCTTGGCGGCAGGTATTTTTTTAGCTCATTTCAGCCGCGCTTATTTTTTCACGATTGACGGGCTGACTGGATCTGCTGTGATATAGCCCACCGATGCGCTGAACTTATTGTTATAGTTTTTGTTGATTGCCGTATCTAATTCTTTTTGCATGCTTTCAGTTAAGCCCGCAATGTGTGCGCCAGTGCTGTCTGTCTTATAGAAGCGGTTCCATTCATCCCCTGGATGCTGGAAGTTGCTCATGATATACGTCCAGCCATTGACTGAGTCGACTGCGTGCAAGCCAGTGGATTCAGCTCCTGCTGGTGTGGCAAGAATACGGTCGAGCGATTTGCTGTCGACATTATATGCCCACAAGTAATTGTTCAAGTGGCTGCCACTGTCTTCGCCAATGAACAGGGTACGGAAGGTTTCTGAGTACTTCAAATTGTCTGGGCTGGCAATTTTGTTCAGATCGGCTGTATTGCCTAAGCTGTCCATCGTAATGTCTGTACCAGCCAACAGCAGTTTAGATTGATACGGTACCCATTCACTGTTAATGGCTTTGCCTGTCGTGGTGTTTTGACCGCCTGCCATATCATGAGCCAGAATGCCGCCAGCGGTCAATTTGCTGAATTTTACATTGTTTGATGCCGTGTAGCTTGCAGTGCCTTCTACCATGGAATCTTGAATGTTGGCCAATGCTGAATAAGCGACTTTATCTTTGGCATTGACGGTGGTGCCTTCCATTTTGGTAAAGGCCATGCTGCCGCCCATCAGCGCTGCATAGCGGTGGGTTTCCAAAAAGGCTGCGGCTTTTTCCTGACCTGCTTTCAACTTAACCCAAAGCTTCACTTTGCTGAGGATGATCGGTGTAAATCCGCTCAAATCTGAAGGCTTAGCCGTATCGTCATCACGGTAGCTTTCCATGATGTCGGTTGGCTGGATATTCGCTGTGTTTACCAAAGCTTCGATTTCTGCGCTGGTCGCATGGCCCAGCTCAATCCATTTAATTTGCCCTGTACTGGATTCTGAAAGCAATGACGTATATTTCGCCACATACAGCGTACCCGCAGACAGGTCTTTTTCTTGATCAGCAATGAACATGAACAAACCGCCATTGGTGTAGTCATCGCCCATCAGTACAGTTTTATTGTCAGGCATCACTTGAATCAATTCATGTGAAATACGGCCTAGACAGAAATGCTTCACCAAGCTGCCACTGCCGTCTTTATTCACAATCACTTCTGGCAAGTGCCCGTAGTTATAGGCTTTGGCGGTAGTTTCATCGCCAAAGAATTTTTTGCTGTAGCCTGTTAACATTTTGAAGGACTGGCCAATGCCTTGTCCAAACGCATCTGGCTCATACTCTTCGCTGGACAGATGGGTATTCCACGGTGATAAGCTGGCGCCGCAAGTAATCCACAGACCGTGCGCAGCTAAGGTATCGACGTTATAGTATTTTTTAAAGTCTAACTGACCTGTTTTTTGATTTTGATCTAAGGTCAAAATGGCAATTGGCGAAGGTAAAATGCCATATGGATCTTCACCATTTAAACTTAGAGATGAATATTCAAACTGCACTACAAAAAATACTGGATGATCAACACCTGCGACCTGTGCGCCGTCTAAATGAATTAAAGATGAGCCGTCTGGGCAGTTTGAAAAATATTGGCGGGTGGTATCGTAAATCGGCTGGCCTTTGGCATCAAAATAGCCGCCAGCAATGATTTTACCGCCTTTTAAGCTGTCAACTTCTTTACCTGTTTGGAAAAACTCTTGATAGCCCAGTTTGTATTCTGAGGTGGTGTTATCTTCCCAAGTAATGGTTAAACCTGATTTAACAGAGGTTTGCGCCATGTCAGCCACTGTTGTCGGTGAAGCCATTGGGGTGAATTTTGCACTTTTAAAATTCAGCGGTTTCGCGGTTGGCGGAATGACAGCATCATCGCTGCTGTCATTGCAGCCAGCAAGAGCTGCTGCTGTACCCATAGCGCCTAAAGGTAAAAAAGGAATGCCTGCAAACCATTTAAGCAGGTCACGGCGGCTTGGCTGAGTAGAAGTGGCTGTCATAAGAAATCCGTACGTTAATTGTTTTTAAGTCGCTAATGATTCTATGAAGCAGAAATGACAGATTCTTTACACTTTTTAGACAGTTTGACGACAGAGGCTGTTTGCCGAGATCAATAAAAAAAGCCCTGAAACTCAGGGCTTTTTGAAAGCGGATGTATTGTTAAGCAGATCTGTCTTCTGTTTTAGATTTGCGCTTTTCCAGCAGCTTGCCAAGCAGCAGGCCGATTTCAAACAGCATCCACATCGGCACAGCCAGCATGATCATCGAAAGCGCATCGGGCGGCGTAGCAAACATGGCGACAAAGAAACATCCCACCACAATAAAGCGCCGTTTCTCCACCAGGCTTTGTGTGCTGACCGCGCCGATTAAAATCAGCACCAGCGTAATGATGGGGATTTCAAACGTTAAGCCAAACACCAAAAACAGCTTAAGGCAGAAACTGAGATAGCTGTTGATGTCAGTCATCGGCGCAACGGTTTCAGGCGAGACACTGATAAAGAAATGCAAAATTGCCGGCAGGGTAATAAAGTAGGCAAAGGCGATGCCGAGATAAAACAGCGCGATGCTGCCCGCCAACAATGGAATGGCTAAAAAACGCTCTTTTTCATACAGCGCAGGCCGTATAAAAGACCACAGCTGATAAATAATAAAGGGCATCGCCAGCATCAAGGCGACAAATAAATTCAGTTTAAATGGCGCCATAAAGGTGGCGGTGACATCCGTTGCAATCATTGATGATGTTGCAGGCAGCTGCTGCCTAAGCGGGTCAGACAGCAATTGATAAGTATAATTGCGGAATGGCAGCAGGCAGAAAAAAAGCGCAATGGTCACGCCGACAATTTTAAAAAGGTATTGGCGCAGCACGATCAGATGCTGCATGACGGGCATTTGCTCCAGCTGTTCAGCTTCTGTTTTGACAGAAACGGCAGGCAGTTCATTCATACAGCAATCTTCAATTTAACAGGGGAAAGTTGAGACTCCTGCATATTCAGCAAATGGGGGAGGTTTTGCTGAATATGGCTGCAGGAATAGGGAAAAAGCGCAGGCGTGTCTAAAGGCTGATAATGATTGTGCGATGCAGTGCTGAATGTCTGCTGCGCTGGCTCAGAGGGCGGGCTGCGCAAGGCATCAATTTGCTGCTGCATGCGCCGTTCCAGTTCGGTCATGCGTTCAATTTCTTTTTGTACTTCTGCCCGAAATTCAGACAAGCGCAGTTCACGGTCCACTTCATTTTGAACACTGCTGATCAGGCGCTTAAATTTGCCATACCATTTGGCTGCAAACCGCGCGCCTTCCGGCAGCTTTTCTGGGCCAAGCACCAGCAGGGCAATAATGGCAAAGCACAGCAGTTCAGTCATTCCAATGTTCAGCATGAATCAGCACTCACATTTAGCTTTTAACGGAGCTTTCAGCGCTTTTGATTTGGGCATCAATGGTGCGCGGTTCTTTTAAGGCCGCTTGTTCAGCGTCTTCATCACGCACCGATTTTTTAAAGTCTTTGACTGCGCCGCCAACATCTTTGCCCAAGTTTTTTAATTTGGATGTGCCAAACAATAAAATCACCACAATTGCAAAAATCAGCACATGCCAAATCGATAGTCCTGCCATGAGATTTTCCTCTGTTTATTTTTAGATGATTTCAACAGCTCTGAGTGACACGCATGTGACATCTATATTGCAGTTTTAAGACAACTGCCTTTGTCCAATGGGGTAAAGCGTTCTTGGCTTGCCCGCACTAAGGGTAGAGTGTGTTAGCATCTAGCTTTTCTGCCCAATGCAATTGCGATAGCCATGGCGCTGATACTCCCGCTTATTTCTTTTCTTATCGGTTTTTTTGGCGCCGAGGCGCTGAAACCCTACAGATCCTTTTTGGCCTCTTTGCTGGCGCGGCTGTTGATTCCTACCGTGATTGTTTACAACATGGTGTTTTATCAGCAGGGCAGTTTATGGCTAATCGGCTTCAGTTTTGCCGCCTCGCTGATTTTCTACAGCCTGTTCTACTGCTTCAGTAAAGAAAAGCTCCGTGCACTGTGCTTCAGCTATTTAAATGGCGCTTGGCTGGGTTTTCCCTTTGCTTTGGCGGTGTTTGGCCCCAAAGCCAGCGCGACCATTGTTGCGCTGTATATCGGCGGCTCACTTTTTGGCAATATTTGCGCTGTAATGGCGGTCAGCACGGCTAAACAGGATATCCGTTTTATTATCAAAAATGTGCTGCTGTCGCCGCCAGTGATTGCCTTGAGCCTAGCCGCTGTTTTATCAATGTGGGATTTCAGCGCTTTTGAACATCACCCTGCCGTACAGTGGGGCTATGCCCTGAATAAAGTGCTGGTGACTTTTTCAGGCATGTGCGTCTTGGGCATGTGGCTGAGCAAAGTGCGCATTAGCTGGCAGGATTTAAGGCGTAGCTTGATGCTGATTTTCAGCCGCATGCTGCTGGCGGCAATATTGTGCTTGGGGGCGTATGTGCTGCTGCCGATTCCGCATGTGCAGCTGACGTATGCAGTGATTTTTATGTTCTTTTGCCTGCCGCCCGCAGCCAATATTGTAGCGCTGGAAACGCATTATCAAGGTACGGGGCATTCGGCCAAATATATTGCTTCGGGGACAATCGCCAGCGCCATGATTATTTTAATCTATGGCTTTTTACTGCATCTTTTTATGCAATTTTAACTGCCCAGCGCTATCAAAATCATGATTAGCAAAGCCAGTGTTGCGGCGCATTTAGTTGAAGCTGAGCTCTTTGCGGATCTGCCAATCACGGAATAAGGCATAATAGATTGCGATACCAATGATGCCTGGGAAACCCATTTGACCTTGCAAAAGGCTGGCAAGCAGTATCAAGATCATTAATATGAATAAAACCCGATAGGTTGTGCGAAAGCCAGATGTTAAGGGGAAGGTCACTTTTTCTTGGCATGAAGGACAGCTGATTTTTTGAAATCCCAAAAAGGATCGAGTCGGTGTTTCTGTAAATGTATGCTGACATTCGGGGCAAGTGACTCTAAGCGGGGACAGCGCCATATCATTCTCTTTTTTATTATTAAAGTAATTAGATTTAAGTGGTTAGGAGGTAATCACTGAAAATATATTACCTCCTGCAGTGCTTATTTCAAGCTGTCTTTAAACAGTTTCATCGCCTGGCCGCGGTGGCTGATTTTGTTTTTTTCTTCTTTTGACAATTCCGCGCTGGAGACATTCAGTTCAGGCAGCCAAAACAGCGGGTCATAGCCAAAACCATTCTCGCCGCGAGCTTGTTCTAATAGCTCACCTTGCCAAATGCCTTGGAAAATTTGCGGGAGCGGGTCTTCAGCATGCTGCACCAAAGCGAGTACGCAAACAAACATGCCTTCAATGGCTTCACCGTTATTACGCAGCGGTTTCAGCTTGTGCAGCAGTTTTTCATTATTGGCCGCATCATTGCCATGTTCCCCTGCAAAGCGTGCAGAGTAAATGCCTGGCGCACCGCCTAATACGGGTACGCAAATGCCTGAGTCATCGGCAATCGCAGGCTTGCCGGAAATTTTAGAAGCATGGCGGGCTTTAATGATGGCATTTTCGACAAAGCTTAAGCCATCTTCAATAGCGTCTTCAATATTCAGTTTACCTTGAGGAATCACTTCAACAGGAAGCTTCAGTTCTGCAAACATTTTTTCAAATTCGGCAATCTTGCCTTTGTTGTTGCTTGCTAACACAAGCGTGCCTTGGGATAGCCAATCTGTTGAAGACATTGTATTGTGCCTATGCTGAAGATAAAGAATGCTGTATGTTAACTTATTTTTGATTTGGGGATGAATTCACTATTTAGATTTCTCTATCCGAGCGCAGTATTGAGAAAACACGAATTACATAAAAAGCAGGATCTAATAATGATACGCCATGCAAAAATTGAAGATTCAACCGCAATCGCGGCCTTGATTGATCCCTATATTGATGATTTTGCGCTGAACCAACCGGGCAGGGATAAGCTCAGCTTACAGGCAGTGGAAGCACTGATTTTAAATAGCTCGGTGCATTATTATGTTTATACACAGGATCAGCGCATTCTTGCGGTCATTGCTTATAAACATACTTCGGATACATCCAGCCACCTGATCCATTTTTTTACTATGCAGAACATGCGGCAACAAGGCATTGGCAGGAAGCTTTGGCAATTTATTGAAGCAAAGCAGCAGGGGATTTTATTGATGACAGTTAATTCAAGCTATGCAGCGCAACAGGTCTATGAAAAGCTCGGTTTTCAAAATATATCTGCTGTAATTGAGACAAATGGTCTGCGATTTATTCAAATGCGTAAGGTATTCGCCATATCGTGTCTTCAAGAAAATTTCATTTAATAAAAAAGCACCCGAAGGTGCTTTTAGAATCAGGCAGAATTACTGTGCTTGAATCCATTTGTCAGCACGGTCACGCGCCTGACGGATCTGGTCTTGCGTTAAGTTGGCGGCCAAAGCAGTTTTCTTGCCTTCAGACAGGCTAATCACTTTATTATCCAGCATGCCGTCACGGGTAGACAGCTCATACCATTGGTAAGCGCCAACAAAGTTTTTCTTCTGCTCTTCCATCATTGCCAAATTGAAGCTGGCGCGGTTGTCACCGCGGCTGGCAGCTTTTTCAAAGTATTGGCGGGCAAGCGCTTCGTCTCTTTTCGTACCCATGCCGTCTGCCAGCATGCGGCCAACGTTCAGCTGAGCAGCGGAAAGGCCTTGATCAGCCGCCGCTTTAAACCAAGCGAAGGCTTGATGTTCATCTTTAGCAACATCTTTGCCGTATTGATATTTTGTGCCTAAATAGAATTGCGCGCCAGCTTGACCTGCCTTAGCCGCTTTGGTCAGGCTGTTAATGTCCATCACAGAATACTGCGCAGCTTGACTCGCAACAGATGGCGCTGGAGCAACATAGTCTGCATGGGCTTGGACACAAAACAGTCCAGCCAGCAATGTTGAACCTAATAATAATTTTTTCATAAAGCGCTCACTCGATAAATTGCGACTTCACCAAACAGATTCGGGATATGTTTACTGAGTAAACTGCCTTGCTGATCCCCATTCACGGCAAGTCGGTTAATAATCCGGATATTATTCTCTGCACACAGCGCTTCAAAATCACGGAATGTACATAAATGAATATTTGGGGTGTTATACCACATATAGGGTAAAGCTTCTGAAACAGGCATTTTCCCTTTTAACGCCAAGAAAGAGCGGGTCTTCCAATACGCGAAGTTCGGAAAAGTAATAATCGCCTGTTTCCCCACACGCACCATGTCTCTTAATAAGACGTCAGGCGCATCTACAGCTTGCAAAGCTTGCGCCATCACCACATAGTCAAAAGACTGGTCGGCAAAACGGCTTAAACCTAAATTTAAGTCCTGCTGAATAATATTTAACCCGCGACTGATGGCAATTGCAATCTTTTCTTGATCAAGTTCTAAGCCGTAAGCGCGGATATTATGCTTTTGGCTCATATGCGCCAGCAGTTCACCGTCGCCGCAGCCTAAGTCTAAAACCTTAGAATCGGGCTTGATCCATTTCTCAGCCAGTTGATGATCGATACGCATTAAACAGCCTCCTTCGGTGTCGCTTTGAGGTGTTCTTCACCGCCTAAAAATGCACGTAAGGATTTGATATATAAAGGAATAGGGAACAAGAATGAATCGTGACCCTGTTCTGCATTAATGTCTAAATAACTGACTGGCTTATGGCTGCTGATCAGGGCATCCACAATCTCCTGAGAGCGCTGTGGCGTGAAGCGCCAATCCGTCGTAAATGAAACGACTAAGAACTTACATTTTGTATTTTCCATCGCTTTTTTCAATGACTGCTGATACTCGCGGGAGGGATCAAAATAGTCCAAAGCTTTGGTCATAATTAAATAAGTGTTGGCGTCAAAGTTGCGGCTAAACTGCTCGCCTTGATAGCGCAAATAGCTTTCGACCTGAAATTCGACATCAAAACCATACATGAATTTGCCCGATTTTAGGTCACGGCCAAATTTCTGCTTCATGGCTTCTTCAGATAAATACGTAATATGGCCGACCATGCGCGCCAAAATCAGCCCGCGTTTTGGGTAGCTGTCATTTTCTAAATAGCGGCCGTTGTGAAAGTCTGGGTCAGACAAAATGGACTGGCGCGCCACTTCATTAAAGGCAATATTCTGCGCAGACAATTTTGGCGCACTGGCAATAATCACGCATTTTTGCAGGCGGTCAGGATAATCCACCGACCACTGCAGTGCCTGCATGCCGCCCAAAGAGCCGCCAATCACGGCATACCATTGCGCAATGCCCATCCGGTCGGACAGCATGGCTTGAGTTTTGACCCAATCCCGCACTGTGACCAATGGGAAATCAGGGCCATAAGGCCGGTTGTCATTTTCAGGGTTGGGAGAGGTTGGTCCTGTAGAACCGCTGCAGCCGCCAATATTATTCAGCGCAACGACAAAGAACTTTGAGGTATCAATGGCTTTGCCTGGGCCAATGCAGGCATCCCACCAGCCCGGTTTTTTATCATCTTCTTGATGATAGCCCGCTGCGTGATGATGGCCAGACAGCGCATGGCAAATCAAAATAGCATTCGACTTATCGGCATTCAGTTCGCCGTAAGTTTCCACCATCAGTTCAAAGCGCGGAAGAATCCGATCGCATTCGAGCTCTAACGGCTCTTCAAAAGAAAACTTTTGCGGGGTAACTAAGCCCACTGAGTCAGCTGGAAAAGACACAGGAAATATTCGCCTTAAATCTTTGGGATTAATAAATAAAAGGATACCACTTGGGGTATCCTTTCTAAAGTTTTTTTATCAGATAAGATTTGATCTGATTAAATTAAACTGCCGCGGCCATCACTTGTTCAGTGCTTAACACGCCTTGTTCAATTAAGCGGTTGGTGCTGGCAATAATCGCTTCAATCGATGAGGTGACAATGTTGTCATGCACGCCAGCGCCGAATGCAGATTTGCCTGTGCCTTTCACTTGAAGCTCAATCAAGGCCAAAGCTTTGGCATGCGCGCCAGAACTGATGCTGCGCTCTTCATAATTCAAGACATCAATTGGCAATTGCAAGGCATTCAAGATGGCCGAAATCGGACCATTGCCTTCACCGCGCAAGCGCTGAGTTTCACCGTTGATTTCCACATCAAGCTCAATCACCTGATTGCCGTTGTCATCTGACAATTTGTAATTTTTCGCTGAGTAATGAATATCTTTCGCCGCCACATAGGTATCTTTGAACAATGTCCAAATTTGCTGCGCGGAGACTTCCACACCTTCTTCATCCGCCACTTGTTGCACAATTTGCGAGAATTCAATTTGGATGCGGCGCGGCAACACGACGTTGTAGTTCGATTCCAATAAGTAGGCGATGCCGCCTTTGCCTGACTGAGAGTTTACGCGGATGACCGCATCATAGTCGCGGCCCAAATCTTTCGGGTCGATCGGCAAGTAAGGCATATCCCAAATTTCTTGGTCTTTTTGGAATTCAAAGCCTTTTTTAATCGCGTCCTGATGCGAGCCGGAGAAAGCAGTGAAGACCAAGTCGCCTGCATAAGGATGGCGCGGGTGCACCGGCAAGCCTGTGCATTCTTCAACAGTGGCAATGATTTCATTGATGTTGGAGAAGTCTAAGTTAGGCGCCACGCCTTGGGTGTACATGTTCAAGGCAATGGCTGCCACGTCTACGTTGCCGGTGCGTTCGCCGTTGCCGAAGACACAGCCTTCTACACGGTCTGCGCCAGCCATAATGGCCAATTCAGAGGCTGCAATGCCGCAGCCGCGGTCATTGTGGCAGTGCACTGAAATGATTACGCCGTCACGGCGCTGAATGTTGCGGTGCATCCATTCAATCTGGTCGGCATAGATATGCGGGCCAGAGACTTCAACGGTTGCAGGCAAGTTCAAAATGACTTTGTTGTCTGGCGAAGCTTCCCAAATTTCAGTCACTGCATCGCAGACATCTTTAGCCACTTCCAATTCAGTGGCAGAGAAGCATTCCGGGCTGTACTGGAAAATGAATTTAGTTTCAGGCTGCTTGGCCGCATATTCTTTCACTTTTTGCGCGGCATTGATGGCCAACTGTTTCGCGCCAGCCACATCGACATTCAAGACTTTTTGGCGGAATGTCGGAGAATTCGAGTTATAGATATGCACAATGGCGCGCTTAGCGCCCTGCAAAGATTCAAAAGTGCGCTGAATCAAATGATCACGCGCCTGCACCAAAACTTCGATGTAGACGTCATCTGGAATATGGCCGCCTTCAATTAATAAGCGGGTGAAATCAAAGTCGATTTGCGATGCGGAAGGAAAGCCGATTTCAATATGCTTAAAGCCGATTTTCACCAGCATTTGGAACATTTTGAATTTTTGCTCAATGTTCATCGGTTCAAAAATAGCTTGGTTGCCGTCACGAAGGTCGGTGCTCATCCAAATTGGCGCTTGATTGATTTCGTTATTTGGCCATTGGCGGTCAGGTAAGTCGACGCGCTGGTACATACGGCGGTATTTTTTGCTTGGATCAGCCAACATCATGAGGGAACTCCTTGTGTAGCATCGATTGTGTCAGGTCGTGAAAACAGCAACGGCTACTATTATAGATTGTGTCTATTGTATCCATTTACAAGTCTGAATTCGGAGGGCTTAGCCTAAAGCATTAAAAAACCTTTTGGGATTCTAGAGGCTTAGCTGTGCCGCAGTTCTTGCAAATCTATAACTAAATCTTAAGGCACTTATTCCGGAAATAATTTCCTATTTTTGCACTATAAGGATAAATGAAGAAAATATTTTCCTGTTATTTGGTTATTTTTGAAAAATATATTCTTCATTGATTTGATTTACGGCCGCTGTTCCCATCAGCGCCATTGTAATTTCAAATTCTTCTTTCAATATTTTAATGACATGCGCGACACCCAATGCGCCGGCGCTGGCCAAGCCGTAAATGGCTGGACGGCCAATCAGCACTGCAGAGGCGCCCAAAGCAATGGCTTTAAACACATCTGAGCCGCGGCGGATGCCGCCGTCATACAGCAGCGGGAAATCGGCCGGCACGGCTTTTTTGATCAGCTGCAAAGCGGTCAGCGGGGGGATGCAGGTATCTAAAACCCGCCCGCCGTGATTGGAGACAATGATGCCTTGCGCCCCGTGCTGAATCGCCAGCTTAGCGTCCTGCGGATGCAGAATGCCTTTTAAAATGACGGGCAATGAGGTCTGCTGCGCCAGCCAAGCAATGTCATCCCAGGTCGGCGCGATTTTCATCAGGCCCTTAAAAACAGGATGATCGCCTTGTTTGAGTGCGGGCAGGGGAATGTGCGCAGGCGTATGCGGATGCTGCATGCCTTCAGGCAGATGGAAAAAGACGCTGCGTTCACGGTCGCGGATGCCGGTGTGCGGTGAATCTACTGTCATCACAATGGCTTTAAAATTCTGCGCTTCCGCCAGCTGGACCAAGGCCCGTGATTTTTCCCGATCACCTTGCCAATACAGCTGAAACCATTTGTAAGGGTTTTCAGCTTTCAGTGCGCGCATATCGGTATTGCTGAAATTGCTCAGCACCATATTGCTGCCCAGCACTTCAGCGGCCAGCGCGCAAGCTGCTTCTGCATCGGGATGGAACTGCTGCTGATGGCCAATCGGCGCTAAGAAAATTGGATGCGGAAAGGTTTGCCCTAGAATTTTGCATTCCGTGCCGCCTTGCGTTAAGTCTCGAAGCATGCGCGGCCATAAATGGATGTGCGCAAATTGATCTAAGTTATTGCGCACACTGGCTTCATTCATTGCACCGCCTTGCAGATACTGCCAGACCATATCCGGCAAATGTTTCTGCGCTTCCTGTTCATAGTCGGCAATGGTTTGCAGGTAAGGCGGAATTTGATTCAGCGGCGGGAGAATGGTAGTCTGGTTCATAGGTCAGCCCATTGGCGCAATAAGTTATGATAATGGCTGGTCAAATTGACGGTTTCTTCGCAGTCGCCCAATTTTTGACGCAGCTGAATAATGGTCATATCTAAATTAAACAGCATGGAACGCTGCCAGTCATCTTTCACCATGCTTTGAATCCAAGTAAATGATGCGATGCGCGCGCCTTGCGTGACCGGTTCAACGCGGTGCAGGCTGGTGGCCGGGTAAACAATGGCATCGCCGGCATCCAGCTTGACTTCATGCGCGCCGTAAGTGTCTTCAATCACCAGTTCTCCGCCTTCGTATTCATCGGGTTCTGACAGGAATATGGTCATGGAGACATCGGTCCGCACGGCTTTATTCTTTTCTGCATAGAAGTGAACAGCATTGTCGACATGATTGCCATAATGCCCTGTGTCCTGATAGCAGTTGAAAAGCGGCGGCAGGATGTCCTTGGGCAAGGCAAAGGATTGAATCAGGGCGCTGTGCTTAATCTGCTGCAGGATAAACTGATTCAGTTCCTGATACAGCGGACTGTCTAAATTGATCTGCAGGTTATTCTTAATCTGCTGCGCCTGGCCGCCGGCGGTCTTTTTGCCGGATACCCACTGGTTATCCTGTTCCATGGCTTGGCGGATAGATTGGACTTGTTCTTTGCTAAGGACATTCGGAACATGGAGCAGCATAGCAGTGGCCTGATGGATAAATTGCGTGTGATATAAGCATAAATAAAAAAAGCCCTAATACAAGATTAAGGCCTTTTTTTATTCTTCTTGACTTAGAATTTAAAGTTGAACGTTAAGCGGTAATTGCGTTCAGCGCCAGCAATATAGCGCAAGCCGCCGCGGTTAATGCTGGAAATGTAGTCTTCATCAAACAGGTTGTTGATGTTCAGCTGGATGCCGACATTTGGGGTGGCTTGATAACCGATCATTGAATCAAAAACCCAATAGTCTGGAATCACTGAAGGCCCAACTGTATTGCCGTCTTTGCTTTTGGTCATTTCGCCATTATAGCGTGCGCCGCTGCCAATGCTCCATTTGTCCATGCTGTAGGTTGTCCACATTGTGAATGCATCAGATGGCGTAAATGGCATATTGCTTGAACCATCTGCAGAAACCAATTGGCTGCTGGCCGCTTGAGTTACATTTTTGATGTCTGTTTTTTGATGGGTATAGCCGGCAGTGACTTGCCAATGGTCATTTAAGCTGCCGATCACGCCGAGTTCAACGCCTTTAACGGTCTTTTCACCGGTCTGGTAATAGAGTTCGCCGTCTTTTTCCAGTTCATTCGTCAGCTCAGTTTGGAAAAGCGCACCTGTCAACAGCAAGCGGCTGTCAAAGAACTCCCATTTTGCGCCCACTTCGACAGTATTGATTTCTTGCGGATCGAGTTCTAAGTTGTTATTGCTGCTGGCAGATCCTGACGGTGCAAAAACGTTTGCATTGCCAATGCCGTCACCGCCGGTAATTGTGCCAGGAGCCTGCTGCTGAACTGCATAGTTGGCATACAGGCTGCCGTTCGGCATTGGCTTGTAAAGCGCGCCGACTTTCCAGTTAAATAGATTGCCGTCATCTTTTAGGTTAACCGCTTCATATTTTGCCGGCTGGCCTGATGCTGCTGTATTCACAAAAGAATCAGAATCAAGTTTATAGCGGTCTAAGCGGATGCCGCCATTTACTGAAAATTTCGGTGAAATTGCAATGGTGTCAAAGGCAAAGATAGAATAAGTATCCATCTGGCCTTCAGAATCACCATTGCCGTTGGTGTTGCGGACGAGCGCGGTATGTACGGTGCCTTGCGGGTTATACAGTGAGTTTGTTCCAGTGACAGTCGCCGTCCAGCCTCGGGTTTTCATTTCTTCACGAGTAAATTCAACCCCTGTACTGACATCATGTTTGAGCCGGCCCGTGTTGAAGCTTGTGACTAAGCTGGTTTGATTCGTGATGATTTCATTTTCAGTATCGCCGTTGTTCGCGCTGCCTGAAACACGCATGGCGGATGCATCATTCGGATCTGCAGGATTGGTCGTGGTGTACGCATTGCCTGAGAAGGTGCTTAGGTACTGGTGCTCGGTTTTACCCCAGCGCGCGGTATTGGCCAGCTTGGTTTTTTCGGAGATATCATATTCAATACGGGCGGTTGCCATATCTGCGGAAACATCATCAAAGTCTTCCGGAGCGCCATAGTAATTGGACGTATCCACTTTATGGCTGTTCAGATAATTGGCTAAACTTTTAATCGCTGCATTAGTGCTTTTATTGGCATCAAAACCGGGAAGGCTCACAGTCGGGATGCCGCCATCCAGCTTGTTGTCCTGTTCGGTATGTAAATAATCTAAAAATACCCGCAAGTCTGTGCCTAAGCCAAAGCCTAAAGAAGAGGCGATGGCCCATTTTTTATTTTCCACGCCGTCACGGCCAATGCCGTCGGAGTTTTCCCCCATCGCATTCAAGCGGATGGCCGTGGTTTCATTAATTTTTTTATTCAGGTCTGCAGTTGCACGGTAGTAATCATCTGAACCAAAGCCTAGAGTTGCACTGTTTGAATCTTCAAGATTTGCATGTTTAGTTGAAAGGTTGATAGAACCGGATGCAGCCGTACGGCCATTATCGGTGCCGGCAGGGCCTTTAAATACTTCGATTTGCTCATAGTTGAACATATCCCGCGTCACGTTGCCCAGGTCACGCACGCCGTCAATAAAAATACTGTTGGCCGTGTCAAAACCGCGCATAGTGACGGCATCACCCGTATTCATTCGGCCATTTTCACCCAAAGAAAAAGTGCCTACACCGGGAACGTTGCGCAATGCTTCAGTCAGAGTGGTGGCATTTTGTTCTTTTAATACTTTTTCAGGAATAATGGCAACAGTTTGCGTCGTATTCAGAACAGGCTGAGTGAACTTAGCCGAGCTTAACGTATCTTTTTTATAAGCGTTGTCAGCGGCAGCTTCCACCTGAATGGTTGGAAGGCGCGTTGACTGCTGTTCTGAGTCAGCGGCATGCGCAGTCAGCGGCAATGTTGCTGCCAGAGCAACGAGAGATACAGTTTTACTGTGTTTGCGGCTTTTAATCTGTGCCATGGTGAAGTCCTGAAATCGTAAGGAAAGAACCATTGCTGCATCGATGTTCACAACTCCATGAAGCAACAATGGATGAATTGTTATGGCCTGTAACAATTGTGAGTGAATTCTATTGATAATAGTTATCATTAACAATATTAAAATCATTTATTTTTATTCGAAAAAAATGTTTAAATAAAGAAAGGCTATTTGTAAAAACAATTAAAAAAAGCCTGTTTGGTGATGATTTTTATCGGTTTTTTACTAAAAGATAAATTTTTTTGAAAGTGTTTGGCTTTCTCGGAAAGCAGAAGGGAGGATTTCTTTATTTCTGTGCGCCGTTTTTTTCGGCAAGCTGGAGCTTTAAAGCTGCACAGCAAAACGCTGCGCATAAAAATAGCCTCGATGAAGAGGCTATTTAAAAGAACTCCCATAATTAATTATGGGATCCAGCTTTGATTAGTATTTGAAGTTCACAGACAATACTGCGTTGCGGCCTTCAGCTTCAGTTGCATAGTGAGATGCATAAGCTTTAGTAAAGTAGCGCTCATCAGATAAGTTGTTCACATTTAACTGTAAATCAACGTTTTTGTTCACGTTATAGCGCGCCATAGCGTCGTAGCGAACATAGCCTGGTACCCATTTGGTATTGGCTAAATCACCATAGACTTTGTCCATGGCAATCGCGCCAGCGCCCAACGTTAATTGAGGCATTACTTGATACGTCGTCCACAGTGTTGCAGAGTTTTTCGCAACGTTCGGCATTACATTGCCGTTATAAACAGTTTGGTCTGTACATGTCGTACCGCGGCAGCTGACACCGTTTTTAGTGGATTCGCTGTCAAGGTACGTATAGCCTGCAGAAACTGCCCATTTGTCAGTAATATTGCCGTTTAAGCCCAGTTCAAAACCGTCAACTTTGCTTGCGCCGCCATTGGTTGTAGTGTTTGCATCAAGTGAGATGCGGGTATTTTGCTTTTCTGTACGGAAAATCGCTGCGGTTAAGTTTAATTTGTCGTTAAACAAATCCCACTTTGTACCAATCTCAAATGTACGGCTTTCTTCAGGATCTAGATCCTTGTTGACAGCAGTAACAGCTGTTTCAGAACCATCACCGGCATCGACACCCACGGGATTGGCTGAAGTTGCGAAACTTGCATAAATGCTGCCATTTTCTGCCGGTTTAAAGGTTAAGCCTGCTTGATAAGAGAAAAAGTCCGTATCGCTTTCAATTTTAGCGCCTGTGGCATTGGTTTTTAATTCAGTTTCGAACTTATCCCAACGCAGACCCAAATCTAATAGCCATTGCGGATTAAATTCAATGCTGTCTAATAGATAAACTGAAGTGGTTTGAGCAGTTGTCGTTGTTATCGCCTTGTTTGCTGCAATACTGCCTAGCCATTTGTCTTTTGAATTTGGATTTGTAGAAGAAGTACACCATGCATCATTTATAGCACAGTTGCTATTGAAGCCTGTTGTAGTAGTGCCTGCATAGCCAGGGTATGAAATGTTATAGCTGCCTTTATCAGATTCTTGATCTGAATATTCAGCACCTGCATTAAAGCTGTGTTTGATTGAACCTGTATTAAATTTGCCCGTTAAAGCCAATTGGTCAGTAAAAGTATTGGTATCTGTAATCCGTGAGTTCACACGGCGCCAGACTTTATCATTTGCAATGTTGCCTTTTGAGTCGTCTGGCTGCGTCCATAAATAATCATTTTTAGAGTTGCTGTAAACCGCAGTATTGCTGATGGTTAAGTTGTCAGCAAGGTCATGTTCAAGCTTGATTGTGCCAATTTGGTTTTCCTGCTTCTGGAAATCACGGTCTAACAAACCATAATAAACGCCTTGTTTTACATCCAGCGGTTTACCGGCAGCTTTGCCGTCTGTCCAATAAGGAACACCTGAATCAGGGGTATCATCAGATTTTAGGTAGTAGTAGCTTAAAGTTGCGCGGGTCGGAGTGTCTAGACCAAAAGTAATGCTTGGCGCAATACCAACGCGGGCATATTCAGCGCCGTCAGCTTGGCCGGCTTTTTCATTGTGGTGGCCCATGATTGCAACACGGGCAGCAATGCCGTTGCCAAAATCTTTGTTGCCGTCTAGCGTAATGCGCTGATAGTTATCTGTGCCTGCGCCAACAGAGCCTTCCAAGAAGTCGCCTTTTTTAGCCACTTTAGAAATCATGTTGATACTGCCGCCAGCACTACCAGCACCGCCTAAAGCAGAAGCAGAGCCTTTGGTGACTTCAACTTGCTCTACTGCAAACATTTCACGGTTTTGCGAAGATGCACTGCGGATACCGTCCACATACATTGAGCTTTCAGAGCTGTAGCCGCGGATAAATGGACGGTCGCCATTCGGGTTGCCGCCTTCACCTGCGCCCAGGGTAATGCCCGGCACAGTACGTAAAGCATCGCTCAGAGTCGTGACTTGAGTATCTTCAATCAGCTGCTTAGAAATCACCGAAACAGATTTTGGTGTATCCAATAAAGGAGCAACATATTTTGCGTTTGCAGATTTGTCTACTTTTAAGCTTTGTTGTTGTTCAGCTGCAACTTCTTGATTAATTGTCGGAAGCTGAGTGACTTGTTCCTGAGCGAATGCATTGACTGCAATCATAGACAGTGATGAAGCAATCGCAGAGGATACAATTTTCTTACGTGTTTTGATGAAGGCCATTTCAAACCTGAGGATGCGTTGTGAATTTGTATGCGAATAATAATAATTCTTATTATGTATTGCATCTTTATGACATTGTAATTGTCAATCAATGTGTTGATATTAAATGTTAAAATTAATGATTCTAATGATGGAAAAATAATAAACAGCTGTTTTTACTTGAAATATTTTATTTAAAAGGAGGCGCGGCGCTAAAAAGTATTCAGCATTTAATCCGATAGCCGTAAGGATTGTGCAGGGTTGATGGATTATTTGTTTCGCTTTGTTGCTGATTGCCGGCGGCAGCGGCAATGCAGAACAGGCAAAATCAGAATTTCAGCGCCGCCATTTGATGCACCGTTTTAAAACTCCAAACAAGATGAATAAGATGAGCCGCAGCGCAGTCCGCGTATGAATTTCAAGGCTTGTGCCAGTGCAGAAAAAATATAAGAAAAATAGGTGCTATAATGCTATTTTGTATATCTTTAAATGTTGTCATATAATATGGCACTTTTTTTAAAACTGTTTATTAACAAAATATCGAGGAAGCCATGCAAGTAACTTCTGAAGCGGTTTCGGGCGTTGCCCGTCGTTTAAATGTATCTGTACCGACGAGCCGTATTAACGAGCAATTTGAAGCTCGTTTGAAACGCACTGCCAAAACTGTGAAGATCAACGGCTTCCGTCCAGGCAAAGTGCCTGTAAACGTTGTCCGCCGTGAATACGGTGCGGGCATCTATCAAGAAGTTGTCAACGACATCATCCGCGACACAGTATTCGAAGCAATTCAGCAAGAAAAAATCAATGCTGTCGGCATGCCGAACATTGACTCAACTGAAATGAAAGATGATGCTTTAGTTTATCAAGCAACTGTTGAAGTTTATCCAGAAGTTGACGTTAAATTCGAAGGCTTGGAAGTTGAACGCAAATCAGCTGAAGTGAATGACAAAGACGTTGATCAAATGATCGAAAACCTTCAAAAGCAGCGCGCTTCTTGGGCTGAAACAAAAGGCATGGCTAAAAAAGACATGCAGGTAACTTTTGATTTTGAAGGTTCTGTTGACGGCGAAAAATTTGAAGGCGGTTCTGCAGAAGACTTTAAACTTGTTTTAGGTTCTGGCCGCATGATCCCGGGCTTCGAAGACGGCATCGTTGGCATGAAGAAAGGCGAAGAGAAAGTTATTGATGTAACTTTCCCTGAAGATTACCAAGCTGAAAACTTGGCGGGTAAATCTGCGCAATTCAAAATTACTGTGAAGCTTGTTGAAAAACAAAAACTTCCAGAAATTGATGCTGAATTCTTAAAAGTTTTCGGTTTGACTGAAGAAGAAGGCATCGAAAAATTAAAAGCTGACGTTCGCAAAAACATGGAACGTGAAGTGAAAAACGGCCTGCGCAATCAAGTGAAAGGCGCTGCTTTCGATGCGCTTGTCGCTGCAAACGAAGTTGAACTTCCAGAAGCAATGCTGGCTCAAGAAATTGACCGTCAGCGTCAGCAAATGATTCAGCAGTTCACGCAGCAGTTTGGTGCTCAAGGCGCTAAAGCATTTGACAGCAGCATGCTTCCAGATGATCTGTTCAAAGAACAAGCTGAAAAATCAGTTAAGCTGGGCGTATTGGTCAGCAAAGTATTGGCTGATGCTAAACTTGAAGTTGATCAGGCGCGTGTTGATGCGTATATCGAAGACATGGCGTCTTCTTACGAAGATCCTCAAGAAGTTATTGAATACTTCAACAACGATAAACAGCAGCGCGCTCAAATCGAATCAGTCATTTTAGAAGACCATGTTGTCGATCATATTTTGGCGTCTGCTAAAGTAACTGACACTACTGTTAGCTATGAAGACTTATTGAAAGAGCAGCAAGCTCGTCAGCAAGGCTAATTCTTAGCTTAGTAAAAAAAGGCGCTTTCGGCGCCTTTTTTTATCGGTGCGGCATAATAAAAAATTGTCCTGAATTCACAAAGCTTATGCAAAAAATATCTGTTATTTACTTGGGAACCTTTTGCAATTTCAGCAAATATCCCTCATATTGTGAATTATGGGTTGAGTCACAAAAAATTTAGGAATAAATAAACGTATGTATGTTCCAACAATTGAAAACGCGCTAGTGCCGATGGTGGTAGAGCAATCTTCTCGCGGCGAGCGTTCTTTTGATATTTATTCACGCCTTTTGCGTGAACGCGTCATTTTCTTAACCGGTGAAGTTGAAGACAACATGGCGAACTTAATTGTTGCGCAAATGCTGTTTTTAGAAGCCGAAAACCCAGATAAAGATATTCATCTCTATATCAACTCACCAGGCGGTTCAGTAACTGCCGGTATGGCAATTTACGATACCATGCAGTTTATTAAGCCAGATGTTGTGACTTACTGCATGGGCCAAGCGGCATCAATGGGCGCTTTCCTGCTGAATGCCGGCGCGAAAGGCAAGCGCTATTGCCTTGAAAATGCCCGCGTGATGATTCACCAGCCTTTGGGCGGTTTCCGCGGCCAGGCATCGGATATTGAAATCCATGCGCGCGAAATCCTGTTCATTAAAGAGCGCTTAAACCGCTTAATGGCGGAACACAGCGGTCAAGACTTTGAACGTGTGGCAAAAGATACCGACCGTGACAACTTTATGACTGCGCAGCAGGCAAAAGATTACGGTCTTGTGGACGAAGTTTTATCTAAACGTCCATAAGTTTTAAAGATTTATATATTGGAGTGAATATGTCCGAACATCCTCAAGGACAAAAGCATTGTTCATTTTGCGGTAAAACGCAGTCTGAAGTCGGGAAACTGATTGCAGGTGAGGACGCGTACATCTGTAATGAATGTGTGGACGTATGCCTAGACTTGGTGCAAACCAGCCAGCAAGTTGAATCCAGCGACTGGGCAACCCGCCCATTGCCAAAACCGCATGAAATCCGCGCGGCGCTTGACCAGTATGTGATTGGCCAAGACGTTGCGAAGAAAACACTTTCGGTTGCGGTGTATAACCATTACAAGCGTTTAAAAGTCAGTACCAGCGGTAAAAAACCGGAAGACGGTGTTGAGATTTCAAAAAGCAACATCATGCTGGTGGGGCCGACAGGTTCAGGTAAAACCTTGCTGGCTCAAACACTTGCGCGTCTCTTAGATGTTCCGTTCGCCATGGCGGATGCAACTACGCTTACCGAAGCGGGCTATGTGGGTGAAGATGTTGAGAACATTGTTCAAAAACTCCTTCAAAAAGCGGATTACGATGTAGAAAAAGCGCAAAAGGGCATTATCTATATCGATGAAATTGACAAAATTACCCGCAAATCAGAAAACCCGTCGATTACCCGTGATGTATCGGGTGAAGGCGTGCAGCAAGCTTTGCTGAAAATGATTGAAGGCACGGTTGCATCAATTCCGCCGCAGGGCGGCCGCAAGCATCCGCAGCAGGAATTCATTCAAATTGATACGTCTAATATCCTATTTATCTGCGGCGGCGCATTCTCTGGCCTAGAGAAAATTGTGCAGCAGCGTCAGGAAAAAGGCGGTATTGGCTTTACTGCTGAAGTGCGCAAGAAAGACGAGACGAAAAAACTGTCTGACTTGTTCCGTCAGGTTGAAGCGACTGATTTGGTGAAATTTGGCTTAATCCCAGAGTTCATTGGCCGTTTGCCGGTGATTGCAACCTTGGATGAGCTGGATGAAGATGCTTTGATGCAGATTCTGACTGAGCCGAAAAATGCGTTAACCCGTCAGTATGAATACCTGTTCAGCATGGAAAATGTGGACTTGGTCTTTGAAAAAGATGCTTTGCGCGCAGTCGCGAAGAAAGCACTGGACCGCAATACGGGTGCACGTGGCTTACGGTCTATTTTAGAAAATTCACTGCTGGAAACTATGTACGATTTACCTAGCCGTACAGATGTCGGTACAGTTGTTGTGACTGAAGCGGCGATTAATGGTGAGGCGAAACCTGAGTTTAAAGCAGAGCGCCAGCCTAAAGAACAAAATGAAGAAACCGCGTCAAAAGCAGATTTGAAAGTGATTGATTCAAAATCTGCATAAAACCGCATTTCGTCAGAAACGCGCGCAAATCTAAGATTTGCGCGCGTTTTTTATTTCCAAAAATAAAGCTGAATGTTAATCTCAGCTAGATGGCTGGGATGGCCAGCAGTTTGAAATTTAAAACAATGATTGAAAATAAGAAAAGACGCAGTGAGGGATAGTCATGCGTGGTGTATGTATTGCAATATTGAGCAGCATGATGCTGCTGGGCTGTCATGGAAAATCATCTCTTGAACAGGAGCCGCATTTGGCTTCTACATTGAAGGATGTCAAGTTTGAGCATGAGCCGGGCATTATGGAACAGTACCGCATAGGGGCTTTTACGATTGGCGGCTGGGTCAATCAAACGCAGGGCAGTCATTTTCAGCCTGTTCAGCCGCAGCATGAACAGGCCGCATTGGTGTATTTGTACCGTCCTGACAGCAAATGGAACAGGCAGGAAATAGTCGCCAGCAGCCTGTTTTTGAACAGTGAGCGCATTCCTAGCCTGCTGAATAATCATTATTATTGGGTTGAATTGCCGGCAGGCCGATACCGTTTATCCAGCAGCCGCCCTTTAGGGATTAACCATTTTCAAAAGCCGAAATATTTGGATTTTACCGTAGAAGCCGGCCAGTCTTATTTTCTGAAATATGATGAAGAAAATCTAACTACAAGGCATGCCGTGTCCGGGCCTTTGATCTTGATGCCTGATGCTGTGGGCAGAAATGAGATTGCGTTTACTGAGATGAAATCGGCCAGCTACAACTTTGTTGCAGAAAATCAGCAGAACGGAAAGATGCGAAGAAGCGCGCAGAAAATCAAGCGCACCAAGTATGATCCTTCGACGGATGTGCAGCTGGTGAAGCCGTTTAAGCTTTGGAATCCGCTGACCTGGTGATTTGAGAAAGAGAAGGAGCTCTGCTCTTTCTTTTTCTTTAAGAAGAGCTTGATTGACTTGTTCGCTCAATTTTTGATTTTCTAGCCGGCGGTAATTCTTGCACGGATACTCTAGCGTTTTGAATCAAACGGGCCTGACGCTTTTCATGTTTCCGTTGAATGAAAAGCACCTAATTGTTGTTAAATAGCTTATAACCGGTTGGATTTTTTTTGCTGTAACGGTTTAAGCATTAATTGGTTCGATTTCTTTTAGCCTCTTGGGTGTTCTCAATGCGTGGTTATGGGTTCTTTTAGAATTTGATGGATTTTAAAACGGCAAGTTCTTTCTTTGATGTGGTCAGCTGAGTTTTTTAAGCCTGCATCTGGGCATGTTTTCTGCTTGCTGATCTAGGAAAGATTGCATTGAATTCTCTTTATAATGCAGTTTGCCTATCAGCGAATGTTCATCATTTTTTAACTGGCCTAATTTCTCTGTTGATGCAGAAGCTGTTTTTAAGATAGTTTTTAAGCAGCAAGCGAAGATAGTTCTTTGGGTATGCATCGATAGCGTGAAGGCTGTTATTTGAAATTCATCGCTTTAATTGAGCAGATTTTGCGCGGGGCATAGCAAAATGCACGGGGCTGTTTTCTCGGAGCATTTAATTGCTTAGCAGCAGCGGCAGGAGAATGCTGGCAAGCTTTTCATTCAAGCTTTGCTGGCTGTCATTCAGAATGGCGGCGTTCAGCGTCATGGTTTCATGCAGAATGCTGTTCAACAAGCCGGTGCTTTTTTATCGATAGATTGCCCCATTGGCGTGCTCAAAAAAGCGATATAGGCTTGAGCTTCTCCTTCGGTGAATGCCTTCTGAAAATTTTTGCAGATCATGTGTAAAAATTGCGGATCACTGACAATAGATTCATTGGTCGCCTGAATTTGAGCGCCACATTTTTTTGCTGCTGATTCAGTGTAGAGACCGCTAGATTGGCTTTGAGAATGTCTTCAGCCTGTGTGTCAAAGATCGGGTGCATATCGCGGCTGGACTGTATAATCATGCTGTTTAAGTTGGATAATTCAATTAAGCGGTTTAATGTGGTCTTGTACTGGCTGGGCAAGCGCTGCTGGGCTGAGCAGCGGCAGGCAGCTGAAGAAAAGGGCACGGCTTTGAAAATAAAATTTCATATGATTTTCGCTATTTATTTTTAAGGCTGCTTTCTGGCATATTTTTATTGAGTAGAAAATTTTATCAGGTCTTTAAATTGGCACACAGAATTAAACGACATAATGTAAAAAAGCACCCGTTTGGGTGCTTTTTTATGCCTGGCTGTTTAGCCTGCAGCAGCATCAACTACTGGAATTTTACCGATTTTCGCTTGCCAGATTTTTGGCGCAGTGGCGTGAATAGACGTACCGTTGACATCTACAGCAACCGATACAGGCATGTCTTTCACGACAAATTTGTAGATTGCTTCCATGCCTAAATCAGCAAACGCAACCACTTCAGCTTCACGGATCGCTTTAGATACTAAGTATGCAGCGCCGCCGACAGCCATCAGGTAAGTCGCTTTATTGTCTTTAATGGCTTCAACCGCTGCAGGGCCGCGGTCCGCTTTGCCAATCATGCCGTAAAGGCCTGTTGCTTCAAGCACTTGACGTGTGAATTTGTCCATGCGTGTTGCAGTTGTCGGACCCGCAGGTCCAACTACTTCATCACCTACAGGATCAACTGGGCCGACGTAGTAAATGAACTTGCCTTTAAGATCTACAGGAAGTTCTTCACCATTGTTCAGCATGTCTACCATGCGTTTGTGCGCAGCATCACGGCCGGTATAAATTGTGCCGTTAAGAAGCAAAGTGTCGCCTGGCTGCCAAGCGTTCATTTCTTCCTGAGTGAGGCTGTCTAAATCAACACGTTTAGATGTTGAAGAATCCCAAGTTACTTCCGGGTAGTCTTCAAGTTTTGGCGCCATAATGTGGGCAATACCAGAACCATCAAGTGTGAAGTGTGCATGACGAGTTGCAGCGCAGTTTGGAATCATACCAACAGGTTTGCCTGCAGCGTGACATGGGTAATCTTTGATTTTGATGTCTAGAACTGTGGTTAAACCGCCTAGACCTTGAGCGCCAATACCAAGCGCATTTACTTTTTCGAAGATTTCGATACGGAGTTCTTCAAGTTTGCTTTGCGGGCCGCGGCGAAGAAGTTCGTCCATGTCCAGCTCTTCCATCAATGCTTCTTTCGCAAGCATCATGGCTTTTTCTGCTGTGCCGCCGATACCGATACCCAGCATACCTGGTGGACACCAGCCTGCACCCATTGTTGGTACAGTTTTCAGTACCCAATCCACGATTGAGTCTGATGGATTGAGCATGGCCAGTTTAGATTTGTTTTCTGAACCGCCGCCCTTAGCCGCTACAGTGATGTCTACTTTGTTGCCTGGAACAAGCTTGTGATAGATCACAGCAGGGGTGTTGTCTTTGGTGTTTTTACGGCCAAAAGCAGGGTCTGCAAGTACAGATGCGCGCAGGATATTTGAGTTTTCTAAGTAGCCTTGGCGTACACCTTCGTTAATCGCGTCGTCTAAGCTCATCGTTAAATCAAATTTAACGTCCATGCCCACTTCAACGAATACGTTGACGATACCGGTATCTTGACAGATCGGACGGTGTCCTTCTGCACACATACGCGAGTTAATTAAGATTTGCGCAATCGCATCTTTTGCGGCTTTGTTTTCTTCACGGTCATACGCGCGGCTCATCGCTTGGATAAAGTCTTGCGGGTGATAGTAAGAAATAAACTGAAGCGCATCTTTTACCGATGTGATCAAGTCATCTTGCTTGATAATAGTTGTCATACAAATATCTCTTGAGCGGGCTGATAGCTAGCGGGCTAAATTATAAGGCAAAATGCACAGGTTGTGGGCGTTTTGCGCGGGCTTTGGGCGAAAGTTTAATATCTGTGCAGCCGTATGGCGGCGCAGCGGCAGCAACTGCTTCAAATACGGCACTTCATGATCGTCTTTCATGAAACCTAGGCGGTGAATGCACAGGAAATAATGTGTTTATTTTAAATAAGTATTTGATATTTATTGTAAATTTAAATTAATGGAATGTTTTGTATTTGTCACATAACTGTCATAAAAATTTCGCATAATTGTCACAACTCAAACAGCAGGTCATTCAGATGACAATAAGCAGTGTGTTGATGGTTGTCGGCTTTTCAATTTATATTGCCGCAACGTGGATATATGGACAGAAAGAAGATCAGGCATAACGCTTTTATCTTCTTTTTTTATGCCTGAAATTTCTTAACTTTAACAATAAAAAATCTCTTTACTCTTATACTGATTTTAAACATGCATAGATCTTTAATATGGACAATCAGTCTCAGCTTGCCAGCAATATTATCGAAATTTATAAAAAACATGGCCGTGCATGGACAGCATTGCGCGGGCAGCATCTATACGAAAAAGGCTGGCTGGATCAGTTTTTAGCATTGCTGCCGCAACAGGCAGAAATTTTAGATTTAGGCTGCGGTTCAGGCAAACCGATTGCAGATTATTTAATTCAGCAAGGGCATTGCATCATGGGTGTAGACAGCTCAGACGTGATGATTGAGATGGCGCGGCAGAACTTTCCTGCGCATATATGGCATTTGGCGGATATGCGCGCTGTGCAATTGGATCGGGTATTTCAGGGTGTTTTGGCGTGGGACAGCTTCTTTCACTTAACGCCGGATGATCAGCGTCAGATGTTCACGCAATTTGCAGAATGTTCTGCCAAAGGAACTGTGCTGATGTTTACGAGCGGCCCAGCAGCCGGCGAGGCCATTGGTGAGATGTTTGGCGACGCTTTATACCATGCCAGTTTGTCTCAGGATGAGTATAGGGACTTATTGGCAGCGCATGGTTTTGAAGTGCTGAAGATGGTGGCGGAAGATGCTGATTGTGCTGGGCATACGGTGTGGCTGGCGCGGAAGATTTAATGGGTTTTGATAAAATTACGTGTGAAGCTGCTCACACTTAATTTCATTCTTTGCATCAATTTTTTATTTATCAAATTGATTTTGAATGGATCTCTGAGCACTAAATCAATTGTTTTGACGTAACATAATGCCGCAGCGTATTGGTTGGAGAATTAAAGTCATCTAGACTTTGCCAAAATGCTTTAAATAATAGTGGACTGGTAGCGTGCTCAGTGGAAGAGCAGGATAAAATAGGTGTATAAAATTGTAATTTTTGACCATTGCGATGATATGGAATGATGATCTTTCATTTGGCTTGATGAGGTGCATGAGACTGGATATTGATACTCAGCACATTTATGCGCTCTCTCGGCAGATTTGAATAAATGTCCTCAACCAACATTTGTCTTAAAAAATGGTTTGGATTGGTTTCAAGCATTTCGCGCCGCTTGTTTGAGGCATGTGCGACAATTAAACGCTTTATTAAATTGGCTCCTCCATTAGTTTGAGTCATCTTCGGGTGTAATGTGGAGCTATTTCAATAGATACAGGCAGTGATGTGCCACAATCCTCCAACTTTCATCGCTTCCAGCAATACGCATTCGATCTCATTTAGTGTTTTTATAAGTTAAGTTTTATAGTTTTGCTTTTGTTGCTTTATTTCTCTTGCTGTTCAAAGGTAAATCACCCTAAGAATGAATTGCATTGGAGATGAATGATTTGAAAACTTTATTTTTTAGACCAGATGATTTTTCTGGAAATAAAAAAACCACCCAAT
Source organism: Acinetobacter entericus (assembly GCF_026168575.1). Lineage (NCBI taxonomy): Bacteria > Pseudomonadati > Pseudomonadota > Gammaproteobacteria > Moraxellales > Moraxellaceae > Acinetobacter > Acinetobacter entericus. Next base: position 89,708 of record NZ_JAPEQW010000005.1, read on the forward strand.
CTTCCGATTGGATGGCGCTGAGTATCAACTGTAAAGATGATGAATCAGTTTTAAATTATTGCACAGCCTGCTGTTCAGACTGAATTGCCGTCAATGCAATGGTAAATACAATGTCATCGACTAAAGCGCCGCGCGACAAGTCATTTACTGGCTTATTCAAGCCTTGCAGCATCGGGCCAACACTCACCACATCGGCAGAGCGCTGAACAGCTTTGTATGTGGTATTGCCGGTATTCAAGTCTGGGAAAATAAATACATTAGCGCGGCCAGCCACTTTTGAATCCGGCGCTTTTGAACGGCCGACACTTTCTACTGAGGCGGCATCGTATTGCAATGGGCCGTCAATCAATAAGTCTGGACGGCGTTCTTGCGCAATGCGGGTGGCTTCTGCAACTTTTTCAACTTCTGCGCCCGCGCCTGATGTGCCCGTCGAGTAGGAAATCATGGCAATGCGCGGGTCAATGCCAAAGGCTTTGGCAGAGTCTGCGGACTGGATTGCGATTTCGGCCAGCTCTTCTGCAGACGGATCTGGATTGATTGCGCAGTCGCCGTACACATACACTTCATCCGGCAGCAGCATAAAGAACACGGAAGATACTAAAGAGTAATCCGGCGCCGTTTTAATCAGCTGGAATGCGGGGCGAACCGTATTGGCTGTGGTATGCACAGCACCTGATACCAAACCATCCACTTGATCCAGCGCCAGCATCATGGTGCCAAGCACAACCGTATCCTGCAGCTGCTCACGCGCTTGCAGCTCATTGATTTTGCCTTTGCGCAGTTCAACCATTTTTGCGACATAGTTGTCGCGGATCAGGTCAGGATCAATAATTTCCAAGTCATATGGCAGTTCAATGCCGCGCGCTTTCGCGACTTCAACGACTGCTTCCGGTTTTGCCAGCAGAATACACTGCGCAATGCCGCGTGACTGGCAAATTGCCGCCGCCTGAATAGTACGCGGTTCATCGCCTTCCGGCAGGACAATGCGTTTTTTGGCCGCTATGGATTTTTGCACCAGTTCGTGACGGAAGGCAGAAGGTGATAAGCGCGGCTTATATGAGCCATTGATCAGCTGGGTAATCCATTCAGGATTGAGGTGGCTGGAAACAAAACGGGTCACTTGTTCTGCGCGTTCGGTATCATCCACTGGAATTTCATTGCTGAGATTCGCCAGCTCCTGAGCTGTTTCAAAGGTGCTGAGCGGTGTGTGGATAATCGGCAGGCCTTGCTTAATCGCCGTTTGGCAGAAGTTCAGCACGTGTTCATTTGGCTGATGGTGTTCAGTTAATACTAAGCCTGCCAGCGGAATACCATTGCTGCTGGCCAAGCTGCTGGCAAGCAATACATCAATACGGTCAGAGGCGCTGATGATCAGTTCGCCTGCAATAAATTTATGCAGTTCATGCTCAATGTTTGATGCAATCAGGCTGCTGTGCAGGACGCGGCGCTGTTTCGCATCGCCTTCATTGATCCAGTGCGCAGAGATATGCGCAGCTAAATCTGACATGCGCGGTACGCTCAGCGTGTTGCTGAACGGCACTAAGCCAATGACGGGGAAATTTTCAGAACCAATGCTGGCATTCTGCTTTTGCAGCTGTACGGAAAATTGAGCGGTGTCACTGATCAAGCGCAGGCTTGGGTCAATGGTCACAGGCACTTGCGCAGAATCTTCGGGTAAGCCTTTGGTCCGCATGAACAGGACACCTGCTGTGCGGTCATTGCTGGCCCCGCCAAAATTGCGGACTTGAGTCTCAATTCTTTCTGCTGTCGCTTCCGGATTGCGGATATCCGCTGTGCTGACAATGACCACTTTGGCATCCAGCGCTTTCGCCAGATCAGCATTCAATTCAGAGGCAAAAGCATCACGGCTGGTCGGCACCAGCCCTTCAACAATAATCAGGTCATGCTTTTTAGCAATTTCACGGTGCAGGCGGACAGCATCTTCAAGCAGTTCGTCATTTTCGTCTTGGCTCAAGCGGCGGCAAACGGCGGCATGGCTGATCGGCTCAACGGTTTCATTGTTGAATAAATGACGGTACAGCGCTGTGGTGCGGTCCGCTGCGGAATGAGTTTCTTGAGAAAACGGTTTTAAAAAACCGGCTTTAATGCCTTGGCATTCCAATGCATAAATTAAGCCTAAGCATGCAGAGGTTAAACCGACGCTTTCTCCAGTTGGCACGAGTAAAATTGTTTTCATAAGCTATCTAAACTAAAAAATAAAAGATTAAACGCGACAGCGTGCTGGAGGCTGCTGCTTAAGCAACAGCCTCTTCCTCCGCTTCAGACTTTTTTGCAGAGGCTGCCTCTTCTACAACGTGCTGCGTTTCTTTGGCAATGCGGCCTTCTTCATCCGTTGGAACAACCCAAATTTGCGGGCCAGCGCCAGCATCGATACGGCCTTCAGTACCGCGTTTCAAGCTGTCATTTTTGTCTTTGCTTAAGTTGAAGCCGAAGTGCGGCAAATACGCTAAAGTTTTTTCACGGATCAGCGCTGAGTTTTCGCCAATGCCGCCAGTGAAGAACAGGCCGTCAATGCGCGGCAGGCCGCAGCTGAGGGCTGCTAAAGATTTGGCTAAGCGGTAGCAGAACACTTCAATCGCCAGCGCGGCATCTTCATTGCCCTGATCAGACGCTTCGATCAGGGTGCGCATGTCATTGGACAAGTCCGACAGGCCCAGCAGGCCAGACTGGCTGTTCAGCATTTTATCAATTTTATAAATATCCCAGCCTAAGTTTGAGGCTAAGAAACTGTGAATGCTTGGATCGACATCACCGCTGCGGGTGCCCATCACAACGCCTTCCAGCGGCGTTAAGCCCATTGAGGTATCTACGGACTGGCCGTTCCAAATTGCGCAAGTCGAGCTGCCGTTGCCTAAATGCGCAGTCAGCCAGCCGCCTTGCTTAAAGCTGCCCGCCAGTTCAGAGCCGCGCTCTGAAACATAGGCATGGCTGGTGCCGTGGAAACCGTAACGGCGCACATTGTGCATGGTGTATAAGAATTTAGGCAGCGCATAGCGGTAAGCATGCGAAGGCATGGTTTGATGGAATGCGGTATCAAAAACGGCAACTTGCGGCAACTGCGGGAACAGGCGCATCGTGGCGTCAATCCCGACTAAATGCGCCGGGTTGTGCAGCGGGGCAAGCGGCGTTGCTTCGCGGATGCGTTCAATAATTTCAGGCGTCAACAATTCCGCTTTAGTCAATGTGCCGCCGTGAACAACACGGTGGCCAATGGCTTGCGGGTTATGATGCGATAAGCGTTCTAAAATAATTTCCAGCGCTTTTTCATGGTCGGCATTTGGAATAGACAGCTCAAGCTCGGCACCGCCAGTGGTAATGCCTTTAATTCGGGCTTCAGCTGAGCCTAAGTTCTCAGCCAAGCCAAAGATACGGTCTTCACGACGTTCAGAAACCAACGCATATTTAATTGAAGATGAACCGCAGTTAATTACTAATACTGATGTAGACACGTTTTTTTACCCGAATTCTAATTAAAGTACTTATCCATGCTGTGATCTGAACGCAGTGCTTTTTTGGTGCAATTTAGATCAGTAATAATGTTTTAACACGGGTTGTTTTTCTGTCCTAGATAGACTTTAGGAGATTAGACTTAAGCACTATCGACCCATTTGCTAATAATAATTAAAATTTATCAGTTCATAGTTTTCATTTATTAATGAAATACTCCTATAAGATCAAATGCTTTGAACTGTGCATAAATACCATAACATACCGATCTGCCGTATTAATAAAAACCATACAAAAATTATGGTTTTTGATACTTAATTTGTCACCAGCGGACAATGACATAGGCAATCAGCGCGACCATAAAGAAAACAGGCATCATCCATGCCAAGCCTTGCCGCATTGCAATCGCTGTGCGGTCAGTTTCCAGCACCCAGCGTTCTTGCATCCGTCCAATCTGCTTTTTTGTCACTGCCTGCATTGTTGAGCGGCGTAATAGATTCTCCATATCCTAAATACGGATGCCTGAAGAGGTTTTGGCCAATATGCCGGAAAATTGGGTGTATTTGGCCCATGCTTCATGAATCAGTGCGCATGAGATGCCAAGAGTCAGGACAAAGCTGCTGACATTAAGCAATCAAACAGAGCCAATCCTGAATTATTCTTCTGATTTTAATGGCAGCAGATTTTTGCCGATATTCCTGCAGCCATGATGTTTTGCCCGAGGACGGCTGTTTGATAAAAAATAAAGCCCCGCAGGCGGGGCTTGTATTGATATTTTATTCAGGATCAAAATCGGCACTTAATGGCGGATTTGACCGTCGCCAAACACGATCCATTTCTGAGAGGTGAGGCCTTCTAGCCCTACAGGGCCGCGGGCATGGATTTTGTCTGTAGAAATCCCGATTTCTGCGCCTAGGCCATATTCAAAACCGTCCGCAAAGCGGGTAGAGGCGTTGATCATCACTGAGCTGGAATCCACTGCAGCCAGGAACTTGCGCGCTAAGCTGTAGTTTTCAGTGATGATGGCATCGGTATGGTGCGAGCCGTATTTGTTGATATGATCGATGGCTTCATCTATGCCGCTGACGACTTTAATGGCTAAAATTGGGCCCAAATATTCGGTGTACCAGTCTTCTTCCGTAGCTGTAACCACATGTCCGCCTAAAATGCGTCGGGTTTCAGCGCAGCCGCGCAGTTCAACTTGTTTCTCTGCGTACAGCTCGGCAATGCTCGGCAGGAATTCTTCTGCAACTTTTTCATCAACCAATAATGTTTCCATGGCATTGCAGACGCCATAGCGGTGCGTTTTGGCATTCAGCGCAATCGGCAGCGCCTTCTGTAAATCTGCCTGCGCTTCGACATAGACATGGCAGTTGCCGTCTAAATGCTTAATCACCGGCACACGCGCTTCTTCTGTAATGCGCTCAATCAGGCTTTTGCCGCCGCGGGGCACAATCACATCCACATATTCAGGCATGGTGATCAGCTGGCCGACTGCCGCGCGGTCAGCGGTATTAATCACCTGAACTGAATTTTCAGGCAAGCCGGATGCTTTTAAGCCATGCTGAATAGCGGCGGCAATCGCTTGGTTGGATTCCAGCGCTTCTGATCCGCCGCGCAGAATAATGGCATTGCCTGATTTCAGCGCCAGCGATGCTGCTTCTAAAGTCACGTTCGGGCGCGATTCATAAATCATGCCGACTACGCCTAAAGGCACGCGCATTTTGCCCAGCTGAATGCCAGTGGGGCGGTATGCCATATCGGTAATTTCGCCAATGGGGTCTTTTAGGCTGATTACATCTTTCAAGCCCTGCAGCATGCCTTTAAAGCGTGCGGGGGTCAATTCTAAGCGATCAAGCAGAGCGCTGTCCAAATGATTGCTGTGCGCTTTCGCCATATCCATCTGGTTGGCTGCTAAAATGGCCTCTTCGCTGTTTTGCAAAGCCGTATAGATAGCGGAAAGCGCATTGTTTTTGGATTCAGTAGAAGCACTGGCTAACACGCGAGATGCTTGGCGTGCCTGTTGTCCTACCGTTTGCATGTATTGTTCAATAGACTGTTGCATAGCGGTTTGATCACTTAGAAATTTCCATTTGATATTAACAGCCTCTCACTGGACAATGAAGCGTTTGCGCTGATATTTAGATCTTATTTAAAAAGCGCATTCACATTTTGCAATTGTTTTCATGCAGAAAGCGGATGAGTGGCTGCAATAGCAGTTGCGTGTAAAATCATCTCCTGTATAGAATGAAACGATACTGACATTGACGTCATACAAATAAAGACAAAAGAGCAGGATGCTTGCTGCAGGCAGCTCTGATTATTTTTTCTTGCACAATAAAAATAAGGCAAGGATGGAGGAGGGAATATGAATTCCATTATCCAAATGGATCAGGAAGTACACGGCGGAAACACGCAGTACAGTTTTTTTGACCTGTATGATCGAGACAGCTTTAAACAGCCAGCTCGAACGACATGGATCAATGGCTGGAAAGTTGAATATATGGCAATCGCCCGGCCAGAAACCTTGCATATGACCCCAATGGTGATTATTGGCGGGGCATTTCAAAATTTCAATTCCTATAAATATTGTGTTGAACAGCTCTTCGCTGCCGGGCCGATTGTTCTCATTGACTTGCCGTCTATGGGCGCCAATCAGCAAATCAGCAATGTCGACAGCGGTGTTTCAGCAGGCGTCTTAGAGCTGGAAGATTTAGCCGGCATGCTGGGAACTTGGCTGGACCTGGTCGGCCTGCAGAAAGTTGCAGTTTTGGGCATGTCTTTGGGGTCAGTGGTGGCATCCTGTTTAGCGCATCAGCGTCCAGAATTGATTGAGCGCATGATTTTGATGGGCGTGATGCAGAAAACCCGCAAAAGCTGGCGCATGCTGCTGGAAGAATCATTATATTTAATGAAAGAGCAGCGCATGGACGAATTTGGCCAGGCGGTGATTCTGTATCTGGTCAATCATGCCAAAATGGATCTGACCCGCATGTCGCCGACGGCCAAGCGTTTATTCTTCCGCCAGATGGCTGAGTTTACCGCGACAGAGCAGGAGCGCTATGACATCAATTGCAACCGCTTGCTGCGCCTGACCAATGTGCCGATTCCAGCGTGCGATGTGCTGGTTGCCTGCGGCCAGTATGACAGTTTTACGCTGCCGCATGAAAATGCCAATTTTGCGCTGCAGTGCCCGAATATGCAGTTTGCGATGATTGCCAATGCAGACCATGTGCCGCAGCTGCAGCGCCGCAAAGAAACCATGAATTTATTCGCTACCTATTTGCGCGGCGAGTCCATTCAAAATCTGGATGGCATTCTGCCCATGAGCCGTGAGCAGATGGCAAATATAGAACGGCGCGGAGAACAGCGCATTGAAGTGCGGGATGCCTCTACACAATTAAGCCACCGCCATTCCGATTTAAGCATGAGTGCTGAAATTTCAGATTTGAACTATTTCGGCGTGCTGTTGAGTGTCGAGAATGATGCAGCCGCAGCACAGGCTGCGCAATATCCGCGGGATTTGGCGCTGCATCTGCGGGATCAAGAGGGTGAGTTTAAGATTGAATGCCTGATTTTTGAAAGTTCTGGAGCGCAATTGCGCGCTTTATTTAAGCATGGCAGTTTTGATGTTGCAGAGCGCCTGCTGCGCTTTGTACAGTGGCAAAAAGAACAGATGCATTTGCTGGAAGCGGTTTAAATCTTCCTTATCTAGATAAAAAACAGCGTTATGAACGCTGTTTTTTTACGGCTGCATGAATGACCCAGACTAAATCACCGCCGTGTTCCTCTGGATTTTGGAATGAAATCAGATTGCTGTCAGCATTATTTTGAAAAAATGCGGTCGGCTGAATCACATCGACTAGGCTGAATCCGGCATTGCAAAAAAAGGTTTGAATTTCTGAAGGGTTGATAAAATGAAAAGTAAATGAGCTGCGTGACATGACTTTCAGCAGCTTGCTGCTGGTCCAAATAAAATTCGCCAATTTATTTTTGACGGGTTCTGGGTAAATATCGGTCAGGTAATGCATCTCTGTAAAGTCCTGTCCATATTCGGTAATGCCCTGCAGCAGTTTATTCAGCATGGATTTGTCAAAATAATTGATCAGCCCCTCGCTGATAATCGCCAGCGGGCGGCTGGTGTCAAAGCCTAGAAAAATTTTTTCAAAATCCTGCGTGAAAATGTCGGCGGTCAGTACTTCCGGCGCTTGAGCATCCAGCTGCTGCAGCGCGCGGGTTTTAATTTTTGCCATTTCGGGCAAATCCAGTTCGCGGTAGTGAATATTGGGAAATTTTTGCCGGAAGTTCCAGCTGCGCGGCGATAAGCCGCTGGCGATTTCTAAAATTTGCACATCCGGGCGCTGCTGTATTAAATCGGTCAGCTGCCGATCAATGATGCTGTGGCGCTGTTTGAGCGTGGTGCGCATGCTGCCGCCGACATGTTTTTCGGCCCAGCTTTCCAGCGGATGCAGGATTTTGGCCAAAAACTTGCCCTTGCCCGTGGCAAATACAGGATGGGAAATGCCCATGCTGTACCAGATATAGCCGGTATAATGTGCGGTAAATGAAATGTGCCGATGTTCAGATAAATTTTGAGCCATAACCATTAAGCCTTAGATATTCTTTTAATCCTTTGGATTTTTTTAATTTTCATTGTGCTGCAGTATGCCTGCTGTTTTGATCATCATAATCAAAAAGGAACACGATGTCGTGTTCCTTTTAATGAATTTTAACGCGCTGCCGCTTTAAGCGCTGAACTGGCCTTTGAACTCTAAAATGCGGTCACGGGTCCGCGCCCAATCTTGACCTAAGTCCAGCTGCTGGCCAACGTTCAATGCAGGAATTTGACCGCGCATGCGCTCCAGTCGCTGCTGATTCGGCATTGGCAGATTGGCAATGCCTTCTAAGGCGGTGCAGGCGGATTCACGGTTATTGCACACCAAGCCCATGTCACAGCCCGCATTTAATGCCGCTTGTATGCGGGCATCTGCGCCTCCAGCTACACAGGCCGCCTGCATGCTGAGATCATCAGAGAACAAGACACCGTCAAATTTCAATTCGCTGCGCAGCACCTGCTGAATCCAATACGGGGAAAATCCTGCAGGATTGGGATCAATCTGATCGTAAATAACATGCGCAGGCATCAGGGCATCCAGCTGCGGCATCAGCTGAATAAAGCTTTGCATGTCTTTTTGGTAAATTTCATCATAGCTGCGCGAGTCGACGGCCGCGGCCACATGCGAATCCGCTTTGACTGAGCCGTGTCCGGGGAAATGCTTGCCGGTGGATGCCATGCCCGCGCGTTTCATGCCTTTCAGGAAAGCGCTGGCCAGCGGAATAATATCCTGCATATTTTTGGCAAAGCTACGGTCGCCAATCACATCGCTGATGTCATTCAGGTCTAAAACTGGAGCAAAACTGAAATCAATGCCGACCGCTAAAACTTCAGAAGCCATCAGCCAGCCGCATTGCTCTGCCAGTTCAGCTGCTTTTTCAGGCTGGCTTAAGTAAAGTTCGCCAAACTTGCCCATAGCAGGCAGCAGGGTAAAGCCGCTTTTTAAGCGCTGTACGCGTCCGCCTTCCTGATCAACGGCGATTAATATATCAGGACGGATTTGGCGCATATGATCGGTTAAAGCGCGCACTTGTTCTGGCGATTCGATATTTCGGCCAAATAAAATCATGCCGCCGACTTGCGGAGCCTGCAATAGTTCAATATCTTCTTGATTAAGTTCTGTGCCAGCAATGTCGAGCATTAATGCGCCAATCATATTTGGGCTCCGTGTTGGAATTTCTAGGGAAAAACAATACCTGAATTCTGCAATGTTTTGCTACACTTTGTCAGCACAGATTATGATAAAACTACACGACATAAACAGATTAAGTCATTTAAGATTTTGAAAATATTCAGCTCAAGTCAAAAAATGACACGGCAATTTGGTTAGAAGACCAAGGAAGTACGACATATTTATGAAACTTCAAAGTATCGCTTGCGCCGTTGCCTTAGCAACGGGCGGTTTATTTTTTACTCATGTTGTAAATGAGGCAATTGCTGCGGAAACTGCGGCAACCGCTGCTTCAAATACGATTCAGCCTTCACAAGAGCAAGCTTTGGTTTCCCGTCAATTGGCAACCTTGGTGGATCGCCAGCATTATCTAAATCAGCGGCTGGATGCGAATACCTCAAGCAGGATTTTAGATTTTTATATCGACAGCCTCGATCCTGAACATACGCTGTTTCTAGCCTCTGAAGTGAATGATTATAAAAAGCGTTTCGGTGCAAATTTTGGCGCAAATTTGAAAGCAGGCAATTTGTCCGGTCCATATGAAATTCACGCGCAGTACCGTGCACGTTTAAAGCAGTTTTATAGCCATATGCTGGCGGAACTGAAAAAACCGCAGAATTTGAATCAGCCGAATGCATTTATTGAAACGGACCGTGAAAAAGCCCCGTTCTTTAAATCTGAAGCGGAGCAGCGCGCGCATTGGAATAAAATGCTGGTGTCGCAGCTGATCAATTTAAACATCAGTAAACAGGAAGAGCAGGCGAAGCAAAAAGCGCTGAAAGATGATCCTGGATTAGCCAATGGGCAGGATTTGACTGGTCCAGAAGATTTAACGCCGGTTCAAACACTGACCAAGCGCTTTACCCGCCAGCTGGAGCGCGTCAGCCGCTTGAAGAGCGATGATGTGCTGGATAAAACGCTGAATGCTATGATGCTGACTTATGATCCGCACAGCAATTATTTCCCGCCCGTGGATGCCATGGAGCTGAACCGTCAAACCACGCTGCAGCTGGAAGGTGTCGGCGTATCCATCCGTCCGGACCGCGGCAATGAAGACTACACCAAAATTGAAACCATTGTAGAGGGCGGCCCAGCCAGCAAGTCAGGCCAGGTGAAAGCGGGTGACCGCATCATTGGCGTGGCGCAGGACGGCGACAAGATGGTGGATGTCATTGGCTGGCCGAGCAACGAAATTGTTGGCTTAATCCGCGGCAAGCGCGGCACTAAAGTCACTCTGCGCTTACTTGGAGCCGGCGCATCGATGAGCCAGGCGCGCAATGTGACCATCGTCCGTGATGTGATTCAAGAAGAAGACGCCGGTGTGCGCTCACGGACTGTGGAAATTGAACGTGACGGCAAAAAATACAAATTCGGCGTTTTGGAAATTCCATCCTTCTATCTGAATTACCGTGCGCGCCGCGCAGGCGCGGAATACCGCTCAGTTTCGGAGGACACCAACAAAGCGCTGAAATCACTGGCGGCGCAAAATGTGGAAGGGATTATTGTGGACTTGCGCAATAATCCCGGCGGTTCGCTGGATGAAGTGGTGCGCATGCTGGGGCAAGTGATTAAATCCGGCCCGGCAGTTCAGATACGTGATGGGAACGGCACGGTCAGTGTCTTAGAAGATGATGACGGCGGCGCGCAAACTTATGCTGGCCCATTGGCGGTATTGATTAACTTGGCATCGGCGTCGGCCAGTGAAATTTATTCTGCGGCGATTCAGGATTATGAACGCGGCATTGTCATTGGCAGCACCACGACGGGTAAAGGAACAGCGCAAGTGCAGCTGGATAGCTTGGCTTATGGGCAGGCGACATTGACGCAGCGTAAATTCTACCGTGTCACAGGCGGCAGCACGCAAAACAAAGGCGTGGTGCCGGACATTAAGCTGGTCGACATTTACAATGACGAATTTGGCGAACGGAAATCGAAAAATGCCTTGAAATGGGATACGATTCCGACAGCACCGTTTAAGCGCGAAGGCTCGATTCAGAATTATGTGCCGGATCTGGTGAAATCATCGCAGCAGCGCGTCAGCCTAAATCCTCAGTTTAAGTATCTGGAACAGCGGACGGCGCTGGCGAAAAAAGCTGATGAGCAGAAGCAGGTCGTGCTGGATCTGCAAAAGCGCAAAGCGGAATTGCTGGACATGGAGCAAAAAACGCTGGCATCAGAAAATGAACGCCGTAAAGCAACCGGCCTAAAACCGTTCAGCAATTGGGAAAGCTATCAGGCGTCAATGGATGCGCTGGTGGAAACCCGCGCGAAAATGAAAGCGAATCAGCGTCCTGCATTGCCGGAAGATGAAGCTTTTGTGAATGAGGCGGCGAGTGTGCTTTTAGACTATGCAAAGCTTCAAGGTGCGGCAAAAGCAGCGCCTTAACGCCATCTTTGAATTTTTTGAAAACCAGCACGCTTTGGCGAGCTGGTTTTTTTATACCGGCGTTATTTTTGAGCAAAAAAATCAGCTCAGGATAGGGCAGATGAATCGGGAATATTGCTACGTTTTTTGTGTTTTAGTGATTGATATGGAAGTTTTTTTTATAAAACTGACCAGCCTCTGCAAAACATGGAAGAAATACTTGACCTAAGCATGAGAGTATAAGATTCTAGGTTAATTATTTTTTGCCGATAACTTTTTTTTATTTTTTAAGGCAATCAACCTAAAAATACCGGTCATTTAAATTGAACAAAATAACAGTAAAGGCTTGTGCGGAATCTTCTTTATGACGCATGTACATTATGATTACAGTCTTGTATTGGTCTCGGCTATCGTTGCATTGCTGGCATGTTATTTTGCTGTTTCTGTAGAACAGACATTATTCCGCGGCTCCCGGCCTAAATATGAATGGCTGATTTTAATTTGCAGCGGCGCGCTTTTGGGGGCGGCGATTTGGTGCATGCATTTTGTGGCCATCATGGCAAGCCAAATGCCCGGCATGCAATCTTTTCATTTAGGCTTAAGCCTCGCTTCGTATTTAATCGCCTTTGCCGCATCGGTTTTTGCTATTTGGCTGACCACCCGTTTTACCCTGCCGTTATTCCGTTTGACTTTAGGCGCTGTCTTGATGGGGCTGGGCATTTCAGGCATGCACTATACGGGCATGCTGGCTTTGAATATACAAGGTTATGAAGTCCGCTATGAACCTGTCTTGGCTATTTGCTCAATACTGATCGCGATAGGCGGTTCATGGATTGCCTTTTTGCTGGCTTTCCGCAATAAGCACGCACGCCACTTTAGAATGGCATTGAAGTTCGCAATTGCATTTACTTTAACGATGACCATTGTGGTTATGCATTATACCGGCATGGCTGCCATGAGTTTCATTCCCGTAAATCCTGCAGCGCATGTAGAGCAGGCGACAGGCTTTGATCTGCAGCTGTTGACCGTTATCTTTATGACCTGTCTGATTTTAGGCGTTGCATTTTGCGTGGCGATGCTTGAGCGCCGCTTAGAAGAGCGCAGCCGGCAGCTGACCAAAGCCAATCGGGAGCTGGCCAATTTAGCTGTCCAGGATAATTTAACTAAACTGCCAAACCGGCTGTTTCTTGCTGAGTATGCGCATTTTTTGTTTACCGATCAGCGCTATCAAAAGGATCAGATTGCTTTTCTTTATATCGATTTAGACCGCTTTAAGGCGGTGAATGATGTATTTGGGCATCATGTGGGAGATCAGCTGCTGATTCAGCTGGCCAATCGTTTGCACCGCCTTTTAGATGAGCATTCAAAGCTTTTGCGTATTGGCGGTGATGAATTTTTGATGGTGCTGGAAAGCGCGACCTCGGAGAAGGCATCTGCAGTTGCAGAGAAAATTTTGGAATTGATACAGGACAGTTTTTTAATTGCGGGCAAAGAAATCAATGTATCCGGCAGTATCGGCATTGCCATGTACCCTGAGCATGGCAGTAATTTGCAGGATCTGCTGATCAATGCGGATGCCGCTATGCTGACATCCAAAGATCAGGGGCGGAACACCTTTTCCTTATTTTGCTACAGTTCAGATCAAAATGAAGCCAAGAGTCAAACCAAGCTGATTAATGACCTGTATAAAGCGGTAGAAGATCAGCAATTTGTGTTGTTTTATCAGCCAAAATTTAAGGCCTGCGAACGCGGGATTTGCGGCGTAGAGGCGCTGATCCGCTGGAAGCATCCGAGCCTCGGCATGCTGACGCCGAATATGTTTATTCGCGGGGCGGAAAAGACTGGGCTGATTATCCGGATGGGCTATTGGGCGCTGGAAGAGGCATGCAAGCAAATTAAAGCCTGGGAACATACGCATCCGCATTTTTTACCGATTTCTGTCAATTTATCCGCCATTCAGTTTGAACATAAATACCTGTTTGCAACCTTGGATGCCCTGCTGAGCAAGTATAAAGTCGACTCCAGCTATTTGATGATTGAAATTACAGAATCGACGGCAATGCACCATATTGAAAATAGCATCCGGACCTTGGAGCGCTTGCGTCAAATGGGAATCAAACTGGCAATTGATGATTTTGGCACGGGGCATTCCAGCTTTTTATATCTGAAGAATTTGCCAGTGGACGAACTGAAAATTGATAAAGAATTTATTTATGATTTAACGCCGAATTCTAAAGAAGAAATGATTTTGGAAAGTATCATTCAGCTGGCGATTAAGCTTGGGCTGGTGGTGACAGCAGAGGGCGTTGAAACCCCGCTGCAAGCTGAGATTCTGACCCGTTTGGGCTGTCAGCAGCTGCAGGGCTATCTTCTGGGGCTGCCTGTGGGAGTCGTGCGCTTAGAAGCGTCGGAATACCTTTAAATTCAGAAAAAGTCATAGTTGCACAATGGTTTAAGAGTAAATATTACTCAAATTTAAGTGGTAACTAGGGTATGAAGTTCACCTAGTTCAGTGAATTTATTTTGGACTATTGCACGTGCATGAATCTCATTGACTTAGCTTTGAAAGCTCCTTGCACTCAGTTTATCGCCTAATAATTTGATGCGCTGAACTGCGTGTATTTGCATGGTTTCAGCATCGATACCAAGATGTAGCTTTCGCCCTTGGCAACGGTATTCAGATTAAGGCCTCTTATATTTCCACTTTCCTTTACTCAGAAATTTTAAACTTTGCGAAGCAGTGCTGTTTCATATCTACGCATAGATGAAGTTCACCTCTACTTTTTTGATGGTTAATTGCAATATTGATATGTTTTTGTTTTCCGGCAAAGGGAGGGGGAATCTGGCGCTGTCCAATCTAATCTGTAAAGTTTAATTATGCTTTGAACAAAGCCTATAACCATGCGCAAAGAGCATCGAAATAGAGATTTGATCATTAAACAGCATTGAATTGCTGTATCGGAGTAGGTTTGATTTCGACCTTTTTGCCTTGTGGTTGTGCATACCACTTAGTCTTCGGATTAAACCAAATTGATATGTTTCCACGATTAATCAAAGCTTGGCTTAAGCGGGTCAATTAAGAGCGAGATAAATTGTAGATGCAGATTTATTCATTCAGAAATTATAGAACGGCACAGACTAGTAGCGCAGGGTTGAGCAGCAAGGCCCTTGGGAACACGAATATCCAATGCAAAGTCGTGGTTAGAAGGCAGTTGATGAGTAAGGCGCTATAAATGTGTTTTACTCAATATTATTAATAAATCTGCTACAATATCGCCAATTTTTAAATTGATCAGATCTGGTCTTTTGCGCTGCGTGTCTGCAGCAGGTGTCTTTCCATGAGTTTTAAACAAGAATTAGCGGCGCAGGTCGCTCAGCGCCGTACATTCGCTATTATTTCCCACCCCGATGCCGGTAAAACCACCATGACAGAAAAACTGCTGTTATGGGGACAGGCGATTCAGGTTGCCGGTATGGTGAAAAGCCGCAAGTCAGACCGCGCAGCAACATCGGACTGGATGGAAATGGAAAAAGAACGGGGCATTTCGATTACCACCTCGGTCATGCAGTTCCCGTTTAAAGACAAAATGATCAATCTGCTCGATACCCCAGGGCATGAAGATTTCTCGGAAGATACATACCGGACATTAACTGCGGTCGATTCTGCATTAATGGTGATTGACGGCGCGAAAGGTGTCGAAGACCGTACGGTGAAGCTGATGGAAGTCTGCCGCATGCGCGACACGCCGATCATTTCATTTGTCAATAAAATGGACCGTGAAATCCGTGAGCCGTTAGAGCTTTTGGATGAAATTGAGAATGTCCTGAAAATTAAATGCGTGCCTTTAACGTGGCCGCTGGGTACTGGCCGCGACTTTGCCGGTGTATTCAATTTAATTGAAGAAAAATTTTACGTATATAAAGCAGGTTTTGGTTCAACCATTACCGATATTGAAGTGCGTGATGGCTATGACTATCCGGACTTGCGTGAAAAAGTCGGTGAGCTGGCATGGGCAGCCTTCGAAGAGTCTTTGGAATTGGTGCAAATGGCCAATGAGCCTTTAGACCGCACAGAATTTTTGGCAGGCCGTCAAACGCCTGTACTGTTTGGTACGGCATTGGGCAACTTTGGTGTAGATCACGTGCTGGATGCATTTTCAAAGTATGCGCCAGAACCGAAAGCGCATCCGACAGAAGCGCGCACAGTTGAAGCGACTGAAGAGGGCTTTACTGGATTTATCTTTAAAATTCAGGCCAATATGGATCCGAAGCACCGTGACCGTATTGCATTCATGCGGATTTGTTCAGGCAAATATGAAAAAGGCATGAAAATGAAGCATGTGCGTATTGATAAAGACGTGCGCATCAGTGATGCATTAACATTTCTGGCGGGCGACCGTCAGCATCTGGAAGAAGCATGGCCAGGCGATATTATTGGCTTGCACAACCACGGCACGATTCAGATTGGAGATACTTTTACCGCAGGCGAAAAGCTTCACTTTACCGGCATTCCGCACTTTGCGCCCGAAATGTTCCGCCGTGTGCGCTTAAAGGATCCATTGAAATCCAAGCAGCTGCAAAAAGGCTTAAAAGAGCTGTCGGAAGAAGGCGCCACACAGGTATTCATGCCGCAGAACAGCAACGACTTAATTGTGGGCGCGGTAGGTGTGCTGCAGTTCGAAGTTGTGGCGTACCGCCTAAAAGAAGAATATAAAGTCGATTGCATTTATGAGCCAGTCAGCATCAATACTGTGCGCTGGGTGTCTTGCGATGACGACAAGAAATTTAATGAATTTAAGAAAAAAGCGCATGATCAGCTGTCGGTTGACGGCGGCGGCCATTTGACCTACCTTGCGCCGAGCCGCGTAAATTTGCAACTGATGCAGGAGCGCTATCCTGACATCCAGTTCCGCAACACCCGCGAGCACTAAGTCTCCAATCGGACAGAAAAATAAAACAGCTTCACGTGAAGCTGTTTTATTTTGTGATAAATTGATTTTAATTTTAAGCCTTCACCTCTCAGCATTATGAATATCATCAAGGATGCAGTAACACTTTCACTGCTTGGCATGACCCTGCTGCTGAGCGCCTGTGATGATGCTAAAAAACCGCAGCAGCCCGAATCTGAAAAAAAAGCATCAGTTTTTGCGCCTGAAAAAGCGGAAGTATTGCCCTATTTAAATATTCAGGAACAGCCTGCAAAAATTGCGCTGCCTTTTTGTGAAAATAAAAGCTGTATTGATCTGGATATACAAACGGTTCAAACCGCAGATGCGTGGCTGAATACATGGATTGAACGCAATCAGGCGCTGGTGGTGCAGGATCAGATCGGGCTGAAGCAGAGCATGAGCCTGCAGCAGGCAATCAATGCGTATGTGAAAAAATCAGATGCATGGCAAGATGAATTTAAAGCCAACCGGCCTTATTCCTTAACCATGTACACCCGCATTCCGTATCAGCGCAATCAATATGTGCTGCTGCAGGTTGGTGTGGATACTGCGCAGGAAAATGTCAAAGTGAAAGACCGCCATTACTTTTTTGTTGCGGACCGCAATACCCAGAAAAGTTTAGCCCTGCTGGACATTATGGATGCTCAAAAACAGGCGAAAATGAATGCGATTGTGCAGGAGGCATATGCCAAATGGCTGAAAGATCAGGATGCGGCTGTCCGCTCAGCGGCGCCGAAAAAGCTGTATTGGGGGCAGTCTGACTGGTTTTTCGATCAGGAGGGGATTGGCCTGCATTACCGCACGCATGAAATTGTCAAAGACGGCAAGCAGCTGGATATTTACTTAAGCAAACAACAAACACAGCAGGTCTTGAAAGCTGACGTATATCAGCATATGTTTTAATGTCAGGCATTGAAGAATGATGCCGGTCAGTCAGATAAGAGAGACACTTCATTCATGTTAAAGCATAAAAAAATTTGGGCGATGAGTATTTTGGCTTCCGCTGTTGCGCTGAGCGCTTGCCAGCCGCAGAAAGCTGAACCGCAGCCAGAAGAAAAACCGAAAACAGAAGCGCCGGATCAAAGCATGAAACTGATTGGCGATTCTGAAAAACTCAGTTTGAACATGCCGGATTGTGACGGCAACAGCTGTCCTGAAATTTCAGTTGAACGGCTCAGCAGCAACCAAAGCTTTATTGATCACTACATTGATGATGAAATATTAAAGCAGCTGGGCTTGATTCTGTCTGTGGCGCCCGCTCAGGACAAAGCGCAAACAGCAGCCAGTGAAGCCAGCGCTGCGTCTGAAGCCAAGTCGCAATTGGCGCAGGTCGAAACGCCAAAAGTAAAACTGGAGAAGCAGGCAGCGCCTTATATGCAGGCCTTTATTAAATTGGATCAAGAGCTGAAAGACTTAAATTCAGCGCAGAAAATCAGCTTGATGGTTAAGCCGAAAATTCTGAATGCAGGGCAGCCATTGGCGACCGTCGTGCTGAACAGCAGCAGCTATTTGGGCGGTGCGCACGGCTCATCTTCACAGCAGTATTATAATTTCGATCTCAAAACCCAGAAACTGGTCAAACTGGATGACATTATAGCCGCGAAACAAAAAGCCGCATTGCAGAAGAAAGCGCATGAAGCTTTTAAAACATGGGTGATGGATTCAAAGCTGGCGGACAGTGTTGATGAATATGAACAGGCTTGGAAATTTAAACTGTCAGACAATTATTTCTTGGGCAAAGATGGCTTAATTCTGCAATATGCGGAATATGAAATTGGGCCGTATGTCGTGGGGCTGCCGCGCTTAACTCTTCCTTATGATCAGCTGCAAGGCATTTTGAAGCCGCAATATTTGCCGGCAGCAGCTGAAGCGCCAGCTTCTGAAGCCAAAGCGAAATCTTAATGCGCAGCCGTTCTGCCTTATTTGATACGCATACCCATTTTGACGTTCCCGATTTTGATCCCGACCGGGAAGAATTGGCGCATGCGGCCAAACAGGCAGGCGTAGAGCGTTTGGTGCTGATTGGCTTTGTGCAGAACCGATTTCAGGATTTAATTCAGACGCATCATTTTCTCAATAGCTTAAAGAACGCGCCAAGAAGTGAATTGGCGCCCGGCCTGCATCCGTTTTATATCGAACAGCACCAAGAGCCGCATTTGCTGGATTTAGAGCGGATTCTGCAATCTGAAAACTGTGCGGCGATTGGAGAAATCGGTTTAGATACTTTTCTGCCGCAGCATAAACAGCCCGATGCTGTTGCCAAACAGCGGCATTTTTTTGCTGAGCAGCTGGAGCTGGCAAAGCAGTATCACAAGCCTGTGTTATTGCATATTCGAAAGTCCCATGCAGAAACGCTGAAAATTTTGAAAGCACAGCAGTTTAGCTTGGGCGGCATTGCGCATGCGTTCAGCGGCGGGGTAGAAGAAGCCAAAGCCTTTATTAAGCTGGGATTTAAAATTGGCGTAACTGGACAGATTACCAATCCGAATGCCAGAAAACTGCATACCGTCGTTCAGGCCGTCGGCGCTGAACATTTGGTGCTGGAAACCGATTGCCCTGATATGCCCCCGCTATGCTGTCAGCACGGCAGCGGGCAGCGCACACGAAATACACCGGTGAATTTGCCCTATGTGCTGCAGGGGCTGGCGCAGAGCCTGCAGGCGGATGAAGATGATCTGGCGCGGAAAATGTGGCGCAATACGCTGGATGCACTGCATTTGAAAATATAAATCAGGCGATTTTCGAATTGCTGTAAAAAAGGCGCATTATGCAATTTCTAAAATGCTCCAGACTTGGCATTATGCTGTTAAATTTTATCGAGTGAGATTCACATGGCACAAGGACTATTGGCGGGTAAGCGCTTTTTAATTGCCGGCATTGCAAGCAAATTATCTATTGCATTCGGTATCGCTCAAGCACTGCACCGTGAAGGCGCTGAACTGGCATTTACTTATCCGAATGAAAAATTAAAAAAACGTGTCGATGATTTTGCTGAACAATTCGGTTCAACTTTAGTTTTCCCTTGTGATGTGGCTGTGGATGCAGAAATTGAGGCCGCATTTGCAGAACTGGCTAAGCACTGGGATGGCTTAGACGGTGTGGTGCATTCTATCGGTTTTGCGCCTGCGCATACTTTAGACGGCGACTTCACTGAGATTACTGACCGCGAAGGTTTCAACATCGCGCATGACATTAGCGCCTACAGCTTTGTTGCGATGGCGCGCGCCGCGAAGCCTTTATTGGTGGCGCGTCAAGGCTGCCTGTTGACGCTGACTTATCAAGGTTCAGAGCGCGTTATGCCAAACTACAACGTTATGGGCATGGCGAAAGCTTCTTTGGAAGCGGGTGTGCGTTACTTAGCGTCGAGCTTGGGTGCTGAAGGCATCCGCGTGAATGCAATTTCTGCAGGCCCAATCCGTACATTGGCGGCGTCAGGCATTAAATCATTCCGCAAAATGCTGGATTTAAATGAGAAAGTTGCGCCGCTGAAACGCAATGTCACGATTGAAGATGTCGGCAATGCCGCGCTGTTCCTGTGTTCACCTTGGGCAAACGGCATTACCGGTGAAATCATGTATGTCGATGCCGGTTTCAATACTGTGGGCATGAGCGCTGATCTGATGCTGGATGCGGAATAATTTGCTCCTCCCTTTTTTAAAGGGAGGCTGGGAGGGATTCTTCTTCAATTGAATCAAATCCCTCGCCCTCTGGGGGAGGGGATGATATTTTTCCCTCCTCATCCCGACCTTCTCCCAAAGGGAGAAGGAGAAAAGCATAGGGCAATAAAAAAGACCGCAATGGCGGTCTTTTTTATTGCTGAAAGACAAGCGTTTAAGCCTGACCTTCCACAGCAGAGGCTTGCGCGCGTTCTAAATTCGCTTCAAATTCTGCATCAAAATTGATTGGGGTCAAAAGCAATTGCGGGAAGCTGCCTTTAGTGACCATGTCATTCACCGCTTCACGCAGGAATGGGAACAGAATGTTCGGGCAGTAAGCGCCAAGGATGTAAGGCAGGCGCTCTTCTTCTACAGCATCAATCAGGAAAATGCCAGATTGAGTGACATCAACGATAAATGCAGTTTCGCCTGCATTGTTCGCTTGCACCACAACTTTTAAAGACACTTCAAAGTGAGTCGGGTCAACTTTTTCAGCAGAAGAGGACAAATTAATGTTCAGTTCCGGCTGCCATTCTTTGGTAAATACTTGAGCCCCAGGCACTTCAAAAGAAATATCTTTAGTATAAATACGCTCTAAAGCAAGTTGCGGTTGAGCTTGTTGTTCTTCACTCATTCTGTAATCCTTAATATGAAGATGTGATGTTGTTTGGCTGTTAAGCCAGTAAATCGTCGAGTTTGCCTTCACGTTCTAATGCGTAAAGCTGATCAAAACCGCCAATAAATTGTTCGCCAATGAAAATTTGCGGCACGGTGCGGTGCTTGGTGCGCTGCATCAATTCCACACGCACTTCAGGCGCTTCATTGGATAAATTAACTTCTTTAAAAGTTACGCCTTTACGCTCAAGAAGCTGTTTTGCACGAATGCAGTATGGACAAACAGCAGTAGAATAAATCGTTACTTCAGCCATTCAAAATCTCCTTAAACAATTATTTCGCTTTTACCAGTGGCAAGCCTTGCGCTTTCCAGTTGCTGATGCCGCCGTCTAAGCGGTAAGCATCGGCATGACCGACCTGCTGTAAAGCAGAACCTGCGACTTGACCTAAATTGCAGATAAATACCAGTGGGCGCTCTGAGTTTTTCAGTTCGTCCAGATGCTTGGTAATTTGGCTGTAAGGAATGTTGCGGCTGCCACTGATGTGGCCTTCGCGGAAATCTTTTGCATCACGCAAATCAATCAGCATGGCATTTTTTGCTTTAGCCAAAATTCCTAAAGACTGCGGTGAAATTTTGCGGCCATTGCGCTGACCTTCTAACAGGAAGAACAGCACCACCAATACAGCAAGTGTGCCAAATAAGAAGGGGTGATTCCCCATAAATTCGAACCAACGTTCCACAAGTCACCTAATCACAATTCAAAAAACTGCCAAGAGTATAGCTGATAAATATGGTGATCAAAATCACCGCTTCAAGGGCCGTACAGAATAAAAACTAATTTTTTTGCTGCGCTTCCGCTATTTCATCAATTAAGCGTAAATAGCTGTCTAAGCGGCGCGGCAGAATTTCGCCTTTAGATGCAGCTTCGCGCAGGGCGCACTGTTTTTCATGCTTATGGGTGCAGTTGCGGAATTGGCAATAACCCACCAAATTGGCAATTTCGGTAAAGCCATTCTGAACACTTTCTGTGGTCAAATGCCACAAGCCAAATTCACGAATCCCGGGAGAGTCAATCAGCGCGGCATTTTCACCAAAGGCGATGAGGCGGGTAGAGGTTGTGGTGTGCTGGCCTAATGCCGAGTTTTCTGAAATGACATTGGTTTTTTGCGCAGCGTCAGGAACAATGGTATTGATCAGCGAGCTTTTGCCGACACCGGATTGGCCGACAAAGGCCACGGTTTCCCCCGCCAAACGCTGAGACAATGCAGAAACATCACCCGAAGACTGGGTTTGCATCACTTCATAGCCCAGGTCTTTATATTCCTGAACAAGATCTAAAATCGGATCATCAGCTTTAACCAGATCCATTTTATTCAAGACCAGCAAGGCTGGAATATCCGCATCGGCGCAGGCGACTAAATAGCGGTCAATCAGGCTGGGCGCAACTTCAGGAAAAGAGGCAAAAACAATCACAATCAGGCTGACATTGGCGGCGACCGGCTTAACTTTGTGGTAACGGTCAGGGCGGGTCAGCAATGATTGGCGCGGGTGAATGGCGGTAATAATGCCCAAACCGGTATTCGGATCGGCCTGCCATTTCACGCGGTCACCGGTCACCAGCGCTTCTAAATTGGTGCGGGTATGGCAGCGCCAAACACTGCCCAGTTCAATAGGTTTCCAAAACGGTTCAGGTTCTCCCGCAGAAACCGCAGGCTTTTTAGGATGCGCCTCTGGAACAGACAGTGCTTGAACTTCCAGCTGGCGTCCATAATGCTGAACGACTAATCCTTCAAGATCATTCGAGGTATCGATTTCTTCCTGACGGGATTGGTGCTGTTTTTGAATGCGGCGCTGCTGCTGCTCGGTAAGGCGGCGCTTACGAATTAAAGCCATTCATATCCTAAAAAACCATAAAATCTAGAAGGCAAAAATAGCATGAAGCGGGGTCTATTTACAGCGCGGGGGCAAGAAATTTGCTACTATAGCCGCTTTACAGCCTAATAAGATTGCACATTTATGAGCAGCACACCGGATACCCGCCTGATTTGGATTGACCTTGAAATGACAGGTCTGGATACCGATAATGATCAAATTATTGAAATTGCAACGATTGTAACCGATGACAAGCTCAATATTTTGGCGGAAGGCCCAGTGCTGGCGATCCATCAGTCACCTTTAATCCTCAATGCGATGGATGAGTGGAACACCCGCCAGCATGGCCAATCCGGCTTAATTGAACGTGTGCGCCGCAGCAAATTGACGGCTCAGGATGCAGAACAGCAGACCATTGAATTCTTAAAAAAATGGATTAATCCCAAAGTGTCGCCAATGTGCGGCAACTCAATTTGCCAAGACCGCCGCTTCATGCACCGCTTGATGCCTGAATTGGAACAGTTCTTCCATTATCGGAATTTAGATGTGTCGAGCGTTAAAGAGTTGGCAAAACGCTGGCGCCCTGAAATTATGAGCGGCTTAAAGAAAAATGCGTCGCATTTGGCGATGGATGATATCCGTGATTCTATTGCAGAATTAAAATATTACCGTGAATACTTCTTTATTATGAATAACGACTAAGATCTTTATTCAGAAAAGAAAGATTAAGAAATTCTAAAAAAGAGGCGTCCTGCCTCTTTTTTATAGCTTGGACATTATATGCAGAGCGCTACATTTCAGCGCTGAATTTGCTAAAATGGCGCCTTGTCCAGATTTAAGATTAAGCTGAAGAATGACTGATTTGCTCCAGGAAGATGAATATGAACGCCGCTTTGCGGGGGTTGCCAAAATTTATGGAGACGACAGCTTCAGTCATTATGAAAACAGCCATGTCATGGTCATCGGCATTGGCGGCGTCGGTTCCTGGGCTGTTGAAGCCTTGGCGCGCACAGGTGTTGGCGAGCTGACACTGGTGGATATGGATGTGGTGGCGGCATCCAATATTAACCGTCAGCTGCCAGCGATGACATCGACACTGGGTATGGAAAAAATTGAAGTGATGGCGGAACGCTGCCGTTCCATCAATCCTAAAATTAAAATCAATCTGATTGATGACTATTTAACGCCAGACAATGTCAAAGAGCTTTTAGCCGCAGCGCCGGATCTGATTTTAGACTGCATTGACGATGTTAAAGCCAAATTGGCGCTGATGCTGCATTGCCGCTTTAATAAAATTCCGCTGATTGTATCAGGCGGCGCCGGCGGCAAAATTGATCCGCTTAAAATCCGTGTTGCGGATTTGTCGAAAACTGAACAGGATCCAATGCTAGCGAAGCTGCGCGCGCAATTGCGCAGCAAAGGCATTTGCAAAAAGCCGAAAGAAAAATTCGGCATTACCTGTGTATATTCGATTGATAACCCATTTTCCAGCGCAGATGTCTGCCCAAGCGCTGGCCTGCGCTGCGGGGGCTACGGTTCTGCCGTGGTGGTGACCTCAAGCTTTGCCATGATCGCTGTTTCTGAAGTGCTGAAAAAACTTGATGCAAAGCGTCCGAAACTTTGAAACAGCGCGCATTCTGAAGCAAACTAAAGCACCAATTACGGTGCTTTTTTTGATGGTTGCCTTTAGAATAAATAACAGTATTTAAAATAAAAATTAACCGTATGGGGCGGCTATGTGGTTTTTCTTAATATTGATCTTGGGGATTGGCGCGCTGGCATTTTGGATGTGGAAGCGTCCGGACCCTGTCAAGCGCGATCAGGCGCATGCAGGGCAGAGCGACTTGTGGGTGGAGCAAATAGATGCGCAGATGAAGTATGCTGCGCGCTTAAGCTCGGATTCAGCGCAGCCGGATTATGCGCGCGCTTATCAGCTCTACAGTGAGCTCGTAAAGCAGCATGAATTGCCGCAAGCCTATATGCAAATGGGCTTAATGCACGTCAATGGCCAAGGCCGGGCGAAGGATATGCAAAGCGGCATCAGCCTGCTGGAAAAATCCTTTAAATTAGGCGGTGATGAAGCCGCCTATCAGCTAGGGCAAATTTTCGAGCAGCAAGATTCTGAAAAAGCCCTGTATTGGTACCGCCATGCGGTTGCGCGTGGCAATATGGAGGCACAGTACCGGATCGCTGAACTTGGGGCAGAAGATCAGCAGGCTTCACTGCAGCAGAAATTTAAACTGCTCACGCAAAATGCAGAGGCGGGGCATGCCGGTTCACAGTATCAATTGGCGCAGTATTATTTAACGGATGCAGAGCATCTGAATTTAAGCTTGGGAATCTCTTACTTATTTCAAGCCGCGCATCAAGATCATTTGAAAGCGAATCAGGAGCTGGCCCTGCATTATCAGCAAGGTGAAATTCTGCAAAAAGACCTGCACAAGGCTATGCAATTTACCAAACGCTGCCTGCTGCTGGGGGATGCTCAAGGGCTGGCTGAATATCAGCTTGCGGTGCTAAGAGGGGTAATCGATGCCGATCAGCGCCAGCGGGTTTATCATGAGCTTTTAGATCAGGCCAAAGTGCATAAAAATGCGCAAGCCAAAGCCATTTTAGGCGCGGCGCATTTTCATGGCTGGTATGTGGAGCATCAGGAAACATTAGGCTTCCGCTTTTGGTCCGAGGCGGCCAATGAGGGCAATGCTTTTGCGCTGCGTCAAATTGCCGCCTTGTATTTTGAACATTACTTAGTGGCGGATGCGCCGGAAAAGGCTTTGGAACTGTACCGATATGCAGAACAGCGTGAAACACACGCCAACAGTTTATTTGGCATGGGGCTGTGCTATTTTACAGGCCGTGGCGCACAATGCGATGCTGTGCAGGCTAGGCAGCTGATTCAAAAAGCGGCGCAGCAGGCCTGGAATTTTAAGCCGCAGACCGATGCCGACATGCTGTATGCCATCGGCCTGTTTTATAGCCAGCCCACTTATCCGCTGCCAACCCATGAACGCGCTTTAAATTATTTAATGTCAGCGTCGGAACAAGGCCATGCCGCCGCCCAGTTCTATGTTTATCAAATTTATTCAGGCCATGTATTTGCTGATGTGAGCGATGAGGTTGAGGCGCAGTATTATTTGCAGCAGGCGGCTGATTCTGGACATGCGGAGGCGCAATATTTCATGGCGCAGGCACTGTTTGCCGAAAATAATTCGGCGGACCGGAAGCGCAGCCAGCCGCAGGCACTGCAGTATTTGCAGGCATCCGCTCAGCAGGGCAATGCGGCAGCCTTGAATTTATGCGGTGAGCTGCATGAGCAAGGCACGCTGCTGTCACGGGACTTAACGCAAGCCTTGGAATTTTATCAGCAGGCGGCGAATCTGCTGAATCCTGATGCTTATGTCAATTTGGCGCATCTGTATACGCATGGTTTAGGGGCAGAACGCAATATTCAGCTGGCCCGCAGCTGGCTGGAAAAAGGCAGCGTGATGGGGCATGAGAAAAGTATCGAACGCTTAGAGGATATTGACGATTATTTAGAGCAGCGCCCAGTGCTGTAATTACCGGCTGACTGCAACGCGCCGGCGCCTAAAGTCCGGCGTTTTTTATTGAGTTTAAATAAGGCAAATAAAAAGCCCCGCAGGGCTTTTTACATGGAACTTAGTGCATCAAGGCCGCGGCTTAATTGGACTGCCGCCCAAAGCCTGCATCAATGTCACATAGGCATTGTATTGGCTTTGCTTGGCTTGAACCAAAGACAGGCGGGCGTCCCGCGTCGTTTTCTGAGCATCAATTAAATTTTTCAATGCAATCGCGCCATTGCGGTAACGCACTTCCGTCAAACGTTCCGTTTTTTCCGCCAGTTGCACATTGCGTTCTTCAAACGCAACCCGCTTGTTTAATTCAGTGCGGTTGGACAAGGCATTTTCTACATCGGCAAAAGCCTGATATAAGGTTTGGCGGTATTGAATAATGGCTTTCTCATAGTCCAAGTCGCTGATTGCCAAATCTTTCTTCATGTCATTGTATTGCAAAAATGGCAGGCTGAGGCTGGCGCCCAAGGCCAAGGCTGGATTTTGCAATAATTGCGTCAATGAGGTGCTGGAAGAGCCTAAAGTGCCCGTCAGGCTGATCGATGGGTAATAGCTGGCTTTCGTGGCGTCTTTATTGGCTAAAGTTTTGCGCAGGCGC
This sequence comes from Acinetobacter entericus, assembly GCF_026168575.1. Lineage (NCBI taxonomy): Bacteria > Pseudomonadati > Pseudomonadota > Gammaproteobacteria > Moraxellales > Moraxellaceae > Acinetobacter > Acinetobacter entericus. The sequence goes on from NZ_JAPEQW010000005.1 coordinate 116,608, forward strand.
AGTTCACTGGCCTGCAAGTCTGGACGGCGTGACAGCAGATCTGCCGGCAGGCCCGCCGTAATATTCGGCATGGCAATGCGCGGCAGGCGCTGCGGCTCAGCAATGTTCAGCTGCTGTATGGGTTCGTGCAGCAGGACTGCAAGCGCAGTCCGCGTTTCAACCTTCTGCTGTTCAATTTGGCTTAAAGCCGCTTTTTGGCTTTGTACAGACTGTTCTGCAGAGGCAAGATCCAAGCCTGAAACCGCGCCGGCTTTATACTGAACTTTGACTAGGTCATAAGTTTTCTGTGTGCTGGCCAAATTCTGCTGCGCCACAATGTAGCGTTCATTCAGATAACCCAGCTGCCAATATAAATTGGCAGCTGTGGCAATTAAGCTTTGCGCGGTAGCCTGCAAATCCTGTTCGGTTGCTAAGGCTTCCCATTTGGCGGCTTCGGTTTGGCTGGACAGTTTGCCGAATAAATCTAATTCATAGCTGACGCCGGCACTGAGCGATAGCCCCTTAGATGAGTCATCGCCGGATTTTAAGTCAAAGCTATGTCCAGCCGATGCGCTTGAGCTGACGCGCGGGCCCTGCTTATCTTGCGCTAAACCCGCTTGCAGGCGCGCTTGGCGGAGGTTGATGCCGGCAACTGCCAAATCCGTATTAGCATCCAGTACTTGGCTGATCAGCTGATTGAGCTGCGCATCATTAAATAATGTCCACCATTGATCAGCATAAGCATCTGCATGAATTTTTTGATTCGCAGCTTTGCTGTTTTGAAAGCTGCTGGGTATATTGACTGCCGGCTGCTCGTATGGCGTGCGAACCATAGCGGCACAGCCGGCAAGGCTGCTGCTGAGAACCAAGGCGCTTGCAAGTTTAGTTAAATTCAATTGCATATTTTTTTCCTTATTCTCTAGACAGGGCATCGACAGGATTCAGCTGCGCGGCGTTGCGTGCGGGAATGAATCCGAATACGATGCCGATCATGCTTGAGCAGACAAAGGCTGCGGCAATTGATGTGGTCGAATAGGCCATCTGGAAGGTATCTCCGGCAAAATGACTGATAATTTGCCCAATGCCTAAAGACAGCAAAACGCCTAAGATGCCGCCCAGAATACAGACAAGAACCGCTTCAATTAAGAACTGCTGCAAAATGTCGCTTTGACGCGCGCCAACCGCCATGCGCACCCCAATTTCCTGTGTGCGTTCAGTTACGGAAACCAGCATAATATTCATCACGCCAATCCCGCCGACTACAAGTGAGATCACTGCAATGGCAGAGACCAGCAGCGTCATGGTTTGCGTGGTTTGCTGAATGGTTTCGCGGATGCTGTCAGAGTTTTGGGTAAACACGTCTTGTGCGCCATGTCGCTGCACCAGCAGGTTCAAAATAGCATTTTCAGCGGCTGCGCTCGGATATTCATCCTTCACCCGCACAATGATGCTGCGCACATTGGCCTGCCCCAGCATGCGGCTCATCACAGTAGAGTAAGGCAGATAGACATTTAAGCTGTCATTGCCGCCCATCATGCCGGTTTGTGCTTCTACGACCCCGATAATGCGGCTCGGGACGCTGCCCAGCAGAATGACTTGCCCGACTGGGTTGGTTCCGTCACTGAAAAATGTTTTTTTGGTATTGTCATCAATCACCACATCCTGAGACTGCTCAGTAACGCTTTCTTGATCAAAAGGCTGACCGGAAGCAAAGGTCAAGCCTTTAACATAAAAGTAATCTGCGCTGACGCCATTTACCGTTGCAGAGGCTTCGGTATCTTTAAAACGCGAAGTAACACTGCTGCTGACGGTTGGGCTGACACCGTCTACATAGGGCTGTTCAGACAGGGCGGTGGCATCGGCGGGAACCAAAGTTTTCACTTGAGCCGAGCGTGAGTTATCGCCAAAGCCGCGCCCTTGGTACACCGTAATGGTATTGGTACCGAGGCTGCTGATATTTTCTAGAATTTGCTTTTGCGAGCCATTGCCCAGCGCCACAACTGAGACCACCGAAGCAATGCCGATAATTATCCCCAGCATGGTCAGGAACGTACGCATGCGGTGCGCATTCATGGCCAAAAGCGCCATGCGGAAGGCTTCGCTTAACCGGTCAGCTGCAGAACGCCATGCCGGCGTTCTTTTTTTGATGGCCGGCTGCAATTCCTGCTTTTCTAAAGGCTCATCATCCGTTTCAGGCACATTCGGCAGGTCGGAAATAATGTTGCCGTCACTGATCTCAATAATCCGTGTCGCATTTTTTGCCACATTGTGATCATGCGTGACCAAAATAATGGTATGGCCTTTGGCATTCAGCTCGCGCAAAATGCGCATCACTTCAATGCCGCTGTTTTTGTCCAATGCGCCTGTGGGTTCATCGGCTAAGATGACATCGCCGCCATTCATCAGCGCGCGGGCAATGGAAACCCGCTGCTGCTGGCCGCCTGACAGCTGGCTGGGGCGGTTTTGGGTCTTTTCAGCTAGCCCTAAGTCGGTCAGCAGGTCTTTGGCGCGCTGCTGGCGTTCAGCCGCATCCACACCTGCATAAACCGCAGGCACTTCTACGTTGCCGGCCGCGTTTAAATCGCCAAGCAGATGATAGCGCTGGAAAATAAAGCCAAAGTACTCACGGCGCAATTGCGCCAGTTCATCGGGTTCAAGCTGGCGGGTTTCACGGCCTTTAACTTTATAGCTGCCGCTGGACGGCTGATCCAGGCAGCCGAGAATATTCATTAAGGTCGATTTTCCTGAACCGGACTGGCCGACAATCGCGACTAATTCGCCAGGATAAATTGCTAAATTTATGCCTTTTAAGATTTGAACCGTGCTTTCCCCTGCGGGGAATTCACGAGTCAGATCTTTCACCTCAAGCAGAGGCTGCTGATGTTGACTCATGATTACATTCTCATTGGGCCGGCGTTGCGGTTGCTGCGTTTTGCAGAATCATTGCTGGTGTCTGAACCATCGGCGATCACCACCTTTTCACCTAGCTTCAGGCCTTTCAGCACTTGCGCAGTAACACGGTTATTTAAGCCGATGAGCACCGGCTGAGGTTTTGCTGAGCCGTCCGCCTGAACCACACGCACCATCGCCATAGAGGCTTTGCCTTGCTGGATTAAGGCTTTTTCTGTATCAGACAGTTCTAAGCGTTTTGGGCGGCTGGCTTTAGCCGGATCATTGCTGGCCGCAGCTTGGCTGGCTGCGTTATCACCGCCTGCGCTGCTTTTATTTTTGCGGTCAGGACGGTTGGATGCTTGAATGGCTGCGGCTGGAATCGTCAGCGCATTTTTCGCTTCGTCTAAAATAATGTAAACCTGCGCAGTCATATCAATACGCAGTTTGCCGTCTTCATTTGGCACATCAAACAAAGCGTTGTAGTACACCGCTGTGCTGGAAGAAGAGGTTGAACTGTTGCTGGTTTCATTGTTGATTGAAGAGGGTGCAGGTTCAACTTGGCGCAAAGCTGCATAATGTTTGGTTTCACTGTCGCCTAAGGTGGTGAAATATACACGCTGGCCTTTTTCAACTTTCATAACATCGGCTTCTGAAATTTCAGCCTTGATGGTCATATCGTTTAATTTTGCTAATTTAACGATGGTTGGCGCGCTTTGATTGGCGTTCACGGTTTGGCCTTCTTCAGTCACAATCGCCACAATTGTGCCATCCATAGGCGCTACAATCTGGGTGTAGCCTAAATCTTCTTTTGCTGTGGCCAAAGTCAGGCGCGACTGTTCGATTTGCGCGTTAATGGCATCAATATCGGCCTGTGCAGTTTTAAAGCTGGCTAAGGCCGATTCCAATTCAGCGCGTGAGGTCGCATCTTGCGCATACATGGCTTTTTGGCGGTTATATTCAGCTTCGACTTTGGCTAAGTTGGCATTTTTTACAGCCAGCTGCGCCTGCTGATTTTTAATGCTGGCTTCAGCGGTTTTTAAATCATTGGTTTGGCGGACAGAGTCAATTTGCGCGATCACTTGGCCCTGCTTGACTTGGTCACCCAGCTGCACATACATCTTTTTAACCTGCCCAGAGACCTGCGCGCCGACGCTGACCATTTTGGCCGCTTCAAGAACACCTGTCGCCAATACCGAGTTTTCTAAATCAGCACGGGAAACTTCAGCGGTGATGTATTGCGGCTGTTCCTGCTTGGGCTTTAAAAAATACCAGGCGGTGAGGGCAACAGCCAGAGTGCAGACAATCGCAAGCATAATTTTGGTTGGTTTTATTTTTGGCATATGGGACAGGCATGAAAAGTGTAATTTTTAGATTATAAGTTCGAAATGCGGATAAACCGTGAATTTTTTATTCCAAACAGAAATGATTATTATTTTAAGGAGCGAATTGAATTGGTAAAGCCCTTGTTAAGATCGTTTTTCTCACTTTTTTTGCATGGTTGCTGACCGCACAATAGAAATGCCAGAAAATTTAGAAGAACTTCTCTGGAAGCATCATCAGACCATTATGAATGGCTGCTTGAGCCTGATTGTGAAAGCAGGCAGAAAAACTGTGATGAACCGGTATCTGCGATAGGGAGTGCTGTTGAGGCGGAAGTTAAATTCAGAACAAAAAATTCTGATTGTGTTGAATGGCTGGTGCTCAAACTATTTTGTATTCGGGGTTTTGTTGTTGAATTTATGGCGAAAAATCTGGCGCTTAATCCAGTTGAAGGAGTTTGAAAATTATATCTTATCTCTATAGCTTTCAAGAATAAAAAATTGTAAGATCAAATCCCATAAAAAAATTATGGGATTAAAATAAGAAAGATTTGCATAACGATTGTGCAGGAAATATTTCTTGAATATGGAAATGTATAAGGGGTAAATGATGGAGTGGAATGACAGTTATAATATCGGCATCGATGTGATTGATCATCAGCATCGCCAAATTTTAGATTATATTAATGCTTTGGATCAAATTAGAGTCAGCGGAGAGCGCGATAAGATCAGAGAGGTCTTAAACGATCTGATTGACTATACGCAATCGCATTTCAGCTTTGAAGAAAATTTACTGGAGCAAGTGCATTATCAGTATTTGCCCTCCCACAGAGGCATTCACGAATTATTTGTCAAGCGGCTGAATGATTACCGTCAAAAATTTGAGCTTGGGGAATCGATCGAAAATGACTTGTACCGCTTATTGTCAAAGTGGCTGATTAACCATATTCAGCATGATGATCAGGACTATGTGGATAGTGTGCGAGACAATATGCTGCACTACTTGCGTGCGCAGGAACAGAAAAAAGGCAAAAGCTGGTTTTCGCGTTTCTTCAGTTAAGCCATTGACGGTGCGAATAACGTTTTGCCGCATAGACTGGCAATCGCTTGCAGCACCAAATGTTCAGGGTTTTCATCGCCTAGGCCTTTGATGGAGGCATCAATGCGCAGCAGCAGGGCTGGCCAAGTCAAGAAAACATTGGCATCCAAGCGGCGCAATGCCTGCTGATACAGGCTGATTTTGGTTTTCCAAATACCCAGCTGCAATGCATTTTGCGGCTGCTCAAACAGCGCCATCAGCAGGCGCATTTCTTTACTGATGCTCCACAGGATGAGTGACATCGGTTCGCCAGAAGCGATCAGGTACTGAAAAATTTTAACAGCCTGCGCCAAGTTTCCCTGCAGCAGCGCGTCATTCATATCATAAGTTGTGTAGCGGGACTGATCCTGCAGGCAAGAATACAGATGATCAATTTGAATGATCTCGATATCTGAAAATGTGTCACTGACCCGCATCAGGCTGTTTTTAGCCGCCAGCAGGTTATGTTCATGATGCTGTTCCAGCCATTGCCATGCATCATTGGCCAGCTTGATCCCGAGCTTTTGCGCTTCGGCAGCTAAAATTTGCTGACGGTCTTTGGGATAGTTTGCCGTGAGCGCGACATTCACACCATTGGCGTCAATGACTTGAAAAAATGCCGTTTTCAGGCTGCTGGCATCCTGTTTGGGCATCACAACCAGCAGTAGGTTGTGCTCATTGTGCTGAATATAGCTTTTCAGCTCTTTGAGGCCGTTGGCATCAGGCTTAATGCTGCCATGAACTTCAATGGCCAGCTGGCTGGAAAACAGCGATAGGCTGTTCAGCGCATTAAACACGGTTTTCCAGTCACTGACGCTGCTGATGTCATAGCGCTGACGTTCGATATCCTGCTTGTGCCAGCTGGCGCGGAATGCATCAATCAGATTCTGTTCCAGCAGCGGTTCCTGACCATGCAGCACCCATGCGCCGCGGGCTTCATCGACACGCTTAAGCGCTTGCAGGTAATCGAGCTTCATAAATACAGTTCAGCTTATTTGGCAGCTGGCGCTGCTGTGCGCTGAATTGCCAGCGGCAGGCGGTTCGATGCAATTTGGCGGGCAATTTGCTGAGCCACATCATCAATGATCACCTGATTCAGGAATTTCTGTTCCTGATCGTCAGTATTCACTGTTGCGACATCATATTGATAGGTGCGTGTCGCCATAACCGTGCGCGGTTCAGTGACCGGGTTGCCTTGCGCATCTTCAATGCGGAAAGTGACACTCAGGCGGAGCAGTGTTTCAACCAGCTTGCCATTCAGCTCCATGCGGCGCGGCGTATAGTCCAGTACGCGCAGCGTATAGGCCTGCGCGTCGTTATTGATTTTAACTCCGGCAGCGCCTAAGTAAATATTCAATTTTTCTTCAAGTTCTTCTGTATCTTTGGGCAAAGCCAGTTTCATGTTGGCATAAGTGACCGGCGCAACATTAGGATTGGTGCCTTTTAAATGGAAGCCGCAGCCCGTCAAGCCTGCACCTAGACCCAAGGTTAATACGATTGCTGCAGCGCGTTGAACCAAATGCATGCGGTATCCTCTGATAGGTTTTCTCAAACTTATAGGCAGTTTTGAGATGAATATTGTTTTGTTCAATGCATGGGATTGTAAAGTCAAAGCCCGCTGACTGGCAACGGGCTTTGTTTGGGAATTGTTTTATTCTTTAAGTTCCCTCTCCTTTTAGGAGAGGGTTAGGGAGAGGTTAATTGATTTAACAACCCTCATCCCAGCCTTCTCCCATAGGGAGAAGGGGCGTAAGGATTTTAAACCACCAAATTCACTAATTTATTCGGCACCACAATTTCTTTCTTGGTTGGACCCGTCAAGAATTGCTGCACTTCAGGCAGTGCTTTCGCCTGCGCCAAGATGTCATCTTTAGAGGCATCAACTGATACTTCCAATTTGCCGCGCAGTTTGCCGTTGACTTGAACCACGATGGTTTGCGTATTGCGCGTTAACGCAGACGCATCCACAGCCGGGAACAGCACTGAAGTTAAATCGATATTGAATTGAGCCAATAAAGTCTGACTTAAATGCGGTGCAAAAGGCGCAAGCAAAGTCAGCAAAGTGATAATTGATTCGCGGGCAACCGCAACATCATTGTCATTTTTTGCTTCAAACTTGTTGTTTGCATTCAGCAATTCCATCATTGCGGCAATGGCGGTATTGAATGCATGGCGGCGTTCAATATCATCACCCACTTTTTGAATGGTTTCGTGTGTTTTGCGACGCAGGTCTTGCGCTTCAGTTGAAAGCTGAATCACATCAATCGCAGATGCTTGGTTGCCTTTTTCAAGGAAGCCAGAAACTAAACGCCATACCCGCTTCAAGAAACGGTTAGAGCCTTCAACACCGGCATCTGACCATTCAAGTGACTGATCAGGCGGCGCAGCGAACATCATAAATACACGCGCCGTATCTGCGCCGTACTGATCAATAATCGCTTGCGGGTCGATACCGTTATTTTTCGATTTCGACATTTTTTCCTGACCGCCAACGACAACTTCTTGACCATCGCCTGTATATTTTGCAGAAAGAACACGGCCTTTTTCATCATGTTCAAGTTCGATATCGGCAGGGTTAAACCAAGTTTTCTTGCCTGATTCAGCTTCACGATAGAAGGTATCTGCAAGCACCATACCTTGAGTTAAAAGGTTGGTGAATGGTTCATTGCCTTGCACTACGCCTTCATCACGCATCAATTTGTGGAAGAAGCGTGCATAAAGCAAATGCAGAATCGCATGTTCTACACCGCCGATATATTGATTCACCGGCAACCATGATTGGGCTGCTTCAGGTTTAACTAAACCGCCGGTAAAGTCAGGTGACGCGTAACGTGCATAATACCAAGAAGACTCTACGAACGTATCCAAAGTATCGGTTTCACGGCGTGCATCGCCGCCGCAGCATGGACAAGTCGTCTGATAGAATTCAGGCATTTTATTCAATGGGTTGCCTGAACCATCAGGAACGACGTCAGTCGGAAGTACAACAGGAAGCTGTTCTTCTGGCACTGGCACTTGGCCGCACTTATCGCAGTTGATCATTGGAATTGGACAACCCCAGTAACGCTGACGGGAAACGCCCCAGTCACGTAAGCGGAATTGAACTTTAGCGTTTGCCAAGCCTTGTGGTTCTAATTTAGCCAGGAATGCATCAAATGCAGCTTGGAACTCTAGACCGTCAAATTCGCCTGAATTGACCAATTTGCCTTCTTTAGAACCGTACCATTCTTGCCATTCAGTTGCAGAATACTCAGCATCATCAGCGCCTTTAGCATCAATCACTTGCTGGATTGGCAAATTGTATTTATTGGCAAATTCAAAATCACGCTCATCGTGTGCAGGTACAGCCATCACTGCGCCTGAACCGTAAGACATTAACACGTAGTTGGCGATCCAGACTGGCACTTCTTCACCTGTCACAGGATGCTTCACAGAAAGGCCAGTTGCCATGCCTTTCTTTTCAGCAGTGGCAAGGTCAGCTTCTGCCACAGAACCCATGCGGCATTCTTCAATGAAGGCTTTTAAAGTTTCATTGCTTTCAGCCGCTTTCATAGCCAATGGATGTTCCGCAGCAACCGCAACATAAGTCACACCCATTAGGGTATCCGCACGTGTGGTATACACCGTTAAACCATCTGCATAAACTTCAGGATTTGCTGAAGGGAAAGTGATTTCCATCCCTTGTGAACGGCCAATCCAGTTGCGCTGCATGGTCAAGACTTGCTGCGGCCAGCCATCTTTTAAAGTGTCTAAATCGTCTAATAGTTCTTGAGCATAGTCAGTGATGCGGAAGTAATACATTGGAATATCACGTTTTTCAACCAATGCGCCAGAGCGCCAGCCGCGACCATTTTCAACTTGCTCATTGGCCAGAACGGTTTGATCCACTGGATCCCAATTCACTGTAGACAGTTTGCGGTAGATCAGACCTTTTTTATACAGCTGAACAAATAACCATTGTTCCCAGTGATAGTACTCAGGAGTACAAGTCGCAAATTCACGATCCCAGTCGACTGAAAGCCCCAATTTTTTCAATTGGTCACGCATATAGGCAATGTTTTCAAATGTCCATTTTGCTGGTGCAACTTGATGGGCAATCGCCGCGTTTTCAGCAGGCAGACCGAAAGCATCCCAGCCCATCGGTTGCAGGACTGTTTCACCTTTGAGGCGGTGGAAACGGCTGATGACATCGCCAATGGTGTAGTTACGCACATGACCCATATGCAGTTTGCCGCTTGGATAAGGAAACATCGAGAGGATATAACGATGAGGGCCTTCTACCGTGTCTGCAACTTTAAACGATTTGCGATCTTCCCAGTCTTTCTGGACTTGGGGCTCAATCGCACTTGCTTGATATTCAGGGTCAATATGAGTAGTCATAAATGTATTTGAGCGTAATGGTTAAAAAACTGTGTGGTACAGCATAGCGCAAAATGCATTGAAAAGTGAATTTTGCGCCATGCTTTTCTGCGATTGGGGCTGCAGCTTGCGGCGGAATTAAATTCAGAAAACTACTTTGGCATCTCTTCAGCAGGAATTTGAGGAATATTTGCAGGCTTATTTTCTTGGGCCGCTTTTTCAGCTTCTTTTACTGCCGCTTCTGCGGCAGGACTGGCTTCATTATGTGCAGCAGGCGCAGCTGATGAATTTTTCCAGCCGTAGGTTTCAACTTTCCCTTTTTTACTGGCCGATTTTGGCGGCGGAGTGGCGGTGTAATGCGTCGAACCTTTAGCATCCACCCATTTATAAAAATTCTGTGCAAAACTGCTTTGTGCGGTGAAAATCAGCACAAGTGCTGCAAGTGCATTCCCCAATTTTAAAAAAGTCATTTTCATGATGAATTCTTTTCCTTGACTGTATCCAAAATGCAGTTTTAGCCTGCATTAAAAAATAAAATTTTGCGCTTTTTTTTACTTTGATGCTATCAATTTTTGAAGCGGCTGGGATAAATGGCGCAGATAGAATGCTGTGCTGCAGAAATTGCAGAAATTGCAGAATGCGGCTAAAAATCAGCCAGGAATTCCTGCAGGTTAGCTTCAGGTCTCGCGCGAATACGTTAAGCGGGCCGTTTCACCGGCTTATATTGATTAAATATATTTATCTAATATATAAAATAATTTAATCATTTGGCGTTTTCTTCTTAAAAAGCTAAAAATAAAAGCGGCGCTGGCAGATTATCCAAAGCTTAAAAAATAAACGGTCTGTAAATAAACAGAAAAAAGCTAATTTTTAAACTTGACTTTAATAGTCGAAACAACAAAAATGCTGTTTTAGTTTTAAATGCCTTAGTCGATCACCCTTCGAATAAGTGTCATGTCATGCAATGGACAACTTCTCTAGCCGAGAAGCTGAACAAAGTGAATAAAACATGCTTATCCCAGCAGGTTTTAGATCTCATATTGCTCAAACAGCAGTCAGATCGCAAATTTTTCCTATTGCCATGAAAACTATGAATTATGTGTGCTATAACAGTGCAGACAGTTAATGAATGAAGCGTCCCAGGTGTCTCTCATTTGGCGGCGAAAAAAAGATTAGGGTGAATCACGTTGGAACTTTTATCTGGTGGTGAAATGCTCGTTCGCGCATTGGCGGACGAAGGCGTTGAGCATGTTTTTGGATACCCAGGCGGCGCAGTACTGCATATTTACGATGCGCTATTTCAACAAGAACGAATTAACCATTACCTCGTGCGCCACGAGCAAGCTGCCGGACATATGGCAGATGCATACTCACGCGTGACAGGTAAAACTGGTGTGGTGCTTGTCACATCAGGCCCAGGCGCAACAAATACTGTAACTCCTATCGCAACAGCTTATATGGACTCAATCCCGATGGTGATTTTGTCTGGTCAGGTTGCTTCGCATTTAATTGGTGAAGATGCGTTTCAGGAAACAGATATGGTCGGCATTTCACGTCCAATCGTGAAGCACAGCTTCCAAGTCCGCCATGCAAGTGAAATTCCTGCAATTATCAAAAAAGCATTTTACATTGCCTCTTCAGGCCGTCCAGGACCTGTTGTTGTTGATATTCCTAAAGATGCAACCAATCCTGCAGAAAAATTCGCTTACGAATATCCTGAAAAAGTGAAGATGCGCTCATACCAGCCGCCTCACCGCGGTCATTCAGGCCAAATCCGCAAAGCGATTGATGAGCTGATTAACGCGAAGCGTCCTGTTATATATTCAGGCGGCGGTGTGGTTCAGGGCAATGCTTCTGAGCAATTGACTGAACTTGCGCATTTGCTAGGTTACCCAGTAACAAATACTTTGATGGGCCTAGGCGCGTTCCCGGGCAATGATCCGCAATTTATCGGTATGCTGGGCATGCATGGTACATACGAAGCCAACATGACGATGCACAATGCAGATGTGATTCTGTGTATCGGCGCGCGTTTTGATGACCGTGTAACTAACAACCCTGCGAAATTCTGTCCAAACGCTAAAGTCATTCATATTGACATTGATCCTGCGACAATTTCGAAAACCATCATGGCGCACATCCCAATTGTGGGCGCGGTAGAACCTGTATTGCAGGAAATGCTGGCGCAATTGAAACAGTTGAATGTATCTAAGCCAAATCCAGAAATCATTGCGGATTGGTGGAAGCAAATTGATGAATGGCGTCAAGTTCATGGCTTGAAGTATGAGAAAACGACTGACGGTACAATGAAGCCGCAGCAAGTCGTTGCCGCTTTAGACAAAATTACCAATAGCCAAGCGATTATTACTTCAGACGTTGGCCAGCATCAAATGTTTGGCGCGCTGTACTATAAATATACGCGTCCACGTCAATGGATCAACTCAGGTGGCCTAGGTACGATGGGTGTGGGCTTGCCATATGCGATGGCAGCCAAGCTTGCGTTCCCGGATCAGCAAGTAGTGTGTATCACTGGCGAAGCTTCAATCCAGATGTGTATTCAAGAGCTGTCTACCTGTAAGCAGTATGGCTTGAATGTGAAAATCTTGTGCTTAAACAACCGTGCGCTTGGCATGGTAAAACAATGGCAGGATATGAACTACGAAGGCCGCCATTCAAGTTCTTATGTAGAGTCATTGCCTGACTTTGCAAAACTGATGGAAGCTTATGGTCACGTTGGTATTCAAATTGACCATGCGGATGAGCTTGAGTCTAAGTTGGCTGAAGCCATGGCGATCAATGACAAGTGCGTATTTATTAACGTGATGGTTGACCGTTCAGAGCATGTATATCCAATGCTGATTGCTGGTCAGTCAATGAAGGATATGTGGTTAGGCAAAGGGGAGCGTACACAATGAGACACATTATCTCTGTACTCGTAGAAAACGAAGCTGGCGCGCTTTCCCGTTTGGTTGGCCTGTTTTCTCAGCGCAATTACAACATTGAGACTTTAAATGTTGCACCGACTGAAGATCCGACATTATCTCGTCTTACGCTGACCACTTACGGCGATGACCACAAAATTGAACAGATTACCAAGCAGCTGAATAAGTTGGTTGAAGTGGTAAAAGTGGTTGATTTGTCTGAAGGCGCGCACATTGAGCGCGAGCTGATGCTGATTAAAGTGAAAGCTTTAGGCGCAGCACGTGCAGAAATTAAACGCACAGCGGATATTTTCCGTGCGCAAGTTGTCGATGTAACGCCGACGACGTATACCATCCAGATTGCGGGTACGACTGAAAAAATTGATGGCTTTATTGATGCCTTGGCTGAAAATACCATTCTGGAAGTCGTTCGTTCAGGCGTATCTGGTATCGCACGCGGCGAAAAAGTTTTAACAATCTAATTTTTAACAAATACATCCTCTCTTGTTTTAGAGAGAGGAACTTAATTGAGTGAAAATAAGAACTCACTTATTAAGTCAGGAAACAAAGCATTTAAGCGGAGACAGCAATGCAAATTTTTTATGATAAAGACACAGACTTATCCATCATCCAAGGTAAAAAAGTAGCGATTATTGGTTACGGTTCTCAAGGTCATGCACATGCGCTTAACCTTAAAGATTCCGGCGTAGACGTAACTGTAGGTTTGCGCGCTAATTCTGCTTCTTGGAAAAAAGCTGAGAATTCAGGTCTTAAAGTTGCTGAAGTTCCTGCTGCTGTCGCGCAAGCTGATGTGGTAATGATTTTGACTCCAGATGAGTTCCAATCTCAGCTTTACCGCGACGTGATCGAACCAAACATTAAAGAAGGCGCAACGTTAGCATTTGCTCACGGTTTCTCTATTCTTTATAACCAAGTTGTGCCGCGCGCTGACTTAGATGTAATTATGGTTGCTCCGAAAGCGCCTGGCCACACAGTGCGTTCTGAATACCAGCGCGGTTCAGGTGTTCCTGACTTAATCGCGATTCATCAAGATGCTTCTGGTAATGCGCGTAACGTTGCACTTTCTTATGCTTCAGGCGTAGGCGGCGGCCGTACAGGCATCATCGAAACTTCGTTCCGTGAAGAAACTGAAACTGACTTATTCGGTGAGCAAGCAGTTCTTTGCGGCGGCGCGGTTGAATTGGTTAAAATGGGCTTTGAAACTTTGGTTGAAGCTGGTTATGCACCAGAAATGGCTTATTTCGAATGCTTGCATGAACTTAAGTTAATCGTTGATTTGATGTTCGAAGGCGGTATCGCGGACATGAACTACTCAGTTTCTAATAATGCTGAGTACGGTGAATATGTAACGGGTACTGAAGTGATCAATGAACAGTCTCGTGAAGCAATGCGCAATGCGCTTAAACGTATTCAATCTGGTGAATATGCGAAGATGTTCATTCAAGAAGGTGCGTTGAACTACCCATCGATGACTGCGCGCCGCCGTCAAAATGCTGCTCACGGTATCGAAGTAACTGGTAACAAGCTGCGTGCAATGATGCCTTGGATTCAAGCGAACAAAATCGTAGATAAAGAAAAAAACTAAGTTTTAGTTTTCTTTTAAAAAAACCCACTCGATTGAGTGGGTTTTTTTATAGGGATGAAAAGAACAAAATTACGTACCTTAAAAGAGTCAAGCGGGCAGGATTTTAGACCAAGAAAAAAATGCAGTTCTTGATTGAGTTGATTTTAAAACTGTAAAAAGAACGTTTCTTATCAACATGTGGATGTTGATGAGGGCTTGAAGCTATTGGAAGCTTAAGGTTTAGATGCATCAGATTTGGAGGATTCAATCAGCTTTTACGGTACGGCATTTCTCTTTAAGAGCTGAAAATCTCGCAGAATGCTTTGTGTAATCTGCAATTTTGAATTGGCGGATTTTATGCATTTAGAACTGCAAGGTATTGCACGGACGTTGAAAATGGATGCTTGAAAAAAAATATAAGTCGAACCGCTATGCTTTTGCTGCAAAACTCATAAAAAGCGCTTTACGCTGTTGTAAAAATGTTGTGATACATTACTCATAAATCATTCTTTTTTTGAGTGTAGCTCCGCAATGAATAAAAAAACTCTCCTGTGTATTGCTGCATTAGCTTTTTCAAGCCTGAGTTCCGCCGAGAGCCCTGCTGTTCCATCAGGCAATGAACAGCTGAAATCAATTGGCGGTGTCCGGGTATCTATGCAGAGAATGCTGCGATCAACCGATGGGCGTTACTTTTTAGATTTATATGCGGGCATATGGAATCCGCATGGGGTGCTGAAAGATTTGGCGGAAACTAAAAGCATTGCTTTTAAGGGAAATCAAAAAGGGGATCAGCTGAATCTTAAATCAGTCAGCGTAGACAGCATGGATGAGTCTGCGCCCAAATATGAATTGAGTGGCAAGCTGGACGCCAATACGGGTTTAATGACATCTGTACTAACATCATCAGATGAAACAGAAAATGCCGCTATACACTTTGAGCCAGCATTCAAGGCGGCTGATAAGCCGATCATTGTATTTAAATTTTATGGCGCCGAAGGTGAAAGTCAGCCCTATGGCAAAGCTTTAAAGCGGCTGGATATTATTAATAAAGCCAATAATTCTGTGATGCAGAGTTTAACGGGATTTACGGCCTATGCAGGCAGTATTGGCTTTCTGGATGTTAATTTTGATGGCTATTATGATGTTGTGCTGGCGGATACTTCTGACAGCCGGAAAGTTGAGGATAAGCGCTTTATTTATTGGATGTATAATCCAAAAACCAAGCAATTTCAGCGCTCACCGCAGTTAGAAAAAATAGTTGGCTTTCCTGCATTGCATGGCGAAAAGCAGCAGATAGATTTTGGAAATGCCCAGTTGTATCAAGTGCAAAATGGCCTATTGAACCGTATTCAAGAATAAGATGGAATCCTGTGTGAGTTAAAGTTGTATTGCTTGATTTTCATGCTTTTTTTTGTAAAACGCAGATTTGTCAGTTCAAATCTGCGTTTTTTATTGTCATAAGGGTGAACATGCAGGGGGATTTTGATCGTATCGGCTTTTGTAGGGTACGAAATTTATTGAGGCTAGCAAGAGTCAATGGTTGTGCTTGCTTAAAATGACTGCAGTACAGCGGGGTATTTAAATGCAAGCGCTGAAGATTAGAGAATAGCTGTTTGAGGCGGGAAGGGAAAAAATAAGCCAAGCGTGCTGTTGATAGTAAATAAATGCAGTATTTTTCACTTAAATGAAAGGCGGCTTTTAAAATTTCTCTGTGTTTGTTTTTTATGTGGTGTTTGAAAGACTTCAAATAATTTTGTAAATTTGTGACATATTGTGTATTCTTTGGTCTAAAAATATCAAGTTTTGTTCAATAAACAATCCCTAATTTTGGGTATTCGTATTTATTAAACTTATCAACATTTAATACATGATAGGAAATGTTTAAAATAATAGATGAATAGTAAAGTAAAATAAATGTGAATAAGCGAAAAATGAAGAAAAATCGGGGTTTAATGTAATTTAATGTAATTTAAATGGAAAAACTTATTAATGAAATAACATCTATTTAGGCGCCGAAAAAATCAATAAAACATTTGCGCATTCTTTTTTTTATCAAGCTTTTGATCGAAATATTGCGAAACAAATTCATAAATCTATAATAAACATGAAAATTACCACACTATTTTTATAAAAGTGTGATGAATTTCACACATTGTGTGAAAAATGCAATATAAATTATTTTTTATAAATTTTGTTGAACAATGGTTATGCCCTTGGAAGAAATGAAGATTGATTAGATTAAATGACTTAATGATCAGTATCGCTAAACAATCCTATTCGAATAAGCGGTGGCTAGATAATAAATTTATGGAGAATCCATCATGAATAAAATGACACAAGCTGCTCTAGCAGCATTAGTACTAGGTGCATGTTCAGCAGGCGCTTTTGCAGATGATGCTGCTAAAGGCGGCGATAACGATCGCTGGCAGGGCTGTACTGATCTAGGCTGCAGCCGAGATATTCCAATTAAATTAACCGTGCCTAAAAAATGCACTATTTCTGATCCGAAAGATCTGGTGTTAAAAACAGATGCAAGCAATGTGACTTCAAGCTATAGCGTAACCACAAATACGCATTATATTTTGAACTTAACCACAGCAAATGCCAATACCAGCAACAATACGTTTGTGAAGAATGGCAGCAATACAATTGACACAGTGATTACGACTGCGAAAACTTCAGGCAGTGCCGGCCCAGCTGCTCCAACTTGGGGTAACAATAACTATGCAGGCATGTCAGTTGATAATTTCACTGTGACAGCGCGCACCAAAGTTGCTGTTCCAGCAACCGCAGCTGCTGGTGATTACACTGATACATACAAAATCCGTGTATATTACTAAAAGTGGCTATTTACTGAACACAGTAAGTTTTAGTACAGTATAAATAATAAAGCAGAATGCAAAATCTGACTTGTTGCCAGCAATGAGTCAGATTGATTACAATTAAAAAAAAGAGCGAAATAATGAAAAAAAATTTATTGGTTTTTATGACATCGCTGTTGTTTGCCATCAAAGCTTTTGCTGGGGTTTCAGTCTCGCCTGTACAGATGTTTATAGACAACCCGAATAAGCTGAAATCGACAACACTGACTTTGGAATCTGTTGATGAAACAGAGAAGCGGGTTTTTGAAGTCAAGGTATTTAAGTGGACGCAAACAGAACAGGGTGAAAACGTCCTGGAACCTGATAATAATATTATTATCAATCCTAAAAATTTTATTTTACAGCCGAATAAAAAACAAGCGATACGGGTCGGTTTTACACCGTCAGCTGCTCAAGGTTTAAATGTGGCAGAGGAGCAGGCATGGCGGATTATCATCGATGAAATTACCCCAGTGGGCAATCAAATGATGGTGAAATTTTTAGTTAACTTTAATTTACCCTTGTTTGTGGGCAAGCAGGATAATCTTAAAGTTAATTTTGAGGTAAAAAATGGGCACCTGATTTTAAATAACCTTGCAAATTCCCATGTGCAAGTGACTAATCTGAAACTGTTGGATGAGCAAAGAAAAGTAATTTTCAACAACGATACAATGGCTTATGTGCTGGCTAAGCACAAAATATTTTATGATTTAAAAAATATCAATTTAACAGATCCAAAAAAATATAGCGTAGTACTAGAAACAAATAACTCGAAAAAAGCAGTTGAGATGAAATTATTTAACTAATATTGGGAGAATCAATATGGCTATAAATAAAAAAATAATAGTCATGGTTAATTTTTTTTTGGTAGTCAGCGCTCATGCCGGTGATTTGCCATCTGAAAAATTTATTGCCAATTTATGGATAAATAATCTTAATCAAAATATAGATGCAACATTAATTAAGCGGGATGCAAATTATTATATTGAATGCGCCTTGCTGACTGAACGCAATGTGGATGCTAAATTGTTGAGCCATCTGGACGGCGCCAATGACTTCTGTTTAGTCTCAAATGACCAATTGAAAGCTGATTTTGATGAAGAAAGCCAGGCGATTAAGCTGACCATCCCCAGTCAGTTTTTTTTAACTAGCCGTTACGGGCTTTATGAATTTGACCGGCCGGAAAAGGCTAACTTCGGTGGGTTCATTAATTATGAAGTGCAATATAACAATTCTGAGTTTTTGACTGGATATAATGGACTGGTCGATCTTGGTATTTTTAAGGACTATTGGTTTTTTAAAAATTCAATGCTGTATAACAGCGAGGCGATGAATGAAAAAACCGTGCGTATCGGCACCAGCCTCGATTTTGATTTTCCAGATAAGCTCACCAAATTAACTTTAGGTGATGCAACCACAGTTTCTAATCCATTTTTCAATTCGCTGCGGTTTGCCGGGATTAACTGGGGCACAAATTATTTAGAACGCCCTGGCTTTGTTTATTGGAATACGCCGCAATTGCAAGGTACAGCAAGATTGCCATCCACTGTAGAGCTGTATATGAATGGTGTGAAAATATATAATCAAAAGGTCAGTCCCGGTGATTATGTACTGCAGACGGGTTCACAGATCAACTACACCGGCAATGCGCAGATTGTTGTTGAGGATGTGCTGGGCAATCGAAGCGTTAGGACATTGCCCATCCTCATTAATAATAAACTGCTGCGTAAAGGGCTGAGTGAATACAATATCGCTTTAGGAAAACTTCGCTATAACTATTACACCTCAAGCAATGATTATCGGGATTTTCTAGCTAATCTTTACTACCGCAGAGGGCTAAGTGAAACCACCTCTTTGGGCACCAATATCTCATATACGCAGGATTTGCAAAATACGGGTATCACTTGGACACAAGGATTGCCGTATTTTGTGGTTTTAGACGCCCTTGCTATCAATGCGCATTCCAATGACGGTTCAAGATTTTTATATGGCCTGTCTTTAAGTAAAGAATTCAGCCGGATGTCCTTGGGGATCAGCTCCAAATATGCCGAAGATAATTTTAGATATGTCGGGGATGATCCGCTGCAGGATAATGCAGTGCCTAAATTTGAAAACTTTGCCTATGTCACCTTTAGCGAAGTGCCTTTTCTTCAAAATATAAACATGAGTTATGCAGAGCAAAAATATTATCAGGGCGGCAGCAACCCCTTTAATGACGACAAAATTTTCAATATCGGTTTTAACAGGCAAATAGGGAATAATATTTCGTTCGGATTAGGCTACTTTGAACGCTTTGGTGCGATTAAGGACAGCGGCGGTATTTTAAACATAACTTATAATTTTGATACCCGAAATAAAGTCTATTTGAACTATGCATCAGAGAATAATAATGCCAGTGTGCAATATGTGCATGACAGCGGGCGCCAAGTTGGCTTGGATTATGCCATTGGCGCCAACCGCCGTCAGGATGAAAATATTGCCAGTTTGAACGTGGTTGCAAAAACCCGCGCGGGCGACCTCAGCATTCAGCATTATCAGTATGAACATGCAACAGATTCAACCATAGGATACAGCGGAGCAATCGCATTTTTGGATGGGCAAGTTAATTTTACGAAATCCATTAATAATGCATTTGCTTTGGTTAAGGTGGGCAATTACTCAGATATTGATGTATTAAGCGCATTAAACCACGTGGAAAAAACCAATAAGAAAGGCTATGCCTTTGTGCATGATATTGTTCCTTATATTAAATATGATATTGGTTTTGATGAAAATCAGCTGCCAATAGAAGAAAAATATGAGGTTTCATCTAAACCATTAACGACACTAAATCAGCGCGGCTATGTGGTTGATTTTCCAATTCAGCATACGTTTATCCTGACGCTGCATCCGCAAGATATCAATGGCGCAAACTTTAAACCGGGTTCTGAACTTCATTTAGCGAATGGGGATGTATATCCAATTACATCGGATGCATCGGTGACTGTATATGGCATGACTGCTGGAACCCATACAATGTCAGTTCTATATGGCGATAACGCAACTTGTTCATTTGATGTGAATATTACTGAGAAGGAGGCGAAAGAGGCAGAAGCAAGTTCTCAACCGTTGCGTGTTGTCTGTAAGTAAGGAGTGCGTGATGAACATTAAATATTTATTAGGTTTGGCTGGGCTGGTGATTGCTGCAAGCAGTCATGCCCAGCAATGCCAAATTGATCGAATGAGTTCGAGTCAGCTTCAGCTGAATGCAACGTCGCAAACACGGTCAGCGCTATCTTTTAAGGTGAATTGTGATTTGAAATATGCGATTCAGTTTAGAACGCGCAATGCTGAGGGCGTATCGGGCAGAAGCTATTTAACCAATGGCCGTTTAGGGCGTTTGCAAACGCAGATGAATATTTCAGGAGGTTCTGGTTCCCGCTGGGGGGCACCTATGAGTCAATCAGGCTCTGATCAGTATACTGTCACTGTTCAGTTGATTGAGCGGCCAAACGCTATGACGCCGGCGGGCGACTATACGGATGATTTATATATCAGCTTAATTTTTTAAGAAACTGTTTATATTGGTTTGATCTGCGGTAAGGTTCCTCTTTTGATCTAGCCCTAGTGATCAGCAGTCGCCTATGCCTATGCGGGGCGGCTGTTTTTTTAAGGAGCGCTATACGGAATTTTAATTGAGGAGCATTTTTGCGCCGTCAAACCATATTGGAACTGTCATCGAAACATCATTAAATTGAAAGAAACGCTTCCTATACTTGGGGTAAAACTCAAATGATAGGTAAGATATGGAACAGCTATCTGCATTCGGTCATTTAAAACAACAAGACGTTCCAGAAAATTTTAAATTCTATTTTAAGAATAAAAATACGCAATATATTCAAAATGAGCACCGCGTGCTGAATGATCTGGTGCGGCCGCGGCTTAAAATAGCTGTCGTAACTGAAACATGGCCGCCTGAAATTAACGGTGTCGCCTTATCTTTGCTGCAATTATGCAAAGGCCTGCAGCAGCAGGGGCATAAAATTCTTTTAATCCGTCCGCAGCAGAAACGGGACAGCGGTCATTTTTCACCGAATAAGGAATGTTTGGTGGTGGCGCAGGCTATTCCGCGTTATCCTTCTCTCAAATTTGGCTGGCCGCAGTTTTTAAAAGTATCCAGCGCCATCAGTGAGTTTTCGCCTGATGTGGTGCATATTGTCACGGAAGGGCCGCTGGGTTTAGCGGCGCTGCAAGCGGCAAAAGTTAGGAACATCCCAGTGTCCAGCGGTTTTCATTCAGCATTCCATGATTTTAGCCGGTTCTTCGATTTGGCATTCTTACTGAAGCCGATTCAGCACTATCTATGCTGGTTTCATAACAATACACAATTGACCTGTGTGCCAAGCAAAGATACGGCACAATCTTTGCTAGGTTTAGGGGTGCGCTGCCCAATGGCTGTGGTTGGCCGCGGGGTGGATGTAGATTGTTTTCATCCTAAGCACGCTTCATCTCAGCTGCGCCAGCAGTGGGGCGCAGATGAACAGACCAAGGTGCTGCTGTATGTCGGCAGGCTGTCGCCTGAAAAAGAAGTGCATGTGATTGTCAATGCATTTACTGCAATGCAAAAAATCAGCAGGCAGAAAACGGTGTTGGTAATTGTAGGAGATGGTCCTGAGCGTCAAAAATTGCAGCGTTTAAATCCTGCGGCGCAAGTGATTTTTACCGGCAGCTTAAGTGATGCAAAGTTGTCGGAAGCCTATGCCAGTGCAGATGTTTTTGTTTTTGCCAGCCAGGTCGAAACCTTTGGCAATGTGGTATTGGAAGCGATGGCAAGCGGTTTGCCCGTTATTGCCTATGATTATGCCTGCGCACAGCAGCACGTGCGCCAGCAGACGGGATGGCTGTGCAAATTAGGCGATACGGCTGCATTTATCCAGCGCATTCACCAATTGCCTGACAGGCAGGCGCTGAAGCGCATGGGGTTGAAAGCAAGAGAGGATATTCAGGATATTGGCTGGCAATATCCAGTTCAGCAATTCGAACAGGCGCTGTATTCAGCGGCAAAGGCGATCCTGCAATGATTTAAGCCAAGCCAAAGCACTCGAGGAGAGAACAGTGAAACTTAAAAATGCAAAAATAAGAATGCTTGATCTCGATTTAAAAGGCTGTATTTATCTCAATACTTTTTCCCGTTCAGAACGGGTGGCGCAATTTTTTAAAATCATCAGCCGTCTGGGGGATGGCATGTTCTGGTATGTTATGCTGGCTGCCGTGTGGATACTGCAAGGGCTGATGTATGGACTGCAAATGCTGTATTTAATGCTGGGCGGTTCAGTCGGAACCAGTATTTATAAACTGTTAAAAAAGAAAACAGTGCGTCCGCGGCCTTATCAAGTGCATCAGGTGATTCGTTTGGGCGAGCGCCCGCTGGATCATTTCAGCTTTCCTTCCGGCCATACGCTGCATGCGGTGATGACGACGACGGTTTTGGGTTATGTGCAGCCGATTCTGCTGGTTTTAATGCTGCCTTTCACGGTGCTGGTGGCGCTGTCCCGCATGGTGCTGGGGCTGCATTATCCAAGCGATGTCGCGGTTGGCGCCATGATTGGCGGAGCGGTTGCCAGCGTCATCGTTCTCAGCGCGCCGCTGTGCAATATTGCGCTATAAAAAATGGCATGAATGCATTTTGAAGGTGGTGCAGTTTTCGAAAATTTTGTTAAAGTACGGCATCATTTAAAGATGTTAGGAAGACCCATGGGTTTACGCTGGACAGATACCATTGACATCGCGATTGAGCTTTATGAAGCGCATCCGGATGTGGATCCGCAATGGATCCGCTTTACAGATCTGCATGCTTGGGTGTGCGCTTTGCCTGATTTTTCAGACAACCCGGATAAATCAACAGAAGGTTTGCTGGAAGCGATTCAAATGGCTTGGATTGATGAAGCCAGCTAGGGGCTCATCGAAAAAAGCAATTTTTTTACATTTGAAAAGCAGAAAATAGCGCATTATTCGGTATAATGCGCCAAATTTTCCTGTCAACATTATGACTTAAGGAGCCTATCATGGCTATCGAACGTACTTTATCTATCGTTAAACCAGACGCAGTTGCTAAAAACCACATCGGCGACATTTTTGCTCGTTTTGAAAAAGCGGGTCTTCAAATCGTTGCAACTAAAATGAAACACTTGACTCAAGCTGAAGCTGAAGGCTTCTATGCTGAGCACAAAGAGCGCGGTTTCTTTGCTGACCTAGTTGCATTCATGACTTCTGGCCCAGTGGTTGTTTCTGTTCTTGAAGGCGAAAATGCAGTTCTTGCTCACCGTGACATCCTTGGCGCAACTAACCCTAAAGAAGCTGCTCCAGGCACTATCCGCGCTGACTTCGCTGTAAGCATCGACGAAAACGCTGCTCACGGTTCTGACTCTGTAGCATCTGCTGACCGTGAAGTGAACTACTTCTTCGCTCAAACTGAGATTGCTCCGCGTACTCGTTAATTCGAAGTATTCAAGCCAGATAAGTGTTATCATGCTTATCTGGTTTTTTTATTCCTTGAATAAAACTTTGCTCGTTTATTGAGCTTCTCCTTTCATCTTTAGACATGGTTTAGGTAATTACACATGAGTACTGAAGTAGTCGCTGTCTCTGCGGTTTCGGCTGAACAGCAGCAATCTCCATCCGCTCCTGCGCAGCAAAATGCTGTGGAGAAAGTGAATTTACTCGGCATGTCGCGTCCGCAAATGGAAAAATTCTTCGAAGACATGGGCGAGAAAAAATTCCGTGCAGGACAGGTGATGAAATGGATTCATCAGTTCTTCGTGACTGATTTTGCTGAAATGACCAATATTTCTGGCAAGTTGCGTGAAAAATTAGAAAAAATTTGTGAAATTAAAGCGCCGGAAGTGGTGCATAAAAATTATTCCAAAGACGGCACCCGCAAGTGGGTATTCCGTGTTGGCGATGGCGAAGGTTCATTGGTTGAGACTGTGCTGATTCCAGCTGAGCATCGCAGCGGCTTGCGCTGTACCTTATGCATTTCCTCACAAGTAGGCTGTGCGCTGGACTGTTCATTCTGTTCGACGGGCAAACAAGGTTTTCAGCGTGATTTGAACCAAGCTGAAATTATTGGCCAGTTGTGGATGGCCAACTATTCTTATATGGAAGATGTGCCTGTACTCGAACGCGAACGTTCGGTGACCAATGTGGTCATGATGGGCATGGGTGAGCCATTGCTCAACTATGATGCAGTATTGAACTCTATGCGTACCATGTTGGATGACTTTGCTTATGGCATGTCAAAACGCCGTGTAACGTTATCGACTTCGGGTGTAGTGCCTAAAATCGACCAGATGGTTAAAGACATAGATGTGGCTTTGGCCATTTCATTGCATGCGCCAAATGACGAGCTGCGCAATAAGCTGGTGCCAATCAATAAAAAGTATCCGTTAGAACAATTGATTGCTGCTTGCAAGCGTTATATCGAAAAAGATGGCAACGAAAGTTCACGCAAACACGTTACCATTGAATATGTGATGCTGGATGGCGTCAATGACCATCCTGAACATGCGCAGCAAATGATTAAGCTGCTGAAAAACCTGCCAAGCAAAATTAATTTAATTCCATTTAATCCATTTCCGCATGCGCCGTATGGTCGCTCGAGCCGCAACCGGATTATTTCTTTCCAAAAAACTTTGTCTGATGCAGGTTTTGTGTGTACGATTCGTCAGACACGCGGCGATGATATTGATGCTGCGTGCGGACAGCTTGTGGGGCAAGTTGCAGACCGTACCCGCCGTGCAGAACAGTGGAAGAAAAAAGTGGCGCAGCAAAATGAGATTCTGCGTTCGCAAGGATAATAAAGAGGCCGTCAATTGAGAACCTTTACGTATAAATTTGCTTTGATGACATCTTTCTGCCTGTCGGCAGCAGTGCTGACTGCATGTCAGACACCAGATTCTCTGGGAAAAAAAGATCCGGAAAAAGCAGCCAAAGTGCGTACTCAATTGGCTGTAGAGTATATTAAATCTGGAGATTTGGATGCTGCCAAGCGTGCTCTGGATCAATCATTGGAAACGAATCCGCGGGATGCGCAAGCCAATATGATGATGGGCGTTTTATTACAGCAGGAAGGCAGCAAGCTGAATTTGGAAAAAGCCGATGGTTATTTCCGGCGTGCCATTTCTCTGGAGCCAAAAAATGCGCAGGCGCGTAACAACTATGGTACGTATTTATATCAAGTTGGACGTTATAATGAGGCGCTCGAGCAATTGATCATTGCTGGCGCCACATTAGGCTATGATCAGCGCTCCAGATCGCTTGAAAACGCAGGCCGAATTTACTTGAAACTGGGCGATGTTGCGAATGCAGAAAAAACATTCAAACAGGCTTTGCAAGCCAATCGTGATTCTTATGTTTCAATGCTAGAGTTGGCGGAAATTTTTTATTTGAACCAGCAAACCGCTGCCGCAACGCAAATGTATGAACAGTTCGTACGTGCAGTGGGGCAGCAGAACCAAGGCGCTCGAGCGCTTTGGCTTGGTATGCGCATCGCACGTGCGAATGGGGACAAAATGGGGATGCAGGTGCTGGTAAATCAGCTTCGCGCGCTTTACCCGGAAAGCCCTGAATACCAGCGTTATTTGCAATTACAGTACAGTACTGAGGCCGTATGGAAGTAAATCCTAATTCACCGCAATCGAATCCTTCGAGCGCAGCTCCCAATGCGTTAGGAAATGTTCAGCGTCCAGGTGAGTACTTGCGTCAGATTCGTATTGCGCAAAAGCTTGAGTTGAGCCAAGTGGTCACTGAGCTGAATATTCCAGTGAAAACGCTGACTGCACTTGAGCAGGATGATTATAAATCATTGCCAGAAGCGACCTTTATTAAAGGTTATTACCGCACCTATGCCAAATACTTGAAAGTGGATGCCACCAGTATTATTCAGCGTTTTGACGATATCTACGCCAATGATACTGGCTTGATGCCAAATCATGCCCTGAATAATTCTCCAATTAAAATCATGGGTAAGCTTCCAGGTTCAAACCGTGACCGCAACCGTAAATGGATCAAGCGAGGACTTATAGTGCTAGTTGCGATTGCAGTGCTGGCAGGTATTATCTCTTTTGTTCAGAACATGTCAGGCAGTTCAGATGTTGAAAATGCTTCAGAGCCTGCAGTGCCAGAAGTACAGGTTTTAAATGTCGATGGTACAGCAGCAGTTTCAGGTGATCAGCTCAGTTTGACATTTAGCCGTCCAACATCGGTGAATATTGTCGATTCTACGGGTAAAGTGCTGGCAACTGGCCGTCAAGCTTCTGTGTTGAGTTTAAATGGCGAAGCGCCATTTCAAATCCGTCTGGATGATGCGGAAGCTGTGTCATTAAGTTTAAATAATGAAAGTATTTCATTGTCGCCATATACCGTAAACGGCAAAGCTGACTTCCGTTTATCTCGTTAATGGCTAGGGGTAGAGTGAAATAATGATTGTAAATCCAATTCAACGCCGTCCAACTCGAAAAATCCGTGTCGGTTCTGTATATGTGGGCGGTGATGCTCCGATCAGCATTCAAAGCATGACCAATACAGAAACCTGCGATGTTGATGCGACCGTAGCGCAAATTCAGCGCTGCGCTGATGTCGGTGCAGATATCATGCGTGTTTCTGTACCGAGTATGGAAGCGGCTGAAGCTTTTGGCGAGATTCGCAAACGTGTCACTGTACCGTTAGTTGCAGACATTCACTTCGACTATAAAATTGCACTGCGTGTTGCAGACTTGGGTGCAGATTGCTTGCGTATCAACCCCGGCAATATTGGTTCTGAAGCGAAAATCCGCGAAGTGGTGGCCGCTGCCCGCCATAATGATATTTCTATGCGGATTGGCGTGAACGCGGGCTCTCTAGAAAAAGATATTCAGAAAAAATATGGCGAGCCGACAGGACAGGCATTGCTGGAATCCGCCATGCGCCATATTGATATTCTCGACCGCTTGGGTTTTCAGGAGTTTAAGATTTCAGTCAAAGCATCGAATGTATTTTTAACCATGGATGCCTATCGCTTGCTGTCGGCGCAAATTGATAATCCACTGCATTTGGGAGTGACTGAGGCTGGTGTTTACCGTACAGGTTCCGTGAAGTCTGCCATCGCTTTAGGCGGCCTGTTGATGGAAGGCATAGGCGATACCATGCGCATCTCGCTTGCGGCCGAGCCGGAAGAAGAAGTTAAAATCGGTTTTGATATTTTAAAATCACTGGGACTGCGTTCAAATGGCATTAACTTTATTGCCTGCCCAAGCTGCTCACGTCAGGAATTTAATGTCATTAAAGTGATGCAAGCCTTGGAAGAGCGTTTGGAAGATGTGCGCACGCCCATGGATGTCTCAGTGATTGGCTGCAAAGTGAATGGTCCGGGCGAGGCCAAAGAAGCCGATATCGGCGTGGTAGGTGCAAGTCCGCGTTCTCTCGTGTATCGTAATGGCGAGAAAAGTCATTTAATTGACACAAATCAGTTGGTTGATGAAATCGAAACGATGGTTCGTCAACGAGTTAAGGCGCTTGAAGAAGCAAAATCTAAAGAAATTATA
The DNA here is from genome assembly GCF_026168575.1 of Acinetobacter entericus. NCBI lineage: Bacteria > Pseudomonadati > Pseudomonadota > Gammaproteobacteria > Moraxellales > Moraxellaceae > Acinetobacter > Acinetobacter entericus. Next base: position 144,161 of record NZ_JAPEQW010000005.1, read on the forward strand.
CGCAGTAAATCATGAGTTCAATTGTCGCAATTAAAGGTTTTAACGATATCCTCCCTACGCAAACACCTGCGTGGAGACGTCTTGAGCAGCATTTAGCATCATTAATGGATGCTTACGGCTATCAGCAAATCCGCTTGCCGATTGTTGAACAGACCAATCTGTTTAAGCGCTCTATCGGTGATGCAACGGATATCGTTGAAAAAGAAATGTATACCTTCTTAGATAAGGGCAATCCGCCTGAGTCTTTGACTTTGCGCCCAGAAGGCACAGCTGGCTGTGTACGCGCAATGCTGGAGCATAACTTACTGCGCGGCGCGGCGCCGCGTGTCTGGTATGTCGGGCCGATGTTCCGCTATGAAAAGCCGCAGAAAGGCCGTTACCGCCAGTTCCATCAGTTTGGTGTGGAAACATTTGGTGTGTCTACTCCAGATCAGGATGCAGAACTGATTTTGATGACAGCGCGTCTATGGAAGCGTATGGGTGTTGCCGACAAAGTGCAGCTTGAGCTGAATACTTTGGGTGAGTCGGATGAGCGCGCAGCTTACCGTGCAGCTTTGGTTGAATTTTTAGAATCACACAAAGCTGATTTAGATGAAGATTCACAGCGCCGTTTGACCACAAATCCACTGCGTATTTTGGATTCTAAAGATGCTAAAACACAAAATATTCTAGAAAATGCACCGAAACTTCACGACTTTATGGGTGAAGAAACCCTCGCGCATTTTGCCCAATTGCAGCAATTTTTAACGGCTGCAGGCGTTAAATTTGTGATTAATCAAAAACTGGTCCGCGGTTTAGATTATTACAATAAAACAGTATTTGAATGGACCACAACATTGCTGGGCTCACAAGGCACTGTCTGTGCTGGAGGCCGTTATGACGGCTTGGTTGGCCAGCTCAAAGGAAAGGCGGATCAAACTGTGCCTGCAGTTGGTTTTGCGATGGGCATGGAGCGTTTGCTGCTGCTTCTTGAACAAGTGGAAGACCATGCGCCAGTGCGTGACTGTGAAATCTTCTTGGTGTCTGATCCGGCTACGCAAGGCAAAGCGCTGGTATTGGCAGAACAGATCCGTGACCAGCTTGAAAATGCAAACAGCGCCATCCGCCTCAAAGTCGGTTCACAGGGGTCAATGAAGTCGCAAATGAAAAAAGCGGATCAGGCTGGCGCTTTGTTTGCAGTCATCTTTGGTGAGCGTGAACAGGAAGCGCAGCAAATTCTGGTTAAAGAATTGGCGACGGCAGAACAGGCTGAAGTTGCGGTAGGCGGTTTTGTGCCGTTTATTATTGAAAAACTTTCTTCAAAATAAGTCAGAAAACATAAGGAAAAGGATCGACAAATGAACGCATTAAGTGATGATGAACAACTTGATAATTTAAAATCTTTCTCTAAAAAATATGGTTCGGCCATTATTAGCGGGATTTTAATTGCGTTGATTGCCTTTTTCGGATGGGAATATTGGCAGAAGAAAACTTTGGCTGAGTCACAGACGGCGACGGCTAAAGTGCAGCAGTTGATGGACAGCGCTAAATCAGCGCAGGGCGATGCATTTTCGCAGCTGTCCACATCTGCGGACAGCATCATGAAAGAAGCTCCAGATTCTCCTCAAGCGATTCAGGCGCAACTGGTCATGGCTAAATTGGCCTATGATAAAGCTGATTACGCCAGCGCTGAAAAAGCCTTGAAGAAAGTTGAAAACGTCAAAGCCGGCGATGACGGCTTGATTCAAATTGTAAAACTGCGCTTGGCTTATGCGCAGCTGGCGCAAAAGAAATATGATGAAGCGCTGAAAACATTAGAAGCAGTAACAGATCCTGCATTTAAAGCGACGGCTGATGAAGCGCGCGGTGATGTGTATGTTGCCAAAAATGATATTGAAAATGCAAAAAAAGTATATCAAAGTGCATGGGATGCATTGGTTGAACGTAAAGAAGAACGTCAAATTTTACAAATTAAACTCGAAAGTGTAGGCGTTTTAGTCGATGATCCTGAAATCGAACGCCCGATTTTAGAGACCCAAGTGGAAGAAACTGAATGAATAGACAATACAAAATTGCGTGTGCACTGACAGTTTTAACGCTGGCGCTTGCAGGCTGTGCAAATAAAGGCGTTAAAGTCGAAGAGGCAAAGCCGAGTCCGCTGCCGAAACTTGAACAGGCGAAAACACTGGTTCCTGTATTTTCTCAAAATGTGGCTTCGACGGATGAAGCAGATCCCTTGCGCATGCGTTTAGATGTAGATCATGGCGTTATTTTTGTAATCAATCCAAACGGTGAAGTCGAGGCCTTCCAAGGCAAGCAGCGACTTTGGCAAAAGAAAATTTCAAAACAGGGCTTAAGCTCGGGTGTGGAAGCGAAAGACGGCTTAGTGGTTGTCGGCAGCCCAAAAGGCCAATTGTTCGCTTTAGATCAGGCAACGGGTGAAACTAAATGGACAGCGCAGCTGTCTGGCGCTATTCTTGCGCCATCACTGATTCATGCTGGCCGTGTTATTACTGTTGCGAATGACGGGACTGTGTTTGCGCATGAAGTGGAAACCGGCAAACAGGCGTGGACCTATAATCTGCCGAATGTACAGTTCAGCTTGCGCGGTCAGGCAGCGCCTGTTGCTTTAGATGCGCGCAATGTGCTGATTGCTTCTGCAAATGCTTATATTTATGCCATTGATGCTATTAGCGGCACGCCTAAGATGCAGCGCCGTGTTGCTGTTTCAGAAGGCCGTTCAGATATTCAGCGCTTGATTGATATTGACGGTGAGCCAGCTGTAGCCGGCCAGTTTGTTGTCACCACCAGCTATCAGGGACAAGTGACGGTACTGGACCTGGCTTCACAGCAGGTTGTATGGAGTGAGGATGCCAGCAGCATTCAGCGCCCGGAAGTGAAAGGCAATGGGGTGTTTGTTGCGCAAACTGATGGTAAGATTACAGCTTATGAAATTACCACCGGCAACAAGCTGTGGGAAAATGACCAGCTGCTGAACCGTCAGCTGAGCAACCCAGTGATGCTGGGCAATGATTTGGTGGTTGGTGATTTGGATGGCGTACTGCATCTAATTGACCCAAGCACCGGTGCAATCATTGGCCGTTCCAAAACCAGCGGTGAAGTGCGCACGCTGCGTGTCATTGATAATCAGCTTTATGTGTCAACACGTAAAGGTGCAATGAGTGTTTGGCAGAATCGTTAATTTTTGCAGCTTATGTTAAAATAAGTGCAACCGAATTTTTTGAACGCGGGGGATTGAACAGTCAATGCCCCGTGTTTTTATTTAGGCATTTGTCCTAATCCTTATTCTTCCAATACTTTCTGATGTTCAGACCAGACCAAACTGGCTGATCTTGAATAAAGGTTAATCTATGAAACCCGTAATTGCGCTCATTGGTCGTCCGAACGTCGGAAAATCAACGTTGTTTAACCAGATCACCAAGAGCCGGGATGCGCTCGTTGCTGACTTTGCCGGTCTGACACGTGACCGTAAATATGGCGATGCGACTTACCAAAATAAATCCTTCATTGTAGTTGATACTGGCGGTATCGGTGAAACAGAAGGCGGTATTGATTCGTACATGGCCGAGCAGTCCAAAACAGCCATCCATGAAGCAGACATGATTATGTTTGTTGTGGATGCCCGTGCAGGATTGCTGGCGTCTGATGAGCAGATTGCCCGTGATTTGCGCACACTCGGCAAAAAGGTATTTCTGGTTGCCAACAAAGTGGATGGCGTGCATGCGGAAGCGGCATTGGTTGAATTTTACAAGCTTGGCATGGGTGAGCCGTTGCAAGTCGCAGCCAGTCATGGCCGCGGTGTACAGCAAATGCTGGAAGAAGTGCTTGCTTCTGTGCCGGAAGACGAGAATCCTGAACTGCATGACCGGGATACCGGTCTGCGTTTGGCGATTATCGGCCGTCCAAATGTGGGTAAATCGACCTTAGTTAACCGCTTGCTTGGCGAAGAGCGTGTGGTTGCATTTGACCAGCCTGGCACTACCCGTGACTCTGTGTATATCCCCTTTGAGCGGGATGGGCGTAAATATACGCTGATTGATACCGCTGGCGTGCGCCGTAAAGGCAAAGTAGATGAAATGATTGAGAAATTCTCAATTGTGAAAACACTGCAAGCCATGAAAGATGCGCATGTGGTTGTGGTTGTGGTTGATGCCCGTGACGGGATTGTTGAACAGGATCTGCATTTGATTGGCTATGCGCTGGAAGCCGGCCGCGCGATGGTGATTGCAGTCAATAAATGGGACAACATGACCGAGTACGACCGCAAGCAATGCAAGCTGGATGTGGAACGCCGCTTTGATTTTATTCCCTGGGCAAAAATTCATTTGATTTCTGCATTGCATGGCACTGGGGTTGGCGATCTTTATCCATCAATCCACCGCGCTTATGACTCTTCGCATTTGAAAGTTTCACCTGCAAAAATTACCCAAATTTTAAGTGATGCGACAGAAGCGCATCAGCCGCCAATGGTGGGCGGCCGCCGCATTAAAATGCGCTATGCGCATATTGGCGGGCAAAATCCGCCAACAATTGTAGTGCACGGCAACAAGGTGGATAAAACCCCTGCGGATTACCGCCGTTATTTAGAAAACGTGTTCCGTAAAGTGTACAAGCTTGAAGGCACGCCGGTCCGTATTGAATTTAAGACCTCCGAAAACCCATTTGAAGGCCGTAAATCGCAAATGGATGAACGCACAGCTGCCCGTAAGCGCCGTTATGTACAGAAGTTCAAAAAAGCGGAGAAGAAATTTAAACGCTAATCTTATTCAGTGTTGATAAAAAACCGCCATATGGCGGTTTTTTATTTGGTGGATTGAACTACTTTTCTAAGGCCGATTATTTTTGAGCAATCCATAAATTGCTTAAGCGGTTTACAAACTGAGGGCTGATTTTAGATAAATTAAACAGAACCTTTGTTTTGAAACCCACGGCGCGATGTGTTGGAGTAAAGGCATGGGCTTTAAGTGTCGCCAAACTCAAAATTTGCTCGGCGACATCATTAGGCGTCAAATTTACCCCCATTTTACGGATGCTTTCTGCATCCATTTCTTTCACCATCGCGGTTTGCACAAACAGCGGCATAACATCCAGCACCCGTATGCCGTATTTTTGCCATTCAATATCCAGGCTTTCCGTTAGGCCGCGCACAGCAAATTTACTGGCGGAATACGTGGCCAAGTCGGCTTGGCCATAAATGGCAGAGGCGGAAGATAAGTTAATCACCCGTGCAAACGCCGCTTTTTGCAAATAAGGCAAAGACGCATAGCAGCCGTTTATCACCCCTTTTACATTAATATCAATGGTGCGGTGATGCGAGGCGATATCGGTATGCTCAAAAGCGCCTGAATAGAGAATGCCGGCATTATTCACCAAAACATTCAGCTCACCGGCCCATTGTGTAAATTCTGTCAGGGCATTTTTCCAGTGTTCCATGTTGGCAACATCCAGCAGTCCTGCTTTGGCATTCTCGCCCAGCTGTTGCGCCAGTTTCTGCGCTTGCACTGCATTAATGTCATAAATACCGACTTTATAGCCCTGCTGGTAAAATAATTTGGCTGCTGCAGCGCCAATGCCTTGGCCTGCGCCGCTAATCAAGATGCTCGGCATGTTATTCTTCTCCCTGTCTTTTTCTTCCTTATATTGATTTTGAGCATACCAAATTATTGGGGGGGAAAAGATGCAATCGAGCAGAAATCTAAATTAAATAAAGAGGCAGATTATGGAACAGCTGTTGAGCATCATGCGTGAATTACGTGAAAAATGTCCTTGGGATCAGCAGCAGACGCCTGAGTCTTTAACGCGTTATGCCATAGAAGAAGCCTATGAAGTCGAAGCAGCTGTGCGTGATGGCAAAGCGGAAGATGTGCGTGATGAGCTGGGGGATTTGCTGCTGCAGGTGGTGTTTCAGTCTCAAATGTACAGTGAGCAGGGCGCATTTGATTTTCAGGATGTGGTACAGGCCATTTGCGGTAAATTGGTTCGCCGGCACCCCCATGTGTTTCAAGCCGAACAGTTTTCACAATTAAGCGCTGATGATGTGGCTGTGTTGTGGCAGGACATTAAGCGCAAAGAAAAAACGGGTAAAGCTCAGTCACGTTTAGATCAGATTAAGCATGGCCCTGCCTTGCAGCAGGCGGAAGAAATTCAAAAAAATGCGGCTAAAATTGGCTTTGATTTTGCCACATCTGAAGATGCCTATAGCAAATTAGAAGAGGAACTTGCTGAATTTAAACAGGCGCTTAAAAATCAGAATTCCGACGAAATTATGGAAGAGTTTGGTGATTGCTTATTTTCTCTGGTGAATATTGGCCGTAAACTCAGCATCTCGAGTGAAATGGCGTTATTGGGCACTGTCCATAAATTCCGCACCCGTTTTGCCTACATTGAAACGCAGGCAGCATTGCAGAATAAAAATATAGAAGACCTGTCATTGGCTGAGATGGATCAGCTTTGGGAGCAGGCAAAACAACAATTTAAACAACAGGCTTTATATGAAAAACCGCAACTTGAATAAATTTCAGCTCTTTATCCTGCTAGTTACTATCAGCATTGCTTGGGCTAGCGCAGCGGCGCCGTCAAATGCCGCGTATCAGCAATGGAAATCGGACCAGCAAACACAGGACAGCCAGCTTAAAAGTGCATCAGTCAGCCATTCTTCAGCGTCCGCATCTAAAAATTATTATTTATCCAAGCCTGCGCTCAGTGCGGCGTCTAACAGCGCGAGTCAAAAAATCAGGCTGAATTCCGCCAGCGCCGAGCAATTTCAGCAGCTCAGCGGCATTGGTCAAAAGAAAGCAGAAGCAATTGTGGATTACCGCAATAAAAATGGAAAATTTAAAAGTATTGAGGAAATTCAGGAGGTCAAAGGCATTGGCCCGGCTATTTTCAGCAAAAATAAAGAGCGCCTTGCCTTGTAAAACAGCGCGGGAAGATGAAAAAAGTGCGAAAGGCAGCTGAGTTAGGCAATGTGTATCGGGAGAATCAAATTGCCCTTTGATTGTGTTAGAGATATGATTAGCGACATCTTAAGATATTACGTTTAGACGTAGGAGACAGCGTCTTTTGCAAACTTTGCGCGCGTCAAAATGCGGTTTATCAACTGCACAATTACCTTCTTCCATATTGGATGTGATTGATGCCTTAACTAAGGCAGGCTATGAAGCTTATATCGTCGGCGGCGGTGTACGCGACTTAATGTTGGGGCTAAATCCAAAGGATTATGATGCTGTCACCAATGCTACTCCATCTCAGGTGAAAGAAGTTTTCGGACGTCGCTGCCGCATCATCGGCCGCCGTTTTGAGCTTGCTCATGTCTATTCTGGCCGTGAACTGATTGAAGTGGCAACCTTCCGTGCGCCGCCTAAAAAAGAAGTGACTTCCGCTGCAGGCATGATTTTGCGGGACAACAACTGGGGCACCATCGAACAGGATTTTGCCCGCCGTGATTTTTCGATCAATGCTTTGTATTACCAGCCGCGTAAAAATGAAGTGCTGGATTTCTGCAATGCGGTTGACGACATCAAACACAAAACATTGCGTTTGCTGGGCGATCCACTGCAGCGTTTTGAGGAAGATCCTGTGCGCATGCTGCGGACGCTGCGCTTTGCGGCTAAGCTGAATTTCAGTATTGATGAAAAAATACTCAACATTTTTACGCCTGAAATCACGCTGCTGCTGCGCGATGTATCACCGCACCGTTTATATGATGAATCGCAAAAACTGTTCACCATGGGGCATTTAAACCGGGTGATGCCGATGCTGATTGATTTTGGCATTTGGCGCCAGCTGTTTGCGGAAATTACGCCGGAAATTACGCCGTTTATTGAGCGCGCCGCTAAAAATACCGATCAGCGGATTTCGATTGGTAAAACCATCAATCCCGCATTTTTCTATGCAGTGCTGCTGTGGAAGCCTTTTCTTGAACGCTGTGACTTCTACTTAAGCAAGGGCGTTGTTGCGGCAGAAGCCCGCGCGCAAGCGGGTTTAGATGTGTTGAAGCGCCAAGCGACACGCACGATCATTCCGCGTTTTGCCGAAACATTTATCCGTGAAGTCTGGGAAATGCAAACCCGTTTGCTGAACCCTAAGCCGCAGCAGATTGAAGCTTTGTCCAGCCATGCGCGTTTCCGCGCCGGCTTTGACTTTTTATTGCTGCGTGAAAAATCTGGTGATAACGATACCCAAGGCATGGGGATTTGGTGGGAAAACTATCAAACCTTGTCTGTGGATGAGCGCGAGCGCGCAATTGCAGATTATAACCGTCAGCGCGCCAAGAGCCGCCGCAAAGTGTCTCGGGCGCCTGCAGAAGAAATCAAAACTGCATCTATTCAGCAGGCAGAGATTGAGCCTTTGGTCAATGAGCCTGAGCCGCGCAGCCGCCGCGCCAGAAAAGCCAAGTCAGCCTCAGATTCACGCCGCCAGCCGGCAGCGGAGGTTGCGGAAGGCATTAGCGCAGATCACCCGATCTTAAAGCGTAAGCGTGTGCAGCGTGATTTAAGCCAAGTGGTTTTTGGGCCGACTCAATGAGCATAGTGACTTATATTGGTTTAGGCAGCAATTTAGGTGATTCATTGCAAATTATGGCTGAAGCCGTCCATAAGCTGGCCGCCTTAGGCGCTGTGAAAACCTCTAAACTGTATCAAAGCCCGCCGATGGGGCCGCAGGATCAGCCGAATTACTTAAATGCCGTGGTGCAGCTGACAACCGATTTAGCTCCATTGGCCCTGCTGGATGAGCTGCAGCGCTTTGAACAGGAATCTGGGCGTGTACGCCTTCGCCATTGGGGGGAGCGCACACTGGATTTAGATTTGCTGATTTATGGACAGGAGCAGATTCAAAATGAACGCCTGACCGTGCCGCATGCAGGCGTCATGGAGCGTGATTTTGTTTTGATCCCACTGTTGGACTTGGATGCAGGATTGCAGCTGAAAGGACAATTATTAAAAGATTTGCCGATTTTAGAGCATCCGGCGCTCGATGTGCTGGCTACTGGAAATTGGGCAAAGATTTAAATGTTTAATGGCTCTGAGATAGGGCCATCAGAGGAACCTCTAGATGATTAGTCTAAGTGACTTAAGAAAATTTAAAGTGGAAGGCCGCAAATTCTCCTGCCTGACTTGCTATGATGCAAGCATGGCGAAAGCCATGGAAGTCGCTGAAATTGATACTATTTTGGTCGGCGATTCTTTAGGCATGACCATTCAAGGCTGTGATTCGACACTGCCTGTGAATGTCAGCGATATGGCATATCATACTGCCGCAGTGCGCCGCGGCAACTCGCATGCGTTCATTTTAACGGATTTGCCGTTTATGAGTTATGCCACCCTGAACGATGCATTGAGCAGCTCTAAAACCATCATGCAGGCGGGCGCGCATATGGTGAAGCTGGAAGGCGGAGAATGGCTGGCTGAAACTGTGCAGGTGCTGACCCGGAATGGCATTCCTGTCTGTGTGCATTTAGGCTTAACGCCGCAGTCAGTGCATGTCTTTGGCGGCTATAAAGTGCAGGCGCGCACTCGGGCCGCAGCCGATCAGCTGATTGCAGACTGTAAAGCTGTAGTTGATGCCGGAGCTGCCGTACTGCTGCTGGAATGTGTTCCAGCGCAGGTTGGCAAAGAGATCAGCAATTTGTTCCCGAATACGCCGGTGATCGGCATCGGCGCTGGAGCAGAAACAGATGGCCAAGTGCTGGTGGTGCAGGACATGCTGGGGCTGAACTTTAGCCATGTGGCTAAATTCGTCCGCAATTTTATGAAAGAACAGGCGGGTGAAACTGCAATTTTAGATGCATTTAAAGCCTATCACGCCGCAGTGCAGGATGGATCATTCCCTGCCGTAGAACACACTTTTCAAATTGAGCTCTGAGATATGAAAACTGAAACAACGATTCAAGGTTTAGCTGCGTCATTGAATCCAGCGCGCGCAGCCCGGAAAATTATTGGTTTTGTTCCAACGATGGGCAATTTGCATGAAGGCCACTTAAACCTCGTGCGTGAAGCGCGCAAGCTTTGCGATATTGTTGTGGTCAGCATTTTTGTCAATCCAATTCAATTTGGCCCAAACGAAGATTTTGATAATTATCCGCGGACTTTAGAGCAGGATCAGCGGTTATTGGCAGACGTGGGCTGTGACATTGTATTTGCGCCAACCGTTGAACAAATGTATGGCAGCAAGCCGCGCTTGACCAATATTTCAGTCAGCGATATCACGAATGATTTATGCGGTTTGCAGCGCCCCGGCCATTTTGATGGCGTTGCGGTGGTGGTGACCAAACTGTTTAATATTGTGCAGCCGAACTATGCTTTCTTTGGCCAAAAAGATTATCAGCAGCTGGCGGTCATCCGGCAGTTTGTCCGTGATTTGAATATTCCGCTGGAAGTGATTGGCGTGCCGATTACCCGAGCGGAAGACGGTTTGGCGCTCAGTTCGCGCAATGGCTATTTAAGCGCGGAAAACCGCGCCGCTGCGCCGGCGATCTATAAAAATTTGAAGGCTGCGGAACAGGCGCTGCTGTCTGGGGATGCATTGCCTAAAGTGCTAGAAGATATGAAATCGGCATTGACAGGCGCCGGTTTTGTTGTGGACTATGTAGAAGCCCGCACCACAGAACTTCAAAAAGTTGAACAATTTAATGAAGATCTTGTGCTGTTTGTGGCAGCAAAATTAGGTGCAACCCGCCTCATCGACAACCTGCAGGTAAAATATACTGCGTCTTAGCGCTATAAAAGGGCAGTCATGCAATGAAACGCATTTTAATTGTTACAGGTCAATCTGGTTCTGGAAAAAGCTCTGCATTGCAGGTGCTTGAAGATCTTGGCTATTACTGTATAGATAATTTGCCTTTGGCGCTGCTGCCGGAAATTGTGGAAAAGCTGGACAAGGAAAATAACCTTGAACAGCTGGCTTTAGGGGTGGATGTGCGCAGCACGCGGGCTGACCTGCAGGAGTTTGATCAGGTCTTCCATGAACTGCAGCGCCATGGTTCAGTCGATATTATTTACCTGACCACGCGGGATCAGGAACTGATTTCACGTTTCAGCGCTTCGCGCCGCCCGCATCCCTTATCCAGCCGCTTTAAAAGCCTGAATGAATGCATACAGGAAGAAAAATCGCTGCTGCTGCCGATTCAGCTGCGCTCGACTGTGCATATTGATACCACCGATAAAAGTGTGCATGATTTAAAGCATGTCCTGCTGACGAAGCTGGGGCAGGCCGACAACCTGATTTTAATTTTGCAGTCTTTTGGCTTTAAGCATGGCATACCGCTGGATGCAGATTACGTCTTTGATGTGCGCCATCTGCCGAACCCGCATTGGGATTTAGAATTAAGAAAATATTCAGGTCTGGATGAGCCTGTACAGAAATTTTTAGAACAGAGTCCGCAAACTGAAGAAATGTTTCAGGACATTTATCACTTTTTGGACAAATGGCTGCCGGCATTTTCGGAGGGTCACCGCCATTATATGACGGTCTCAATCGGATGTACTGGCGGCCAGCATCGTTCTGTTTATATTGTGGATAGACTAAAAAAAGCCCTTGAGGCAAAATGGTCTATTCAGGTCTTACATAGAGAAATGAAGCACTGGTCATGATAGACACAACTGTTGACGTAATTAATAAACTAGGTTTACATGCGCGTGCGTCTGGCAAACTGATTGAAGTCACCACCAAATTCAGCTCATCGATTCAGATCGGCAAAGGTGATAAATTGGTAGATGCAAAAAATATTATGTCCCTGCTTATGCTTGGTGCAGGCAAGGGCACAACTTTACGGATAGTGATTGAGGGCGCAGATGAAGAAAAAGCTTTATCTGAAGTTCAGGCACTGTTCGCAGCGAAATTTTACGAGGCAGATTAATCGTGGCAAGTCGATCGAAGAGCTTAACTGATGAAGATTTTGATTCTTTAGAAGGACGTGCAAGTAAAACCGAACAGAAAAAGGCTGTTCAGCGTATGGCTGCTTTAGGTTCACAGCTGGCTGAGCTAAGTGCGAAGCAAATTAAAAATTTGCCTGTTGAAGAGCGTTTAATTGAAGCGCTGCTTGATGTGCAGCAGATTAGCTCACATGAAGCGCGCCGCCGTCAATTTTTACGTATTGGTAAACTGTTGCGTAATGAAAATGAAACGGTCATTTTGTCATATTTAACCCCAAAACAAGGGCTGAAAAAAACAGCGCAGCTGCAGCGCTGGGTCGAGCGCATTATTAAAGATGGCGACCCTGCGATTAATGAATTTACCAAAACGTATAATGCGACTGAACGCCATACTTTGCGCCAGCATTATCTCCGTGTGCACCGTGATCTTAAAAATCAAGCGCCAGAAGAAGCGGTGAAGGCATCTAAGTTGAATATGTTTAACTATTTACAGCAAGTGGCATTGATTTCAGATAATTGATTGCTTATGACAAAGCAAAAAACGGCTCCTAAGAGCCGTTTTTTTTATTGCCTTGCCTTTCTTTTTTGCGCAAGTGCCGGAGCAGAGGGCAGTTTAGCTAAACTCGCCTGTTGCGCGCTCTTTGGCCCAGTCGCGCAAAATGAATTTCTGCAGTTTGCCCGTCGATGTTTTGGGGATTTCAGTAATGATGACATCTTTGGGGACTTTAAAACGGGCTAAATGCTGTTTGCAGAATTCAATGATTTCTTCCGGTGTTGCCTCTTTGCCAGCCTTTAGCTCGATAAAGGCGCACGGCACTTCCTGCCAGCGCGGATCGGGCTTAGCCACGACGGCTGCGGTTAATATTGCAGGATGCTGATACAGAACTTCTTCAACTTCAAGGGACGAAATATTTTCACCGCCGGAAATAATCACATCTTTAGAGCGGTCAGTAATTTTGGCATAGCCGTCCGGCTGGCAAACAGCCAAATCGCCTGTATGGAACCAGCCGCCGGCAAAGGCTTCTGCGGTGGCCTCTGGGTTTTTCAGATAGCCTTTCATGACAATATTGCCGCGGAACATAATTTCCCCCATGGTTTTGCCGTCATGCGGTACAGGCAGCATGGTTTCAGGATCAATGACCTTCATGCCGTCCTGCAGCGGATACGGCACGCCTTGGCGTGAATGCAGCTGCGCCTGTTCTTGGATAGACAGGTCAGACCAGCCTGCCTGTGACGCGCACAGCGCAGAAGGGCCATAGGTTTCCGTTAAGCCGTAGACATGAGTCACATTAATGCCGATGTTGCGCATGCCTTCAATGATGGCTGCTGGGGGCGCAGCGCCTGCCACCATCACTTCTACGCGGTGGTCAATTTTGACTTTTTTCTCTTCTGGCGTATTGATCAGCATCGACAATACAATCGGTGCGCCGCAGAAGTAATCCACTTTGTGTTCTGCAATCAGTTTATAAATCAGTTCAGGATCGACTTTGCGCAGGCAGATATTGGTGCCGCCATTGGCTGCCATAGTCCATGCAAAGCACCAGCCGTTGCAGTGGAACAGCGGCAGCGTCCATAAATAAGTTGCGCGAGGCGTCATGCCGCAGGCAATGATGTTGCTGGCGGCATTAATGTAGGCACCGCGGTGATGATAGACTACGCCTTTCGGGTTGCCTGTCGTGCCCGATGTGTAGTTTAGGCTGATGGCATCCCATTCATCTTGTGGCAGGTGCCATTCAAAATGCGGATTGCCGTCTGCCAGCCAAGTTTCATATTCGATTTTGCCGATTGGCGCAGGGCTGCTGTCCTGGTATTCGGCGTCATCGACATCGATGACAAAAATATCCTGCTTGACTAAAGCCAGCGCTTCTTGAGCAACTGCTGCAAATTCAGGGTCGACCAATAAGACTTTGGTTTCAGCATGTTCGAGCATAAATGCAATCGTTTTTGCATCTAAACGCGTATTGATGGTATTCAGTACAGCGCCTGCCATGGGTACAGCAAAGTGCGCTTCAATCATAGCTGGAATATTGGGCAAAAGCACCGATACTGTATCATTTTTACCAATGCCCAGCTGCTGCAGCTGATGCGCAAATTGACAGCAGCGCTGATAGGTTTCCCGCCAGCTGATATGACGCGAACCATGGATAATGGCATCTTGGTGCGGATAAATATAAGCCGCGCGCTCTAAATAGCGCAGCGGCGATAAGGCAACAAAATTGGCCGGTGTCCGTGGCAACTCATCATATGCACTAACCATCTCAGAAACTCCCTGTCTGTATTGCTTTTTGTCATTTTCTCAACAATATGCAGTCTCAGGCTAACTTGCATTAATGCTTTAGTCGAGTATTTGCACTAAATTTGTAACATGCTGAAAATATTGAAATTTAAAAAGTTAAAAATACTGAAAGTGAACCCTGCAGTTCTAAAATTTGATTTTCGGATCTAAATAAATTAGATCGAAAAAACGGCTTTGCAGACAATTGAAAGAGGCTGTTTCCCCAACCCGATAATAAGCGCTGATGCGGTTTCCGCGGCGATCTGAATATTTTTCACATGCTTTGTACGGTGAATAGGTGAAACCGCTATGCTATAGATGGGCGCTGTTGTTTGAATGGTTTGGATAATCAACAGCTTAAGTTGATTTAAAATAGCCTGATCTGCGTTTTCCTGCGGCTCTCTTGATTTACACGCTGCACTGCATTTAGATGTGCTGATGTTAAAATGGCCGTTATATTTGCATATTGAACGGCAGTTCATGATATTGAGCGCTGAGAAAGAAGAGTTGCTGCATCAGGAGCTGGCGGCTTGAGATTTTTCAGGCAGTTTATTGATGACAAGAGCCCTGCTGCAGAGAAAGTATTTGCCATGCTCAATGCGAACAAGAATAATCAGCTGATATTATTCTTGGCGAATTATTACCAAATATGGCTTATTTTGCGCAAATAGCCGCCAATTTTACGTTCGGCATCTTTTTTCGGCCAAAAAGGTTTATCCATCAAGCTAAGCAGTGTAAAATTCTAAGCGATTTTTATTTATCCACCGTTTTTATCTTTTGAGGTTCTCCCTCGATCATAATCTCGCGGTGATATGCTCCATGGTACGGGGCATCACTCCTTAAGGATTTTTTATGCCAATTATCACTTTGCCAAATGGTGATCAAAAACAATTTGATCACGCCGTATCTGTGATGGACGTTGCACTGAGCATCGGTCCGGGTCTTGCAAAAAATACAGTTGCCGGAAAAGTAAACGGCAAGCTTGTCGACGCTAGCGACTTAATTACAGAAGATGCAACCCTGCAAATTATTACGCCTAAAGATGAAGATGGTGTTCACATCATTCGTCACTCTTGTGCACACCTTGTGGGTCATGCAGTTAAGCAATTGTTCCCACAAGCAAAAATGGTAATTGGCCCTGTCATTGAAGATGGTTTCTATTACGATATCTTCAGTGAAAAGCCATTTACACCAGAAGATATGGCTGCCATCGAAGAGCGTATGAAAAAGCTCATCGATCAAGATTATGACGTCATCAAAAAAATGACTCCGCGTGATGAAGTGATTGCAGAATTCACGAAGCGTGGCGAAGATTATAAATTACGTCTGATTGAAGACATGCCTGATGAAACTGAAATGGGCTTGTACTATCACCAAGACTATTTGGATATGTGCCGCGGTCCGCACGTACCCAATACTAAATTCTTAAAAGCATTCAAACTGACTAAAATGTCTGGCGCTTACTGGCGCGGTGATGCGAAAAACGAACAGCTGCAGCGTATTTACGGTACAGCGTGGGCAGACAAAAAACAGCTGGCAGCATACGTAAAGCGTATTGAAGAAGCTGAAAAACGCGACCACCGCAGAATTGGTAAAGCGCTTGATTTGTTCCATATGCAGGAAGAAGCGCCGGGTATGGTGTTCTGGCATCCAAATGGCTGGACCATTTACCAAGTGCTTGAACAGTACATGCGTAAAGTGCAGCAGGACAATGGATACCTTGAAATCCGCACACCGCAAGTGGTTGATTTCACCCTTTGGGAAAAATCAGGCCATGCTGCCAATTATGCCGATGGCATGTTCACAACGCATTCAGAAAGCCGCAACTATGCAATCAAACCGATGAACTGTCCTTGTCACGTACAAGTGTTCAACCAAGGCTTGAAATCATACCGCGACTTGCCAATCCGTTTGGCGGAATTCGGTTCATGCCACCGTAACGAACCATCAGGTTCACTGCATGGCATTATGCGTGTCCGCGGCTTTACTCAGGATGATGCGCATATCTTCTGTACTAAAGAGCAAATTGGCACTGAAGTTGCGGATTTCATTAAGCTGACTTTAGATGTTTATAAAGATTTCGGCTTTGAAGAAGTGCAGATGAAATTGTCGACACGTCCAGAAAAGCGTGTAGGTGATGACAAGCTTTGGGATATGGCGGAAAAATCTTTAGCAGACGCTTTAGATGCAGCAGGCCTGGAGTGGGAGCTGCAGCCGGGTGAAGGCGCGTTCTACGGTCCGAAAATTGAATTCTCTTTGAAAGACTGCTTAGGGCGTGTATGGCAATGTGGTACAATCCAGTGCGACTTCAACTTGCCAGAACGTCTAGATGCATCTTATGTGACTGAAGACAATGACCGCGATCAGCCTGTAATGCTTCATCGCGCAATACTTGGCAGCTTTGAGCGTTTTATTGGTATACTAATTGAACATTATGCGGGTTTCATGCCGCCTTGGCTGTCTCCTGTTCAAGCATGTGTGATGAATATTACCGATTCACAGGCGGAAGCATGTGAGTCAGTGGTCGCTAAACTTAAAGAAAGCGGTATCCGCGCGATTTCAGACTTGAGAAATGAGAAAATCGGCTTTAAGATTCGTGAACGCACATTAGAGCGTATTCCTTACTTACTGGTACTTGGAGACCGTGAAGTAGAGGAAGGTACTGTGAATGTCCGTACCCGCTCTGGAAAAAATTTGGGTACTATGTCAATCGATGCTTTCGTTGACTTGGTAAAAGCAGCCGTTGCCGAACGCGGCCGGTACATTGTGGAGTAACAGCGATTAAACAGCCTGACCGTAATCAACAGGGCGGTAGCAAATCAAACCGTCCTGCCTTGAATGATGAAATTCGTGCAAAAGAAGTCCGTCTTGTAGACGAAAATGGCGAGCAAAAAGGCATCGTAAGCTTGGCTGACGCCTTACGTGCAGCAGAAAGCGTAGAGCTTGATCTTGTAGAGATCGTAGCAAACGCTGAGCCGCCAGTTTGTAAGATTATGGACTTCAACAAGCATTTGTTTGATCTGAAGCAAAAGCAGAAAGAAGCGAAGAAAAAACAGCATCAAGTACAGGTGAAGGAAATCAAGCTGCGCCCTGGTACGGATGTCGGTGATTACAACGTAAAACTCCGCGCCATCATCAAGTTCCTTGAGGAAGGCAACAAAGTTAAAATCACGCTTCGTTTCCGCGGCCGTGAGATGGCTCACCAGCAGTTAGGTTTGGCTCAATTGCAAAAGATTGAAGCGGACGTGGCTGAATACGGTGTTGTTGAACAAACACCGAAAATGGAAGGCCGTCAAATGGGGATGCTGCTTGGACCTAAAAAGAAAAAGTAAGCGCCTATAGACATAAAAAAAGCACTGCATCCGCAGTGCTTTTTTTATATTTGCTGTGTTAAAAGCCCTTCATCATCAAAGGGCTTTTAACTGTGGCCTGATTCTGAGCATTTTATTCTTTTGCGGCATGTTCAGCTGTTAACAGCTTCTGGCCAATTGGAATTTGGCGAGGCATTTTTTCTTCTGGGACAATCCGCTTCAATTCAATAGTCAGCAAGCCATTTTCAAAATTAGCGTGCTGAACTTCAATGTGCTCATCTAAGCGCAATGACAGCTTAAATGAACGGCGCGCAATGCCTTTATGCAAGTACTCAGCTGTATCATCTTTGGCCTGATCCGAATGTTGGCCAGAAATGCTCAGAACTTGGTTTTCTAAATGAATGCTCAGTTCATCCTGATTAAAACCGGCTGCAGAAACGACAATCCGGTAATCATTATCGCCTGTTTTTTCAATATTGTACGCTGGGTAGTGCGGTGTTTCACTGAGCATCGCATGATCAAATAAATCGTTTAAACGGTCAAAGCCGATACTGCGGCGGAATAATGGAGTTAAGCTTAAATTACTCATTGATAAAACCTCCTGCATTCAGAAAAGTGATATGAATAAGCAACCTCTGCGCCCATCTAGGCATTGGTTGTACTCTCAGCAATATCAACCAATTATTGCTGTATTTTTTATATCGGTATGCTTCGAAAAATTTCAAGGAAAAATTTAATGATTTTTTCTATTCTCTTTATTTGATAATTTATCTAACGATATAAAGCCTGCTATGCATATTTTAAGATTCTAATTTCAGTTTAACTTAATGTTTCTCTACTGAAAGCATGCTATAAACGGTATGAAAACTCGACAATGTAAACTAAAACGAGAAAAGCAACAGGATTCTTACATGATAGATTTGTATTATTGGGGAACCCCCAATGGGCATAAAATTACCATTGCTTTAGAAGAAATGGGACTCGAATATCAAATTTTTCCCATTAATATCTTGGAGAATGATCAGTTTCAGCCTGATTTCCTGAAAATATCACCGAACAATAAAATCCCTGCGATTGTGGATCAGGATGGGCCGCGGGGCGAAGCGATTTCAGTCTTTGAATCAGGGGCGATTTTGCAGTATTTGGGGCGTAAAACGGGGCTGTTTTATCCTGAAGATGAGTTTGAACGGGTTGAAGTCGAGCAATGGCTGATGTGGCAAATGGGCGGATTGGGGCCAATGCTGGGTCAAAACCATCATTTCAGCCGTTTTGCGCCAGAACGCATTCCCTATGCCACTGAGCGTTATGTGAATGAAACGAAGCGCTTATACAAGGTTTTGAATAATCAGCTCATTGGGCAGAAATTTGTCGCAGGCGAATATTCAATTGCCGATATGGCGATTCTGCCTTGGATTCTGCGCTATGAATGGCAGCAAATCCAGCTGGAGGATTATCCGTATGTCAAAGAGTATGTTGAGCGTATGACTGCGCGCCCTGCAGTGCAGAAAGCGCTGGCGATTAAAGTCTAAATGAGTGGTTGAGCATGCCGGCCATGCTCATTATTTTTAATGAAGACCGAAAAACCTTTTCCACCAAGGCAGGGTGTCTTCTAAGACCTGAAATGAAAAGGGCTGGACTGCTATAAACGGATAAGCGGTATCATTTTGTATGTAAGGTTTGAATTTAGCCTTGAGTAATGCTCTTTCTACTTTTTGGTCTAAAGCGGCTAAGCCTGAGCTTTGCACCACTTCAGTTTTTACGATGATTCCTGTATCCAAAACGTACAGTTTAAACGCTATGCTGCGATTTTGATTTTGTAAATCATCATTGCTAATATTTAAGATGGGTCTGTTTGCCCAGCCCACAGGGCTGCGTGATGCCATTTCTTGTTTGGCTGGATGAGTGAGATTGTTTGCCTGAGTAAGGTTTAGGCTGTGTAAGCAGAGTAAAAAACTCAATAAAAATATTTTTTTATCAAATACTTATTATATATTCACTAAATTTCTGTACAGGTTAACTGAGCTTAAAATGAATGTAAAGCATCACCCTGCTAAGATAAATGTATGCGCCCAATCACAATCAAAATAACAAACCAAAGCATATTCAGGACGCTGTGCTAGAATGCGGGCTTGCCTCAAGGAGCTTTATCTTGAATGGCTAAGTTGGATGATAACGTGATGAAAAATTTCTTTTTAAACCTCACCCGTATTGTTGAAGCTAACCCGCGGGTATATTTCGCCGTTATTGCTGGTATTGCATTGTGCTTGATGCTGTTTATTGCCGAAGCGGTGCATATTCAAAAAATAGCTGAAGCTGCGCATACCAAAGATCAGCTTTTATTGAATGAGCTGATACAGCCGATTGTTTCGCGTTATACATGGTCACGTGTTTTAGCAATTGCAGCCATGGTGTTCTGGTCAACCGCGGAGTACCGTAAAACCAAAAAGCAGCTGGGTCTAAAGTAGGCTTCGCATGATGCTGTATCTGCTGTTTATCTCGGCATTTGGCGCAGCAACGCTGCTGCCTTTGCAGTCAGAAGCGGTTTTACTGGGGGCGTTCGTGCAGGGGGAATATGCCGCACTTATCTTGATTGCGATTGCCAGTCTGGGCAATATTCTAGGCTCTTGCGTGAATTGGTGGCTCGGGCTGAAAATTGAACATTATAAAAATAAAAAATGGTTTCCAGTCTCTGAAGCAAAAATGCTGCAGGCGCAGGGAATCTATCAAAAATACGGCTATTGGTCTCTGCTGCTGAGCTGGACTCCGATTATCGGTGATCCGATTACATTGATTGCAGGGCTGCTGAAAGAAAATTTCTGGCGTTTTCTGCTGCTGGTCAGTGTAGCGAAGACAGGGCGCTATTTGTTTATCTATGGCATGTACGCTTTATTTTGAATGCAGTCAGCAATAAAAAACCGAAGGATAAGCCTTCGGTTTTTTTTAATCTGCGAATTTTACTTACATTCATTCAGCTTAAATTGGATTTCGTCTTTAAAGCTGGATTTTTTATACATCCATAGCGTACTGGCGGTACGTTTCACCTTGATTTGACTGCCAGACACGGCTTGAATCACTTGCTGATCCAGCGCATAAATCCCCGAACCTTGTTTAATTTTGACTTTTTTCACGCTGCCGTGTTTGTCTGTTTTAAAGCTGAATTTAATTTTACGGTCATGCTCTTTCAGTTGCGCCGTATTGAGTTCAAGCGGCGGCTGTTTAGCGTATTGAAATGCAGTTTTTTTGCCATTTTGCTGGGCTTGCCAAACTTTTGAATTAAACTCAAAGTCACAGTTTTTTGCATCTTGAGCTGTCAGCTTCAAATTAAAGGCCTGATAGCCAATTTGCGGAGCCGCCTTGCCATCTGCATCAATATGCGGCTTTACTTCCGCTTTTTCGACAGCGCGAAGCAGCAGCTGATCCAGGCTTTGGATGCCGGTGCTTTCTTCTACGGTTGCCTCTTGAACCTCACCATGCGCATCGGCAAAAATACGGATTATGGCAGCGCGGTTCTTTTTATTTAAGTCTTGATTGCTGTAATTCGGTTGCGGAAATTTCGACCATTGAATGCGGGTGGTTAAATGCGCCGGCAGCACATCAATCGTTTGTGTGGGCAGCTGATGAACTTTTTTAGGTGAGGCGCTGTAGGCTGCGCTTAGCGGCAAGCTCATCAAAACAGACAAGCACAGAATTTTTTTCATAGGTTAAAGGCTTCAATCACTCAAAGAGGATTCATGGTCAATATTGAAGCGCAGTATTTCCTGAATTGGAAATACTGGCAAGTCTAAATCTCGAATATTGCTTATTTTTCTATACCTTTGCCAATATCAATATTAAATAAGTCTTTGGTTTTTGCCCAGCTGACAGCCACGACCGCCATGGTCATGCAGCCGCCTAAAAGTGTTGCTGTAATCGTGCCCATATATTTGGCAGCAAGGCCAGACTCAAAAGCGCCGAGTTCGTTGCTGCTGGACACAAACATGCCGTTCACTGCGGCGACACGGCCGCGCATATTCTCCGGCGGATAGATCTGCAGAATAGTTTGACGGATCACCACGGAAATGCTGTCGCAGGCGCCCGTCATGGCTAAGGCGAATAAAGACAGCCATAGGTGATGGGAGAATGCGAATAAAACAGTGAAAAGGCCAAAACCCGCTACAGCCAGCAGCATATTGCGCCAGGCATGCTGTGTCGGCGGAAATTTAGTTAAGGCAATCATGGTGAGGAGTGCGCCTATCGACGGCGCTGCCCGTAAATAGCCTAAACCTTCTGGGCCGATTTTTAAAATGTCTTCGGCAAAGATCGGCAACAGGGCAATGACCCCGCCAAACAAGACGGATGCCAGATCCAGTGAAATAGACCATAGGACAATTTTGGTTTTCCAGATAAAGCGGAAACCGTCGCCAAGGCTGTCCCAAAGATTATCCGTTTCAATTTTAGGGAAGCTGCGCTTGCTGAGTAAACTGATCAGCACAAAGCACGCCGCCAATAATCCGGCTACCGCAAATAAGCTGCTTTCACGGCCTAAATATGCCAGCATGAACCCGCCCAGCATCGGGCCGATAATCACGCCGCTTTGCCAGCCGATTGAGGTCCACGTTGCGCCATTGGCGTACAGGTCGCGCGGAATTAAAAACGGCTTTAACGAAGTGGCGGATGGATTGTAAAAGCCGCGAATGGTACCCAGCCCGAAAATTACTGCATAGATTCCCCATGACAATGATGAAATGCTGATATGCGCTTGTCCGTAAGCATGGAAGAGCGACCATAAAATGAGCGGCATTGGAATGGCAAAGAATAAACAGATTTTCATGATGGTCTGCTTATTGAAACGGTCGGCAAAATAGCCGCCCAATAAAGACAGCGCGATAAACGGAATTGCTTCCGCCAGGCCAATTAAGCCGAGGGTCAGCGGATCTTTGGTAATTTGATATAGGGAGTAAGCAACAATGATTTCCTGAATTAAAATCGCCAAAGTCAAGCAGAACTGATTGAGGGTGATTATGGAGAAATCACGGTAGCGCAGGGCTGCAAAGGCGTCATGTGCAGGCTTCATAAACATTTTCTTTCTATAGGATGCGCTGATTATAAAGTCATGTTTGCGAGTGCTTATCATTTCATCATGCAAAGTTTATAGAGAATAAGGCTAAAGCGCGGATGGGTAAATTTTAATTCTCGATGGTGCTTTTGTTTTAACCGGAGATGCTTTAGAATACTTGCTCCCTTACCTGCAGGTCGTTTTGCAATGGTGCAAACGTTCCGAACAGGTGTTCAAAAGAGGTTGTTATGCCTAAGATGAAAACTCGCCGTGGTGCAGCTAAACGCTTTAAAGCGACTGCAAACGGTTTTAAGCGTAAACAAGCGTTCAAACGCCACATTTTGACCAAAAAATCTGCTAAGCGTATCCGTCAATTACGCGGCTGTGTAATGGTTCACGTAAGTGACGTTGCTTCAGTTCGCCGTATGTGCCCATACATCTAAGGAGATTTATAAATGGCTCGTGTAAAACGTGGTGTACAGGCGCATCGCCGTCATAAAAAAATTCTTGCTCGTGCTAAAGGTTACTATGGCGCGCGTTCACGTGTTTATCGTGTAGCGTTCCAAGCGGTAATCAAAGCAGGTCAATATGCTTACCGTGACCGCCGTCAAAAGAAACGTCAATTCCGTGCTCTATGGATTGCGCGTATCAATGCTGGTGCTCGTCAAAATGGTTTGTCGTACAGCCGTATGATCGATGGCTTGAAAAAAGCTCAAGTGATCATCGACCGTCGCGTACTTGCTGACATCGCTATGCATGACGCAGTTGCATTTGCTGCTTTAGCTGAAAAAGCTAAAGGCGCATTAGCTGCTTAATCATCTGCAGATGATTAAAAAAAGACCGCTTTTAGCGGTCTTTTTTTTTGACTTTCATATCATTTATTTCTGCCATTTCTCCTAAATAAAATCCCCAGTTTCAGTGATTTTTATGCTGCCCTGTACATGTTTTAATCATTTTTTTGATTTTGAAGCATTTCATTTGGGGATTGATATGAACAAATTGTATAAAGTCGTATGGAACGCGAGGCTGCAGTGCTGGCAAGCCGTGTCAGAATTTGCAAAAAGCCATTCTGGCGCAAGCAGCGTCAAAACAGCATATGATAAAAGAAGAAAAAAAAATGCTGTTGCATATGCTGCGGGTGTGGCGGCATTAACTTTGTCACTGAGTGTGTCTGCTGCGATCCATGATAATGCTTTGCCCGCAGGGCAGCAGATTAAATCCGGGAGTGCTGATTTTACTCAGGCAGGGAATACTCTGAATATTAATCAGCATTCACAGCATCTAGCAACAAACTGGAATACTTTTAATATCGGCAGCAATGCAGCGGTTAATTTCAATCAGCTGAATCAATCTTCTGTTGCGGTCAACCGTGTACTGGACAACAATGCCAGTCAGATTATGGGGCGGCTGAATGCCAATGGTCAGGTCATTTTAATCAACCCAAATGGTGTGGTGTTTTCTAAAACAGCGCAGGTCAATGTTGGCGGGATTGTCGCCTCTACACTGGATTTGCAGCAGCAGGATGTACTTGACGGTAAATTTACTTTCACAGGCAGCGGAAAAAGCGGTTCAGTCGAGAACCATGGCAATATTCAAGCGCAAAATGGCGGAACGGTTGCGCTGATTGCGCCTATCGTTAAAAACACAGGTTCGATTAGCGCGGAAAATGGGCGAGTTGAATTAACGGCTGCGGATAAAGTCCGTGTGAGCTTGCAAAATGGACAGCTCATAAGCTACGACATCGATCAGGGCACTTTGCAGGGCTTGGTTGAAAATAGCGGTGCCATTATTGCCGATAACGGTGTTGTGCATTTGACTGCAGCAGCAGAGCTGCAGCTGGGTAGGGCTGTAGTCAATCATACCGGCTATATTCAGGCGAACCGTCTGGAAACCAATGCTAAAGGTGAAATTGTACTCTTAGGCGATGTGTCGAATGGTGCTGCAAATATCTCGGGCAGCTTAGTTTCCGAAGGTAAAAATGGCCAGGCTGGCGGTTTTATTGAAACCTCTGCGGCAACGGTTAATATTGCCGATACAGCGCATGTAAGCACTCAAGCAGAAGCAGGCGGAAAAGCGGGGAAATGGCTGATCGACCCTGTAGACTTTATTGTGGCTGCAGCAGGCGGCAACATGACAGGCGCGGCATTAAATGCAGCACTGAAAAATACCGATGTCACCATTCAGACGACAGATACAGAAGCAACAGCATCTGCAGATCCATCGCTGACAACAAATGCACAGGGGCAGGGCAGCATTTCCATAAATGATGCTGTCAAATGGGACAGTGGAAAGACACTGACGCTCGATGCTGATAACAATATTTATATCAATCATGTCGTTGATGCGGGTCAGGGCGCAGGCGGCAAACTGGTGCTGAAATACGGGCAGCAAAGCGCGGATGGGCGCAATGGCGAAGTTTACAGTGCCAGTTCTGGCCAAAATCAGCCAACGTACGCGGGCTATTTTATTCAAGCGCCTGTGCATCTGCAGCAGGGATTGAATTTCAGTGTTCAGCGCGGCAGTGACGCCGCCAATCTAAAAGAATTTCAGGTTATTACTGATGCCACTGCCTTGCAGAATATGCAGAATAATCTGTCGGGTTATTATGCCTTGGGCAGTAATATCAATGCGGGCAGCATCAGCAATTTTGCACCCATCGGGACAATGATTGAAGGCAGCGGCCCAAATACAGGAAACCGCCCATTTACAGGACTGTTTGATGGTTTAGGCCATGTCATTGAGAATCTGACGGTTAAAGCGCCAGTGGTTGGCAATGGGCAAGGCAGCAGCTGGGGGATGTTCGGCAAGATTGAGGGTGCGGATATCCGCAATGTCGGCTTAATCAATGCGGTGGTTCAAGGCGATGAGTTTGTTGGCGGACTGATCGGCAGCATGAGCAACTCGACACTCAGCAATAGCTTTGTACAAGGAACAGTGACTGGCCGAAATTATATCGGCGGCTTGGCCGGAGGCAGTTATTTCAGCACTGTCGATCAGGTTTATAGCGATGTTCAGGTCAGGTCGGATAATGGGGCCGCTTTACTGATTGGCGATAATTGGGACAGCACATTAAGCAACGCCTATTTTACTCAGGCAGATGGTTCTGTAACGGCTTGGGATCGTCAGGGGAATGAAAGCGCTTTAAGCGCTGGGCAGATTAAACTGAAACAGACATATGCAGATTTGGACTGGAGCATCAGTAATGCAGCTGGTCAAAATACAGCATGGCGTATTTATGAGGGGCAGACAGGCCCGCTACTGAAAGCTTTTTTAACACCATTGGCGGTGAAGGCGGATGATTACGCAGGTGTTTACAATGGTGTGAATCAAACTGGCAGCAGCTATGCCAATTCAGTGCAGCAGGCAGACGGTTCAAAAATTTTAGGCGCGGCTGTATATGCCGGCGGCGGTAAAAATGCAGGTATGCATGCCTCTTCAATCAGCGGGTTATATTCAGGGCAAAATGGTTATGACCTGTCATTTGAACAGGGCAATGTCATCATTGATAAAGCCACTATTACGCAGATAAGAGATGTTGCAGTTGACAAGACCTATGATGGTGCAACAGAAGCCCAAACCAATGCATCGAATGCCGTGCTGACTGGAAAGATTGGCAGTGATGATTTAACGGTGCAGATTGGACGCGCTGAATTTGCTGATAAAAATGCAGGACAGGATAAAACGGTTAATTTATTGAACGTCACGCTGACAGGAGCTGATGCGGATAATTATCAGCTTGCCGCTCAATTAACGGATTCAGCCAATATTTTTAAAAAGATGATTGAAAATATTGCAGGCCTTCAGGTTGCGGATAAAGTTTATGACGGCACAGCGGCGGCTGTTCTAAACAGCGATCACGCCGTTTATTTGGGCAGGATTGGTCAAGACCAGTTAAGCATTACTGCCGATGCAAATTTTGACAATAAAAATGCCGGAGCGGATAAAACAGTCACGTTGCATAACCTCGCTTTATCCGGTGCGGATGCTGGAAATTATACATTTGTCAGCCAGCCTTATACGCTGAAGGGCACTATTATGAAAGCGCTGATCACCGGAGTGGAAGGAATTCAGGCGCAGAATAAAATGCATGACGGGACAACGGCTGCCACGCTGAATACTGGCAATGCGGTGCTGAGCGGGATGCTGGCAGGTGATCAGCTTGGTGTGCAGGGGATAGGCGCCTTTGTTGACAGCACTGCTGGTAATAATAAACAGGTTAATATACAACAGCTTATATTGACAGGGGCAGATGCTCAGAACTATCAGTTGGCGGATCTTCAGCCCATCGTGCGGGCAAATATTGAATTATCCCAGTCGCCTTTTGTTTCGGGAATTTTTGTACAGGCCCCTAGTTTATTTGAGGTGCGCACCGTCGGAGGGGATTTACGGCCGCTGGGGACTATTTTTTTAGGCAGCGGTTCATCTGCGCCAGCATTTATAGCACAGGTTTTTGGCTCATCTGATTCAGGATCTTTGGGCGGCGGCGATGGCGGTGGATTTTTAGGATTTGGCGGCGGTGATGGCGGCGTTTTCGGCTCATCAACGCGTGCGACAATTTTTAGCCGAGACGTACCTGGCGTAAGCGAGATGAATGTATTCAGTGGCTCTCAGTGGAGGCAAAGTGATCTCAATCAGGGGCTGAGAGGCGTTTTTGGGGCGCCTGTATTTTGATAGCAGGGTGCAGACATTCTTTGAGTTTTAAGATTGTCCAAGGTGACTGATACGGATCTTCTGCATGCATCCGAAAGCAGTCAACATGGGGAAACCGGCTTATACAGGCAGCCTCTGCATGCAACGGCTGTCTGTGCATATTTCAGTTATTGAATGATTTAAATTTAAAAGCCTGCTTTGAACAGGCTATGGGGTAAAAATGAATAGGGAACAAATGGCAGCCAATATGCCAAAGACATTATTATGGTGCTGTTTGCTGCTGACTGGGCAATTGTGTTTTGCAGAAAATATTCCAAATGCAGGCCAGTTATTGCAGGAACAGAAAAACCTACAGCTGCCTGAAACAAAAAATGCTGCATTGCCTGCCGCTCCTGTTGCCCCTGTGGCTATTGAAGGGCAGCAGACAGTAATGGTGCAAAAGTTTGTAATACAGGGCAACAGTATATTTTCAACGGCAACGCTGCATCAGTTAATTGCATCATATGAAGCTAAAAATCTATCTTTCAATGAATTGCAGCAGGCCGCGAATCAGATCAGCAAGTATTATGCGGACAGAGGATATAGCTATAGCTATGCTTTTTTGCCCGCACAAAATCTGAATCAGGGGCAGGTGACTATTCAGGTGCTTGAAGCTGTCTTAAATGGCGTGCAGATCCAGAATAATACAAATACCCAGCCTTGGCTGATCCAGTCAATTATTGAACCGCTCGAGCCCCGGCAAATATTTTCTGACCGGCAGCTTGAAGAAATTGCATCGCGTTTGGATTTATTGAAAGGCGTGAAAAGCAGTTTTGCATTTACAGCAGGCCAGGCAAAAAATGAAACAGTGCTGAAGGTAGATCTGGAGCCCATCCAAAAATATCAGGCCTATGTTGGGGCGGATAATATGGGCGGAAAGTATACCGGTAAAGTACGCGGCACAGGCGGTATGCGGGTGAACAGCCTGCTGGGGCTGGGTGATCAGCTCTCCATAGATGCCTTGAGCAGCGGTCAGCATATGAATTATGGAAAAATTGGCTACACGGCTCAGGTGTATGGGTTGGGTACACAGCTGGGGGGCAGCTATTCTTATTTGACTTATGAATTGGGCAAAGATCTGAAAAATTTGGGCTATAAGGGGAGCGCAAAAGAAGCCTCGCTTTGGGTACAGCAATCAGTTGTACAGAGATTAAGAGAGCAGACTGTACTGAGACTGGCTTATACCAATAGGCAGCTTGAAGATGACGTGATGGTCGCTGAAAGCCTGAACCACCGTAAAATGGACAGTCTTCAGCTGGGGCTCACGCATATGTTTCTGGATGAGTTTTTGGGTATCGGAATGAATCAGCTGGCCGCAACAGCAACTTTTGGGCAGCTGCAGATAAGAAATGCAGATATTAAGGCTATTGATGCATTAACTCGGAAAACCGATGGCGACTATCTCAGTGTCTTCGTCAAAGGATCGCGCTTGCAGAAAATTACCGGCAGCAATCAGCTCTATATTTCGGCTGAAGGCTTTTACAGTCCAGACAATCTGGACAGTGCGGAAGCGTACTATGTTGGAGGTCCAAGTTTTATGCGCGGTTATAAAAGCAGTGTATTTTCAGCATCACAGGGGATCGCGTCGAGTGTAGAATTTAGGCAGGGTTTATGGTCTGATGCGCTGAATCAACTGAACGGAACCCTGTTTTTTGATATGGCAAAATTGAAGTTAAATGCACAAACATGGGAAGGTTCGACTGAAAAGAATACGGCCTCCTTGAGAAGCGCAGGAGCTGGGCTGACATGGGATAACCGTTTTGCTGGAAGCTTCCAAGCGCTAGCTGGTTTTGCTTTAGGGGATACGCCAGTGCAGTTGAGTCAGCGTGATGATCATCAATTTTGGCTAAACTGGCAAAAAACCTTTTAACTGATTTGCGGTATATCAAAAGATGGCTGAAGCATGAAAGTCTGAATCAATGTTTTAAAAAGGCTGCCTGGCAGTCTTTTTATTGTTCTAATGATTTGAAAAGAAGCAGCACAGCTTTTAAAGTGATGGAATACTACCCTGTGGAAAGCGTGCAGCTGGAACAAACAACATGCGAAAACAATATCATTTTCGTCAGGCCGGTGAAGACACTTTCATCTGGAACGTTCACCGTCTGGTAGAACTAAGTGCAAATTTTCAGATAAAAAATGTGTGTTTATTCGAGATTCAGGAGTTAAACGAGGCCTATTGGTTTCCAGATACGCATCCCACAACACAGCAAATTATTGATCACATTCAATTGATTGAAAAAGCTGATTTAAGTTATCCCATTATTTTATGTGCAGAAGGCAAAGTTATGGATGGCATGCACCGTGTGGCTAAAGCTGCGCTTCTGAAATGTGAGCGCATTCATGCTGTGCAATTTGAGCAAACCCCGCTGCCTGATTTTATCAATATAGATGAAGATGCTTTGGATTATGACGATTAAGCTTTATGCATGGTGAATAGCTTTAATATCGTGTATTAATTGAAAAGAGATCTGCATCAATAACATGCTCTAAGGCAGCGCAGCATATGACTGAAATGAAAAAAATTAATGTTGTCGGCACCTCCGCCACAGGAAAATCGACCTTTTCCAGAGCATTGGCTGCAAGGCTGGGCCTGCATTATATTGAGCTGGATAATTTATTTTGGCTGGATGACTGGCAAGAGTGCCCGGATGAAATTTTCTTTGCCAAAATTGAAGCTGAAATGCAGAAAGCCGCAGACGGCTATGTGATAGATGGCAACTATACCCGGACGATTCCTGTGAAATGGAGTGAAATTGATACGGTGATTTGGCTGGACTTGCCGTTTCCAGTGAATCTCTACCGTTCGATCAAGCGCGCAGTTCAGCGTGCATGGCATAAGCAGGACTTATGGTCCAATTCGAATAACCGGGAAAGCCTGCAGCGGATGTTCGGGCGTGATTCTGTAGTCCGGTGGATGATTGCCACGCACCGCAGAAACCGGAAAAAATATATGCAGATGATGAGTGCGCCAGAGTATTCAAGTATCCGCTGGATTCATTTAAAAAGTCAAAAAGAGATAGATCAATTCTTGCAGCAATTGCCTTGATGCAGATGCGGCTCCCGAAAATGAGCTTTAAGATCGAATTGAAGTTACATAAATATGCTTTAATCTGTGGCTATTGGCCTGCTTAATAATGAAAAACAAACGGATAAGGACAATAAGATGCTGGCAGAAATTAGAGGTATGGAGCAGGGAAGTATTACGCTTGAATTGCAAATGATTCCGCGCAAAGGCGAATCCGTGAAAATCATGTACGGCCCAGATGCTCAGCTGGAAGGTGAGGTGGTTGCAGTCAATCACTATATCAATCAGCATGCCAATGAGCACAAAGTGCAAATTGAAATTCGGCCCTTTAATTATTTAATTACAGCATAAGCCCGTCATGAAAAGCGCCTGAATTCAGGCGTTTTTCAGCTTTAAGCGTTTAAAGGCCAAAATAGTAGGCAAAGAGGCAGATCAGGATGGTCACAATAATTAAAGCAAATACGCCGCTTTTCCCTGATTTGTGTTCTGCATGAGAGGCTGCTGGCTTTGCCGCTGAACTTTGCAGCTGCGGCGCCGCGCTGCTGTCAAATGGTGAGCTGACTTGCTTTGCTGTTAAACGGGCTGTTTTATAATGATTCGCTGCTTTAACAATAAATTTGGCGCTTAAATCATCCAGTTTTTGTGAAAAATGGCGCAGATTCAATTGTTCTTCAGGGCTCAGCGCTTCGCCATTTTCATCATAGGGATGCTGGATTTTTGCTTGGATGAATTCTGCCAAAGCGTCTAAGCGGCGCAGCGTTCTATGGGCATAATCCGCTGGATATTCTGCAGGAAGCAAAGCCAATTGAACTGAATCGGTTTCAGTGTTTTGCAATGCCTTGCCGTAATACGGTAAATCTAAATGCGCGGGTTCGCTGAAGCCTGCCGCGAATTTGCTGTCAAACAATTCATTGTCTGTATAGGCCTGAATATCATCCCAATTGGGCTGCTGCAAATCCGCATCGACGCGTTTTGCTAATTTTGAATTCAGTTCAAAGCGCCAAAAGGTTTCCAGCCGCAGGCCGGGCTGCTGCGAGGCAGGGGCTTCATAGTCATTGTCTGCTCTGTACCATTCCGCTAATTCTTTACCGAAAATCCATGCCTGCTTTTTATTTGCCTCATGGCTCACAATAAAATGCGCAATCGGCAGAAGTTCAACATTGCTGTTGGGATTCTGTTCGTCATTTAAAATGCCGGAGCTGTGCAGGCTGATACGCTGGATGCCTTGTTTTTTTAAGCCTTCCAGCCAAATCTGAAAGTGCTGCGCCAGCAGGTGCTGAGAGATAAGATCACGGAATAAAAAACGGTGCTGATCAAAAATTGCGTGCTGCACCCAACGCTGAAAACTTAAATTTTGGGTTAAAAACTCATTTCCATACGTCACTAAAGTCAGCTGCTGCTTCCAAATTTGATCGAGCGCCATAGTTGTTTGATCTCATTGATATTGCGCTTATCTTATACTTTTTTTAATTCTGGATGCTATCGCAATTTTTACTTGTGAATGCGCTTCATCATAACGTTCAAAAACTGTTAGAATATGGGGTTTTTATATTTTTCTAAATTGTTGCTTTGAGAGTTACTATGTCACTGGAAGCCCTGACCACTGAAGCGCTCGCTGCGATTGCAGCAGCTCAAGACCTTGCAGCACTTGATCAAGTTCGAGTGCAATTTACGGGTAAAAAAAGCCAGCTCGCGGAACAGTCTAAAGCATTGGGTAAAATGGACCCTGAAGAGCGCAAAGTTCAAGGCGCAGCCATTCATGCCGTCCGTGAAGCAATCAATGCTGCTTTAACAGAACGCCAAACTCAATTACAAAAAGCGGCGCTGGAACAAAAGCTGGCAAGTGAAACCATTGATATTACCTTGCCGGGCCGCGGTCAAACCATCGGCAGCATTCACCCTGTGACACAGGTGCAAGACCGTATTTGCCAGTTTTTTACCAAAGCAGGCTTTACTGTGGCAACGGGTCCTGAAGTTGAAGACGACTATCACAACTTTGAAGCGCTGAATATTCCGGGCCACCATCCTGCGCGCGCCATGCATGATACATTCTATTTTGATGTGAATCATTTGCTTCGCACGCACACATCAGGTGTGCAGATCCGCACCATGGAAACCAGCCAGCCGCCAATCCGCATTGTCTGCCCAGGCCGTGTTTACCGCTGCGACTCGGATCAGACTCATTCGCCGATGTTCCATCAAATCGAAGGTCTGTACGTTGCGGAAAATACCAGCTTTGCTGAACTCAAAGGCCTGCTGGTGAATTTGCTGAATGAGTTCTTTGAAAAAGATTTAACCGTGCGTTTCCGCCCTTCGTATTTCCCATTCACAGAGCCAAGCGCCGAAGTGGATATTATGGATGAACGCGGCAAATGGCTGGAAGTTTTAGGCTGCGGCATGGTGCATCCTAATGTGCTGCAAGCTGCGGGCATTGATCCTGAAAAATACAAAGGCTTTGCATTTGGCCTAGGTGTGGAACGTTTTGCGATGCTGCGCTATGGCATCAATGACTTGCGGATGTTCTACCAGAATGATGTGCGTTTCTTACGCCAATTTGCTTAAACAATTTAAACAGTTATTTGGAAATAAGTAGAATCCCCCTAAATCCCCCTTTGATAAAGGGGGACTTTCCTGCCTTTAAAACGGCGGATGTGTTTCCCCTCTTTTTAAAAGAGGGGCTAGGGGAGATTAAGGAATTGAATGTATGAAAATTAGCGAAAATTGGCTTCGCACTTGGGTTAACCCAGCCATCGACAGCGACACCTTGTCTGACCAGCTGACGATGCTGGGTCTGGAAGTGGATGACTTAACGCCTGCAGCTAAACCATTTACTGGTGTGGTGGTCGGTGAAGTCTTAACGGTAGAGCAGCATCCAGATGCAGACCGTTTGCGTGTAACGACCGTGAATATCGGTACAGCTGAGCCTTTGCAGATTGTGTGCGGCGCACCGAATGTACGTGCAGGCATGAAAGCGCCTGTAGCGACCATTGGTGCAGTATTGCCAGGTGATTTTAAAATCAAGAAAGGCAAACTGCGCGGTATTGAATCACAAGGGATGCTGTGCGGCGCTTCGGAAATTGACCTTGAAGATAAAATTGATGGCCTTTTAGAACTTCCTGCGGATGCGCCTGTAGGCGCCAATATCCGTGAATACCTCAATCTTGATGATCATGTGATCGATATCAGCATCACGCCAAACCGCGGTGACTGTTTCAGTATCCGCGGCATTGCGCGTGAAATTGGGGTGATTAACCAATTGGCAGTCACAGCGCCTGAAATTAAAGAAGTTGCTGCGAGCATTGCCGATCAGAAACAAGTTGTCGTTACAACAGCAGGCTGCCCGCGCTATTTGGGCCGTGTGATTAAAAACGTCAACACTAAAGCAGCGACCCCTGAGTGGATGGAACAGGCTTTAGTCCGTTCAGGCATCCGTCAGCACAGTATTCTTGTCGACATCACCAATTATGTATTGATGGAATTGGGGCAGCCTTTACATGCCTTTGATGGCGGAAAGGTTCAAGGTTCCGTACATGTGCGTCAGGCCACTGCCAATGAAAAATTGGTTTTGCTGAATGAGCAAGAAGTGGAACTGAACGAAAAAGTGATGGTGATTGCGGATGATGCAAAAGCCTTGGCTATTGCAGGCATCATGGGTGGCTTGTCTTCATCTGTGACCGATGAAACCACTGAAATTTTCCTTGAATCCGCATTCTTTGCACCGCTCGCAATTGCAGGCCGTGCGCGCAGCTTTGGCTTGCACACCGATGCGTCACAGCGTTATGAACGCGGTGTGGATTTTGAATTGCCGATCATTGCCATGCACCGTGCGTCGCAGTTGATTGCTGAGCTGGCGGGCGGTGAGTTTGGTCCGATTACGGTGGCTGAACGGGCGGATTTGCTGCCGACACGTGAAGCGATTGAATTGAATCAGGCGCAGGTGGATCAGCTGTTAGGCTATACCGTTGAAGCTGCATTTATTACTGATGCCTTAACGCGTTTAGGCTGTGACGTCACAGTGAAATCGGAAGGTGAATGGACGGTTATTCCGCCATCACACCGTTATGACATGGCGATTTATCAGGACTTGATTGAAGAAGTTGCCCGTATTCACGGTTATGACAATATTCAAATCAGCCTGCCTGTGATTGATGTGAAACTGGCAAAATATCAGGATCAATTCGAGCTTGCGCAATTGCGTCAAACCGTGGTGACTTTAGGTTATCAGGAAGCGATCAGCTTCAGCTTTGCGGATGCGAAACTGGAAAAGCAGTTAAATCCTCAAGTTCAGCCATTGGCTTTGGCCAATCCGATTTCAAGCGATTTAGCTGTCATGCGTTCGACGCTGCTGTCTAGTTTGATTCCATGTGTTCAATACAATGTCAACCGTCAGCAAAGCCGTGTGCGCTTCTTTGAGCTGGGTCTGCGCTTCGATTATCAAGGCGCTGCAAGCATTCATGATTTGAAACAAATTCCAACCTTTGCCATGATTGCAACTGGCCCGCGTTCTGCGGAATCTTGGCATGGCAAAGCTGCACCAATGGATTTCTTTGACTTTAAAGGTGATGTAGAAGAAGTCCTGGCGGCTGGGCGGTTGCAAGTTGAATTTGTACGGTCAGAGCGCGCTTGGCTGCATCCTGGCCAATCTGCTGAAATTTTAGCAAATGGGAAATCGATTGGTTATCTAGGCCGTTTGCATCCATCTTTAGAGAGTGAGCTGGATTTAAGCACGACCTGGGTTGCCGAATTGGATCAACTGGCTGTTTTGCAAACTTATGTATCTAATTTTACAGAATTATCACGTTTTCCATCGGTTAGACGTGATATTGCGCTTTTAATTAGTGATAAGATTAATGTTAGCGAAATTCAGCAGCTTATCGAAAAAACTGGCGGAGAGCTTTTAGATTCTGTCTGGCTATTTGATGTGTACACTGGCCAAGGTGTTGAACAAGGCAAGCGCTCACTGGCATTTGCACTGCTTTGGCAGCATCCAGCGCGGACACTTGAAGATGCTGAAATCAAATCCGGTATGGATAATATTCTACACGTGTTGGAAAACACTTATCAGGCGACATTGAGGGCTTCATGACAGCACTAACTAAAGCAGAAATGGCTGATCATTTAAGTGAGCTCACGAGTTTAAACCGTCGTGAAGCAAAACAAATGGTCGAGTTGTTCTTCGAAGAGATCAGTCAAGCGCTGATCTCAGGGGAGCAAGTGAAATTATCAGGGTTTGGCAACTTTGAACTGCGTGACAAGCGCCAGCGTCCAGGCCGCAACCCGAAGACGGGTGAAGAAATTCCGATTTCTGCCCGCCGCGTAGTAACCTTCCGCGCTGGACAAAAGTTCCGTCAGCGCGTAGGAAATGAGCAGATCGATTGATCTGCTTTTTTATGCTGATCTAAATAAACCGGAGCGGTTTTGGTCGCTATTGAGCAGAGCTATTTTAGCTGTATTGTTCTGCATTGCGAAAAGCAGGCAAAAAAAAAGAGAGCCAAGGGCTCTCTTTTTTGTACTGAATAATCGTTAGATTATTTAGCAGTAGCAGCAGAAGCTTCAGAAGCAGCAGCAGTAGCTTCAGAAGCAGCAACAGTAGCTTCAGAAGCAGCAACAGTAGCTTCAGAAGCAGCAGCAGAAGCTTCAGATGCAGCAGCGTCAACAGCTTCAGAAGCAGCAGCTACTTCAGATGCAGCAGCTTCAGATGCAGCAGGAGCTTCTTCAGTTTTTTTAGCACAACCAACGAAAGCTAAAGTAGTAGCAACTGCAGCAGCAATAGCGATTTTTTTGAATAACATGGCATCACTCTCTAAATATGAGATTAAAAAAAACCTGAGTTAGCACTGTTTTATGCTTTTATTATGCCTAATTTTTCTTAGGTAAATAATAATGCAGATGCAGCCTAACTGGTATGCGAATATGCTATCACTGCGCATTTTGAATTGCTACTGCTTCATAGGGGCAAAACGCGAAAAAATGGTTAAAAAATGGCTTTTTTTAACAGAAAATAACAATCAAAGGGAGCGGATATATTGGATAAGTACTAAATAAGCCCCTAAAACTACTAGGGTTTTTTAACAAAATATTTTTATAATCATTTACTTGAAAATAAGTTAACAGAAACTGGCAGCAATTGTTTTGTTGTGTAAGTCATGTCAACCAAATAAAAAAGCCATCGTGATCGATGGCTCTTTTTAAGATTGCTGAAATCAATTCGTCGCTTTACGCTTCATTTGATCGAAGAAATCATCATTGGTTTTGGTTTCTTTCATGCGGTCCAGCAGGAATTCCATGGCTGCCAGCTCATCTTGCGTATGCAGCAGCTTGCGCAGAATCCAGACTTTACGCAGATTGTCTTCTGACATTAAGCGTTCTTCACGGCGAGTGCCGGATTTCTTGATGTTCATTGCCGGGAATACGCGTTTTTCAGCGATACGGCGGTCAAGGGTGATTTCCTGGTTGCCTGTACCTTTGAATTCTTCGTAAATCACCTCATCCATTTTACTGCCTGTTTCAATCAGGGCTGTAGAAATGATGGTCAATGAACCGCCTTCTTCAATGTTTCGCGCAGCACCGAAGAAGCGTTTAGGACGTTCAAGCGCATGGGCATCCACACCGCCTGTCAGTACTTTGCCGGAAGATGGAATCACGGTGTTGTAAGCGCGCGCTAAACGGGTGATCGAATCGAGCAAGATCACAACGTCTTTTTTGTGCTCGACTAAGCGTTTCGCTTTTTCGATGACCATTTCAGCGACTTGCACGTGACGGGCAGGCGATTCATCAAATGTAGAGGCAATCACTTCACCGCGTACGGTACGCTCCATTTCGGTCACTTCTTCAGGACGCTCGTCAATCAGAAGAACAATCAAGAAACATTCTGGATTATTGCGCACAATGGATTGCGCAATATTTTGCAGCAGCATGGTTTTACCGGCTTTTGGCGGCGCAACAATAATAGAGCGCTGGCCTTTACCGATCGGTGCAACTAAATCGACTACACGCGCAGTCAAGTCTTCAGTTGTGCCGTTGCCCAGCTCCATGACCAATTGTTCAGTTGGGAACAGCGGTGTTAAGTTTTCAAACAAAATCTTATTGCGTGAGTTTTCTGGAGTGTCGTAGTTAATTTGATTAACTTTTAATAATGCAAAATAGCGTTCGCCTTCTTTGGGCGGGCGGATGGTGCCGGTAATGGTGTCGCCTGTACGCAGGTTGAAGCGGCGGATTTGTGAAGGGCTGACATAAATGTCGTCAGGGCCTGCAAGGTAAGAGCCGGCTGCAGAGCGTAGGAAGCCAAAGCCATCTGACAGAATTTCCAAAACGCCATCACCAAAGATCTCTTCGCCATTCATTGCATGGCGTTTTAAGATGGCAAAAATAATGTCTTGCTTGCGGTTACGCGCCATTCCTTCAAGGCCCATAAACTCGGCAATTTTGATGAGTTCGCCAATCGGTTTTTTCTTGAGTTCGGTTAAATTCATAGGAGGTCAGATAAGAATCAAAAATTCTAGTATACGGGATGGAAAGGGAGCAACATTGAGCCGCATGCAGACAATTAGATTACGCGATTGTATTTGCACAATAATAATTCAGAGAGCTGATTCATTGTTTGAAGAAAAATGTGTAAAAACAATTTCTATTGCCGGGCGGCGATCTTATGTGTTGTGTCTTGTAAGAAAATGACAGGATTTGAGATCCTTTATTTCTTGAGTTAGCAATATAAGAGAGAAATACAGGTTTGTCAATTTATCAGCAAAAAAATACGCCATAAAAATAGCGCATTTTCTGCAATTTAAACTGGGCTTGGATTAGATGTTGTCATCAATGAAAGCAGTCAGTTTTGATTTTGGCGCAGCGCCCACTTGCTGTGCAACAACTTCGCCGTTTTTGAACATCAGCAAAGCAGGAATGTTGCGGATATTGTAGTTGACAGCAGTCGCTTCACAAGAAGTCACATCTACTTTAACAACTTTAACTTTGCCTTCATATTCAGTTGCGAGGACTTCTAGAACTGGCGCGATTGCTTTACATGGCGCACACCAGCCTGCCCAAAAGTCGACCAATACAGGCACGTCAGATTTCAGGACGTCTGCATCAAAGTTTTCATCAGTTGTATTTACAATATTGCCTGACATGGCTGTTGCTCCAAAATAATTTTAAGATGACTCTATAACTATAAGTATTACATAGCCATCCTGAACAATGTAGGGGGTTATGTAAATTTTCGGCTTTTAATGCGGAATTGTCTAATTGATGCTCACGATAGCTGTGATCGTATAACACAATTGTCATCGATGCCTGAAATTCAGCTTGTCTGCGAAGCGGGTACATAAATGGCTTTTAAATTGCATGGTTGTGAATTACTCTAAGCACAATTCTGTATAGGTTTGTATTGAATCATGTCTGATTTTTTGATTGATGAAGAATTGCTTGCCGCCATTGATATGGGGTCAAACAGCTTTCACTTGGCGATCGCGCGTGTAGACCATGGTGAAGTAAAAAAAGTTGCTTCAATGTCAGAAAAAGTTCAGCTGGCGGCTGGTTTGGATGAAAATAAAAACTTAACCGAAGCGGCTCAGCAGCGCGGCTTGGCGTGTTTGGCGCGCTTTGTCGGCCGTTTGGGTTCAGTACAGCCGAACCGCCTGCGCATTGTGGCGACGAATGCGCTGCGTCAGGCCAAAAATGGGCAGGATTTTATTCAAAAAGCCGCAGAAATTTTACCGAAGCCGATTGAAATCATTGCGGGCCGGGAAGAAGCGCGGCTAATTTACTTAGGTGTTTCTCATACTATGGCCAACAGCGGCCGCCGCTTGGTGATTGACATCGGCGGCGGTTCAACCGAACTGATTATCGGTGAAGAATTTGAGCCGATTCATACCGAATCGGTGCAAATGGGCTGCGTTGCCTTTACCAAAGCATTTTTTGCTGATGGTGAAATCAATCAGAAAAGTTTTGACAAGGCGGTAAATTCGGCGCGCAAAGAGCTGTCAGGAATTGCCAATACTTATAAAGCAGCCGGCTGGGATACGGTCGTCGGCTCCAGCGGTACAATAAAAGCCTGCCGTCAAATTACCGTCAATATGGGCTGGAGCAATGAGCGGGAAGAGCTGACCCGTGAAGGTTTAGAAAAACTGAAAGACAAACTGCTTAAATTTAAGCATGTTTCTGAAATGGATTTTGATGGGCTGAAAGAAGACCGACGGGCAGTTTTGCCAGCGGGCATTGCCATTTTATGCACGGTATTTGATGTACTGGGCATAGATAAGCTGGTGTATTCTGATGGCGCTTTGCGTGAAGGGGTGATGTACGATCTGCTGGGCCGGTTCCAGCATGAAGATGTTCGAGACCGTTCGGTGCATGCTTTGCTGGGCCGCTACAATGCGGATTCCAAACAGGCTGAACGCGTGGTGGCGACTGCACAGCAGCTGTTTGATAATGTTGCGCAAAAGCTGAATTTAAACAGTGATGACAGTGACTTGCTGCGCCGCGCTGCATATTTGCACGAAATAGGCCTGGCGATCAGCCACAGTGGCTATCACCGCCATGGTGCATATTTGCTGCAGCATTCCGATATTCCCGGCTTCTCGCAAATTGATCAGAACCATTTGTCACATTTGGTGGCGCATCACCGCCGCAAGCTGCGCAGCGATGCTCGCATGGATGTGATGAAAGTCGGCGGTAGCAAACTTGTGCACTTATGTCTATTGCTTCGTTTAGCAGTTTTGCTGAATCACAGCCGCAGCGATGAGATGCTTCCTGCCATTGAATTAAGCGCCGAGAATGCGCAACAATGGCAGCTTAGCGTTTCTGGCGATGCCAAACAATGGCCATTGCTTGTTGCGGACTTGCATGATGAACAAGTGCAGTTCAAGCATTGGGATATTGAGTTGAATATTCAGTCGGAACAGTTTATCGATTAACACATTGGTTAATTCAGGGATAATGGTCGACCTATGAAAAATAAAGCAGCGCAATCTAAAGCATGGGCTACAGTTAAAATTGCACGTCATCCGGATCGTCCGCAATATTTGGATTATGTCAGTGAGATCTTCACTGAATTTGATGCTTTGCATGGTGATCGCTTATTTGGCGATGACGGTGCAATGGTGGGCGGTTTAGCGCGTTTTGAAGGTCAGCCTGTTATGGTGGTCGGCCAGCACCGCGGCCGCAGCACACGTGAAAAGCTGCAGCATAACTTCGGCATGAGCAATCCTGAAGGCTACCGCAAAGCGCAGCGCCTGATGGATATGGCGGAGCGTTTTAACCTGCCGGTATTTACCTTTATTGATACGATGGG
The DNA here is from genome assembly GCF_026168575.1 of Acinetobacter entericus. Lineage (NCBI taxonomy): Bacteria > Pseudomonadati > Pseudomonadota > Gammaproteobacteria > Moraxellales > Moraxellaceae > Acinetobacter > Acinetobacter entericus. The sequence continues at coordinate 184,657 of NZ_JAPEQW010000005.1, forward strand.
CGCATATCCTGGCGTCGGCGCAGAAGAGCGCGGCCAGGCAGAAGCGATTGCGACCAGCCTTGCACAGATGTCGAGCTTAAAAGTTCCCGTAATTGCTACGGTTTTAGGTGAAGGCGGTTCAGGCGGCGCATTGGGCATTGGTGTTGCAGACCGTGTGGTCATGCTGTCGCACAGTATCTACTCCGTGATTTCTCCTGAAGGCTGCGCTTCAATTCTGTGGAAAACGGCAGAGAAGGCGGAACAGGCCAGTGAAGCGCTGGCATTGACGGCTGACAAGCTGCAAAAAATCGGCATTGTTGAATATGTGGTAGATGAAGGCGAAGGCGCGCATTTGAATCCTGAACAGGTAATGCAGAGTTTAAAAACTGTGCTGAAACAGGCTTTAGATGAATTAACGCCAATGGATGCAAAAGAACGATGCGAAGCACGCTATCAGCGTTTAATGAAATTTGGCAGCGACAATTTAGGTCTGACTGCTTAAGCCAGTCAGACGTATTTTCTGATCAGGCTTCCTTCTTAATCGGGTGCAGCGGCGGCATGGATTCCATGCTGCTTTTGCACCTGATGTCTTTTTTATACCCGCAAAAAATCCGCGCTATTTATGTTAACCACCAGCTGCAGGAAAATAGTGCAGATTGGGGCCAATTTGTGGCGCAAGCCTGCGCATCATTAAATGTGCCTTGTATTGTAGAAGCGGTGCATGTTTCGGAAGGCAATTTAGAAAACCAAGCGCGTACAGCGCGTTATCAGGCTTATCAGCAACATCTTCTGCCTCATGACATATTGGTCTTGGCGCATCATCAGCAGGATCAGGCCGAGACGTTAATGCTGCGGCTGCTGTCCGGCGCAGGGATTCATGGCTTGGCGGCGATGCGTCAGGTCGACCAGCGGGATCTGATGACGATTTGGCGGCCGTTGCTGAATCTTTCCCGTGAGCAAATTTGCCAATGGGCGGCAGAATTGAATGTGCAAAATATTCAGGACCCCACCAATTTTAATACAGAATATGACCGTGCATGGAGCAGGGAAGAACTATGGCCTGTGCTGCAGTCACGTTTTCCAAAAATGCAGCAGGCATTAAGTCGCAGCAGCTATTTAATGCAGGACGCAGAAGATATTTTGGCTGATGTGCTGACCTTTGATTTGGTTTCATGTGGAACATCTGACATTTTGCAGCTGGAAAAACTGCAGGCTTTAGCGCCGCCTAGGCAGCGCCAGCTGTTATCGGCATGGATGAGAGGGCAGGCGCAATACCGGCCATCTTTTGATATGGTGCAGCGTTTAATGCATGAAGTGATTGAATCGAAAGTAGATTCACAGGCGGCTTTGCACTGGAATGGTTTTTATTATGTGCGTTTCGCTAAGCGGCTGTACCGTTTAGCTGCGGCGGAATATCTCTCCTCAGAATATGAGCAGGCTGAGCCGCAGCACATTCAAATTCAATTAGCGAACAGTTTTACGGCACTGTCAGGCTGTTTTCAGATACAGGCGGGAGAGGGCTTTGGCCTGTCTTTTGCTTTGTTGGAACAGAAGCTGACATTAACTCAGCGTCAGGGCGGCGAAAAAATTCATCTGCATGGGCGTACTGGGTCATGGCCCTTAAAAAAAGCCATTCAGCAGGCGCAAATTTTTCCTTGGCTGCGTCATCGAATTCAAATATTAAGCATAGATAATGTTATGCTAGGCGTTTTTACGCCGAAAGGCTTTTGGCTGGCAGAGTCACCGTATTGCATTCAGGCGGGATGGCTGCCCCAATTGGTTTCTTCAGATAACAGCAAGAGCGGATCTTCATCATGAGCGCAGTTCTAAATTGTAATATCACTTTTATTGGCGGCGGCAATATGGCGCAAGCTTTAATCGGCGGTTTAATTGCGCGCGGACTGCCCGCAACCCGCATTACAGTTTCAGATCCTGTCGAGAAAGTCCGTGAATTGCTGGCTGAAAAAGATGTGCATGTGACGGATGACAATGCACTGGCAATCCGTGATGCTGATATTGTGCTGTTTGCGGTGAAGCCGCAGGTTTTTGCCAGTATTTTAAAGCCGTTAAAAGGCCTGCTTGACGGCAAGTTGGTGATTTCGATTGTGGCCGGCGCGGAAATTGCCACAATTTCAAAAATTTTAGAAACTGACCGCATTGTCCGCGTCATGCCGAATACGCCTGCTCTGGTGCAGACCGGCGCTCATGGATTGTTTGCATATGATGCTGTCGATGCGCAAGACCGTGAGCTGGCCAGCCAAGTTTTGGCTTCAACTGGCCTGACAATTTGGGTAAAATCTGAGGCGCAAATTGATGCGGTTACCGCTGTTTCAGGTTCAGGCCCAGCATATTTCTTTTATATGATGGAAAGCATGATCCGTGCAGGCAAAAATTTGGGCCTGGATGAAAAAGTGGCGACAGCGCTGACCTTGCAAACCGCTTTGGGCGCAGCGCAAATGGCAATCACCAGCTCCAGCAGTCCAGCAGAACTGCGCAAAAATGTGACTTCGCCAAATGGCACAACGCAAGCAGCGATTGAAGTGTTTGATCATGCGCATATCTCACAAAATATTCAGGCGGCTTTGGCGGCTGCGCAAAAGCGTAGTCAAGAGCTTGCGCAAGATTTAAGTGACAGCATCAAGTAATTCGTTTTTATTTAGGAATGTTCTAGTATGGGTGCAAATTCTGCGCTAATTTTTGGCATTATCATTAACGTCGCAATTTTGCTCGTTTTCTTCCGGTTTTTAATGCAATTGGCTGCAGTAAGTCCATACAATCCTGTGGTGCTTTCTACTGCGAAAGCCACAAAAATTGTAGATATGTTCAGCCGGATTTTCCCGACGGTCGGTAAAGGCCGGGTGAATACAGCGGCATTAATTTTATTGGTGGTGCTGTATATTCTGAAAATGTTTGGAGTGATGCATTTGTCCGGGGCATCCGTTAACAGTCCTGTGCATTTAATCATTATGACCTTCGTGACCATGATTCAGGACTTAATCCGCTTCTGCCGCTATTTGATTTTTGCTTCAATTATTTTGAGCTGGGTGGTGATGTTCAGCCAATCGCGTTCACCTTATATTGAGGTGGTTCAAGAATTGGCAGAGCCGCTGCTGGCGCCATTCCGCCGTATTCTGCCGAATATGGGCATGATTGATTTGTCTCCGATTGTCGCAATTTTTGCTTTGCTGCTGGCGGAAACCATCATGAAAGAAGTGGCGATTGTGCTGCTGACAGGCCTATAAGTGCTGAAACCCAATTGTAAAAAAGGACTCGATTACGAGTCCTTTTTTATGGCTGCAATTTTTAGGTGAAGACATTGATATTTCTTCTAGGAGGCAAATGACCTCCATCCCAGCCTTCCTCCTGGGAGGAGGAAGGAGCAAGTGCTTTAGTGAGCCTCATCCCAGTTGCTGCCTTTGCCGACTTCTACGACCAGCGGCACAGAAATTTTCAGTACAGACTGCATAACATCCGCCAGTTTCACTGCCAAATCATCCGCAATGTCCTCATCGGCTTCAAAGACCAATTCATCGTGCACCTGCAGCAGCATTTTGGCTTGGCCTTTTGGCAGCATTTTTTCCACTTCAATCATGGCCATTTTAATGATGTCTGCAGCCGAACCTTGCAGCGGCGCATTAATCGCTGCGCGCTCTGCACCTTGCTTGATCATTTTATTGCTGGCCATAATATCTGGCGTATACAGGCGGCGGCCTAAAATGGTTTCGACAAAACCCTGTTCACGGGCCACTTGGCGGGTACGCTCCATATATTCCAACACGCCAGGATAGCGCTGGAAGTATTTGCCGATATAGCTGCGTGACTCTTCACGGCTAAAGCCCAATTGGCGGGTGAGGCCGAATTCAGACATGCCGTAGAGCAGGCCGAAATTGACGGCTTTGGCTTGGCGGCGCTGATTGCCGGTTACATCTTCCAATGCAATGCCAAGAACTTCCGCTGCTGTGCGGCGATGCACATCCTGACCGTGATTGAAGGCATCCACCAAGGCTTCATCCTGTGAAAAATGCGCCATTAAACGCAATTCAATTTGCGAGTAATCGGCGGCCAGCAGTACGCGGCCTTTCGGCGCAATGAAGGCTTTACGGATTTGACGGCCAATGTCTTCACGCACAGGAATGTTCTGCAGGTTCGGATCGGTTGATGACAAACGGCCGGTGGCCGTCAGCGCCTGATGGTAGCTGGTGTGCACGCGGTGCGTCTCATTATTGGCTTGCTTCAGCAGGCCGTCGGTATAGGTGCTTTTCAGCTTAGACAGGCCGCGGTATTCCAGAATCAGATCGGTAATTGGATGCTCTATTTTTTCCAGCACGCTTTCACTGGTGCTGTATTGGCCCGTCGAGGTTTTCTTGCCGCCTTTCAAGCCCAGCTTGTCAAACAGGATCTCGCCGACTTGTTTAGGTGAGCTGACATTGAAAGGTTGGCCTGCCAGTTCCGTAATTTGATTTTCCAAATCCTGAATGGTTTTGGCAAATTCGCTGCCCAGCTGATCCAGAAAGTCCAGATTCAGCTCAATGCCGTTCTCTTCCATCATGGTCAGCACACGCGCCACTGGCATTTCCACATTGTGCAGAATATTGACCAGTTCAGGATGCTTGTGCAATTTGGCATCCAGCACTTCATACAGGCGGTAAGTCACATGTGCATCTTCGGCTGCATAGTGTGAAGCGGTTTCCAGCTCAATCTGGTTAAAGCTTTTCTGTTTCGCGCCTTTGCCCGCCACTTGCTCAAACGTTGTGGTTAAATGGCTTAAGTACAGGCGGGCAACATCATCCATACCGTGGCGGGTGGCAACCGAGTTGAGCACATATGAGGCCAGCATGGTATCGAAATACCAGCCTTGCAACTCAATGCCGTGATTTTTCAGCACGTGCGCATCATATTTTAAATGATGGCCGATTTTTTCAACCGATTTGTCTTCTAAAATCGGCTTGATTTGCGCAAGAATAAGGTCCCGGCTCAGCTGCTCAGGCGCGCCTTCATAATCATGCGCCAGCGGCACGTAATAGGCATCATGCGCATCAAAAGCCACAGAGAAACCGACAATTTGCGCAACGCGGTAATCGAGGCTGGTGGTTTCCGTATCAAAGGCAAAGCGCTTTTCGGTGCTGAGGCGTTTAAATAAATTGTCCCAGTCCATTTGCGCTAAAACGGTATGATAATTGGCTTGGCCCAAGACATCATCGGTGCTGGTAATGGACGCCTGATCTTCAGTAACCGTTTTTTCTTCCGCATGGGCATCTTTAAGAATGGCTTTTGAATTCTGCTTATACGCTGCGCCATTTGGATTATTGGGATGATCTAAAGACTGCAGCTGATTGCGGAATTCTAATTCGGTATACAGGCTGCGCAGCTGTTCGATATTTGGATCAGCTAATTTCAGGTCATCATAAGTCAGGTTCATATCCAAATCACAGACGATGCTGGCCAGCTGATGGTCCAGCGCAATCCCTTCCACATTGTCTTTAATATTTTGACCGACTTTGCCTTTAATGCTGTCGACATTCTCTAAAATGCCGCCAATTGAGCCGTATTCGGTCAGCAGTTTTGCCGCTGTTTTTGCGCCAACGCCTGGAACACCCATGATGCCGTCAGATGCATCGCCCATTAAGGTCAGATAGTCAATAATCTGGTTGGGCCAAACCCCGAATTTCTCAAAGACGCCGTTTACATTCATAGGCTTGTCTTTAAAGCTGTCTTCCAGCGTGACTTTGTCGGTGACCAGCTGCGCCATGTCCTTATCGCCAGTCGAAATCAGCACCTGATGGCCTTGCGCTTCTGCGCGTTTTGCCAGCGTGCCGATAATATCATCGGCTTCTGCGCCCGGCAGCATATGCAGCGGAATGCCCAGTGCGCGGATCAGCGCATGCAGGTAAGGAATCTGTTCTGCCAGCTCTTCCGGCATGCTTGGGCGGTCGCCTTTATAGATGGGCGAAAGCTCATGGCGGAACGTCGGTTCAGGCGTATCAAAAATCACCGCCATGTGAGTCGGCTGGGTGCGGCGCATGAGCTTTTGAATGGCGGAAATGGCTCCGCGGATGGCATTGGTATGCAATCCAGTTGACGTGGTTAAAGGGGGGAGTGCGTGAAAGGCGCGAAATAAAAAGTATGACCCATCGACCAAGACAAATGGCGGCATTGAAAAATTCCTAATCCAGATAACGGTTTTATTGTACGTGATTTTTCCGCTCTGCGCTGAGGCATGATGGCGCGGCGCTGTGATTGTCTGGCAGCAGTTACCGAAAATCTGATAAAGCAGCGGAACTTCTGCCGGCCGCTGCGGTATCATCAGCTAAAACTGAAAAAAAAGGGCAGGCATGCTGAACGCACAGCGGAACAGAAATAACGAAATCAGAATGATCTGGCTGATGGCGCTGATTATTGCCGGGGTGGGCTGCTGGTTTTCGGATCTGAAAATTTTCAGCTATTTATGCGGTTTTGCATTTGCTGTGAGCGTGATGCACTATGTCGATGACCTGCAAAAGCCGGCAGACCAATTGGCGGCTGAAGCGGGCTTGCCGCTTGCAGCGACGTCAAAAGTGCCTTTGTATATCGCTTCGATCATGACGCTGGTCGGCGGTATCGGCCATATTGGCATCTTAACCGGATTAGGCATTTCTGCCTGGATTTTCTTTTTCCTGCGCTGGCTGAAGCGGCTGGAACGCAATGTGCTGTCGCTGCAGCGTCAACTTCACGCAAGGCCTGATCTGAGCCGGCAGGCGGAATCACGGCGTCCAGGTGAAGCAAGTCCATCTGAGGCGCTCATTGCCTCTGATGTTTCCATCAGTCTGATGGATCAGCTGCAGCAATGGCTGTTTAAAGGCAACCCGGTATTAAAAGCCGCTATTGCTGTTTTGGTGATTGGGGTGATCCTGCTGCTGCGTTTTGCCACTGAGCATTGGCAGCTCAGCCTTGCGGTTAAATTATGGCTGGTGGCGGCGGTCAGTGCCGGCATCACGCTATTGGGCTATATGCTGAAGCAGCGCAACCGGGGTTTTGCTTTGGCTTTAGAGGGCTTGGGGCTGGCAAGCTTGTCGCTGACCTTATTTTTTGCCTATTACAATCAGGTCATTCCAAATTTGCCAATCGCCAGCCTGTGCTTTGCCGCCATTCTTCTGCCCGCCATTTGGCTCAGCCTGAAACAGCAAAGTATTGAATTGGCGCTGATGGCGATGATGATCGCCTATATTGCGCCTTTTACTCTGCCTGTGCGCAATGCCACCGCTGCTGAGCTGATTGCTTATTATCTTTGCATCAATTTAGCCGTGGCGGTTTTAAGCACGTTAAGGCCGTGGAAAATTCTCAATCAGATTTCATTTTTAATGACCGTGCTGGTGGGCGGCGCGTATGCTTTTTACCGAGGCGAAGAGCAGGAAAGAACTGCACTCAGTTATTTAATTTATGCGCATGCGGCGATTTTTATTTGGCTCGGATTCCGTTTCAGCCAGCTGCTGGCCCAAGAAAATCTGATGCGTTTTCAATTGAAACCGGTACTGGATCTGGCGCTGATTTTTGGCGCGCCGATTGTCAGTTATGGCTTTTTATATCTGATGTATTTTGATGAACAGCGCTGGCAGGCGGGTTTCAGTTTGATTTTTGCCGGAATCTATGGCGTTTTATATCTGCTGTCAAAGCGCCATCAGGCGATCCGCATTATTTCGCAAAGCTATTTCAGTCTGATGCTGATCTTTATGGCATTCATTCCGCCGATACTGCTGTACGAACACTGGAGTGTGGCGGGCTGGGCGGTTGAAGGCGCCGCTGTCTTTGCGTATGGCCTGTACCGCCATTCTGTGCTCAGCCGTTATGTCGGCATGGGCTTGATGATGATGGCGGGTTTTTCCAGCCTGTACTATTTTTCAGTGCAAAACGTTTTTCCAAGCAATGTGTACTGGGTGCTGTGCATCAGTTATCTGCTGACGGTGCTGATTGCGAACAGCACTGCTGAGTTCCGGAAGCAGCTGAGCAGTTCGGCGGTTGCCTTTCAATGCATGCAGATGCTGTCAGCTACGGTCATGCTGTTCGTGCTGCTGCTGGAGCAAATTGACAGTCCAAGCCAAGCCTTCATTTGCCTGCTGAGCATTGCCATGCTTTACAGCATCTTCAATGAATGGCTGCTGCGCCGCGGCGCCGCATGGTCATGGCTGCTGCCGAAATGGATTGGGTTAATTCCTGTGTATGGCTTGGCGCTGTATATGGCAGTCGATTTAAGCCATGACGGCAAGCTGCTGTGGCACAATCTGACCGACCGATTGCTGTTTGCTTTGAGCGGCGCGCTGCTGACTCTGCTGTGGCTGCGCCCGATGCTGGGCGTGAAAGCAGAAAAAGAGTGGGTCAGCTTAGGAGCGCTGGCCAGTTTGGCGTTCGCCAGCTTAACGTTAATACCAAGCATGCCGTTTTTAAGTGTGGTGATTTTACCGCTGCTGTTTGCGCTTTGGTGTTATCGCCAGCCCAATCCCGATTGGAAAATGTTCTGGCAGGCGCGAAATACGCTGATGCTGATGCTGCTGTGGATTATTTTTTCGCAGATTTTCAGCCAGCAGGCGTTTCAGCTGTATCTGCTGCCTGTGCTGAATCCTTTTGACTTAATCAGCATCGCGATGCAGGCGGGTTTTATCTGGATGCTGAATGTGCAGATGAAAGCAGGCTTGGAAAAAAGCTTAGGCGCCGTTTTGATGATGTTGGGGCTGCTTTGGCTCAGCAGCTATGTGGTGCTGCGCGCGCTGCATGTGTATCTGGGCACGCCGTACAATGTCTGGGAGATGTGGGAAAATGCCACGGTGCAGCTGAGTTTCACTTTGCTGTGGGTCAGCTTAGCCTTCATCTGCATGCTGACGGCAGCGAAACGGCATTTACGTTCGTTATGGATCTTTGGCGGCAGTATTTTGGTCTTGGTCACTTTAAAATTAGTGCTGTTTGACCTTTCGCATATCGGCACGCTGAGCCGGGTCATTTCATTCTTAGGCGCAGGTTTTGTCATGCTGATAATTGCCTATATTGCGCCTATGCCAGAGGCGCAGAAGCGCTGATTTTTCTTTTATTGCATGCGGCTTTCCACGAAGGAAAGCGCCTGCCTCATCCTGCTGGATTTTTGAATGCCTGCCATTTAAACGCAGAAAAGCAGACGCGCTATTTTAAGTCCGGTTCACGCTTAATTTCTTGCGCATTAGCATATTGATCCAGCTCTTCATTTTGCAAAGGCGATACAGCAGGGTGGTCAACAAAGCCCATTTTCGGTACTGGAATTTCAATTTGATTATCCAAAAAGCCGTTGCGGATGCGTTCCTGCATTTCATCGCGCACTCTTAGAAAGTTCTCCTGCTGGCACCATACCGCAAACAGAAGCTCAATTGATGATTCCCGGAATGCCGTCACCGTGACCGCAGGTTTGGGGTCAGCCAGCACCAGCGGATATTTGCCAGCAACATCCAGCAGCACTTCGCGGACTTTAATGATGTCTTCATGGAAGTTAATCGCCAGTGTAATGGGAATGCGCCGTATCGGAAATTTTGACAGATTATGCACCGGCGCGCGGATCAGCTGTTCATTCGGCAGGCGCACATAGACATTGTCCTGCGTCAGCAGCTTAACGGACAGCAAGTCAATCGAGATGACTTCACCTTCAATGGTATGGCCGCGGATCAGGGTAATTTGAATGGTATCGCCAATTTCAAAAGAGCCTTCGCCAATCAGGAAAATCCCGCTGATCAGGTTGGACGCGGACGTTTGTGAGGCAAAACCTAAAGCCACCGTCAGGATGCCCGCCGCGCCTAAAAACACACTGAGCTTAAAGCCGGCTTCTTTCAAGCTGGCCATGATAAAGATAATGAAAATGAAATAAAAAATGCCGCGCCGCCAGACCAAGCGCTGATGTGCATTGAAGCGCACGCCAATTGTTCGGATAAAGGCGTTGGACACAAAACGCGCAATTAAAAAACCAATCAAGGCCAAAATCACGGCAACCAAAAGCTCTGTGATCCGGTCAGTGTTCAGATTCTTCACAATCCCCGTGAGGCTGCTGGTGACTTCGCTAGAAATACTGGTATTCGCCATGGCTGCCTCTTAGAAAAATGAATCAAACATGTTAAATAAAGCCCCAGCCGTTTCACGCGGCGGATGCATATACATCACTTCCCCTGCATGCGGCGGTGTGCGGTTTTCTATGCGGATACGCGGCGGTCGGTCAGGCCCTTCATGCTGCACTTTAATCTGCGAGGTCCATAAGCGCCCAGTACTTTCACTGTAAAACAGCGGCAAGGCGGGAACCGGCACATTCATGCGGTCAAAGCGCAATTGTTCATGGCTGGTGTTGTGAAATTCAATCGGGGTAATGGCGCGAAAGGCGCGGACTTTCAGCTGATGCAGCTCTGTGCGTCCATCGACTGCAGTGGCATAGCAGATTTCACCCATGCGCTTATTGGGGCCAAACCATGTGTCTTTGGGCAAAATGACAGGAATATCAAACAGCGGGTCTCTTTGGCCTTCCACAAATCCCGCAATCCATAATGGCGTGCTGATGTACAGCGTACCGCGCTGGCCGGCAGGGATATAAATCGGGTCGACTGGGCGGATCACCACGGAGCGGTCGGCCAGCCTTGGCATAATCTGAATATTTTCATGCGTATTTTTAAACATATAGCGTTCAATATGCACCGGCGGCGGAAAAGCAAATTCAGGATCATCAATATGGTGCCATTGCTGTTCATAGTCATACTGTACCGTCGGGCGATGGTATTCCAGGCGCCATTCCTGCAGGCCGCGGGTCAGGCGGAACAGCAGTGAGCCGAATTGCCAAGCTTTAGGGCGGTGCAGCTCAAAATGATGCTCACCCCACCACTTGAGTTTAGGCGTTTCCGTTTGCAGTACATCACTGATTAAAGACAATGCAATTTTCCCTATATCATTAAAAGCTGAAAAAACAGACTTCACGCTGTCATGTGCTTAGAGTACACTCAAAACACTTTTTCCATCATTATAAACTTTGATGCAAGTACTCAAACAATTACAAATACCCTATAGTTTTGCAAAGCGGCATGGCGTATTGCTCCGTTATGAAGGCGATCAAGCCTATATTGTGCGGCGTGAAAGCACACCTATGCTGGCGCTGCAGGAAGCGCGGCGGTTTTTGGGGCATGCCGCGCAGTATCAGCTGTGCACAGATCAGGAATTTCATCAGCTGCTGAGTTCCAGTTTTGCCGGGGATACTGGGGAATCACAGCAAGTGGCAGCAGGCTTGGAAGATCATCCTGATTTACTCAGCCTTGCAGACTCTGTGCCTGAAGCTGAAGATTTGATGGATCAGGAAGATGATGCGCCGATAGTACGCCTCATCAATGCCTTGCTATCCGAAGCCATCCGTGTTGGCGCCTCCGATATTCACATTGAATCCTTTGAAAAAAAATTATCAGTGCGCCTGCGGGTCGATGGTCAGCTGCGTGAAATTGTGCAGCCGCGCCGCGAATTGGCGCCGCTGCTGGTGTCGCGGATTAAAGTCATGGCCAAACTGGATATTGCTGAAAAGCGCATTCCGCAGGATGGCCGTATTTCGCTGCGCTTAGCGGGCCGTGAAGTGGATGTGCGTGTGTCGACCTTGCCGTCGTCTTATGGCGAGCGCGTGGTGATGCGTTTGCTGGATAAGCAGGCGGGGCGTTTAAACATGACGCATTTAGGCCTGATGAATAATGACTATGAGCGTCTTAAGCTTTTGGTGCACCGTCCGCACGGCATTATTTTGGTGACGGGCCCAACGGGTTCGGGTAAGACCACCACGCTGTATGCGGCTTTATCAGACTTAAATGACGGCTCAAAAAATATCTTGACAGCTGAAGACCCAATTGAATATCAACTGGAAGGCATTGGCCAGACACAGGTCAACACCAAAGTCGATATGACTTTTGCCCGTGCGTTAAAAGCCATGCTGCGTCAAGATCCAGATGTGGTGATGGTCGGTGAGATTCGAGATTTGGAAACGGCGGAAATTGCAGTTCAAGCTTCGCTGACGGGCCATTTGGTGTTATCCACCCTGCATACCAATACTGCGGTAGGCGCAGTGACCCGTTTAAAAGATATGGGCATTGAACTATTTTTATTGTCGAGTTCTTTGATTGGAGTGATTGCGCAGCGTTTGGTGAGGACTTTGTGTTCACACTGTGCAACTTGGCATGAAGCGGATGATTTTGAAGAACAGCTGTTTGCCAATATTGAGCATGACGCGCACTTAAAGTTGCCTCAGCCGAATGGCTGTGAGCATTGTTCGCATACAGGCTTTAATGGCCGTACCGCGATTTATGAAATTGTCCCTGTGGATGAGTCGATGCGCCGCTTAATTCATGGCAATGCAGCCGAGTTTGAAGTGGAAGCGTATGCCCGCAAACAATCTGGTTCTATCCGTGATGATGGCTTGCGTAAAGTATTGCAGGGAAAAACAACGCTGGAAGAAGTGTTGCGTGTGACCAATGAAGCGGCGGAGTGATGAAAGGAATATCACTTTATTTTTTCATTGCTGATGGCAGAGCGTGCTGTTTAACAAGCCTAATTAAAATCATGGAACATTGATTAAGCATTAATCGTGGAACGTGATAAATCATTAAAAAAGCTCAAATACGCATTCTTGGGCTTTTCACATATAATTAAGATATTGAATTATATTAAATAAAAAATTAATGTTATTCACCAATTAAAATGTCTATGCGATAAACCATTTAAAA
>NZ_JAPEQW010000051.1:0-8497 GCF_026168575.1 Acinetobacter entericus
TTCAGACGCCGAAGTGGATGCCGATTCAGAAGCCGAAGTGGACGCTGATTCAGACGCCGACGTGGACGCAGATTCAGAAGCCGAAGTGGACGCTGATTCAGACGCCGAAGTAGATGCCGACTCAGAAGCTGAAGCCGATGCTGATTCAGAAGCCGAAGTGGATGCCGATTCAGACGCTGAAGCCGATGCCGATTCAGAAGCCGACGTAGACGCAGATTCAGAGGCTGACGACGATGCAGATTCAGAAGCCGACGTAGACGCTGATTCAGAAGCCGAAGTGGACGCTGATTCAGACGCCGAAGTGGATGCAGATTCAGAAGCCGACGTGGACGCAGATTCAGAAGCCGACGTGGACGCAGATTCAGAGGCTGACGACGATGCAGATTCAGAAGCCGACGTAGACGCTGATTCAGAAGCCGAAGTGGACGCTGATTCAGACGCCGAAGTGGATGCCGATTCAGAAGCCGAAGTGGACGCTGATTCAGACGCTGACGTGGACGCGGATTCAGACGCTGAAGCCGATGCAGATTCAGAAGCCGAAGTGGACGCTGATTCAGAAGCAGAAGTGGATGCAGATCCAGAGGCCGAAGTGGATGCCGATTCAGACGCTGAAGCCGATGCCGACTCAGAAGCTGACGTAGACGCGGACTCAGAAGCCGAAGTGGATGCCGATTCAGACGCTGAAGCCGATGCCGATTCAGAAGCTGACGTAGACGCGGACTCAGAAGCCGAAGTGGATGCCGATTCAGACGCTGACGTAGACGCCGACTCAGAGGCTGACGTAGACGCAGATTCAGAGGCTGAAGCTGATGCAGATTCAGACGCTGAAGCCGACTCAGAAGCCGAGGCCGATTCTGAATCCGTTATAAAACTAACTGTTACCTGAGTACTATCCGATATATTTCCTGCAGAATCTTTAAGTACAGCTTGAACAATATCACCATTAATTAGGCCAGGATTTGGAACCTCCCATTTACCCTGCCCATTTACAACCACACTGGCGGTTAATCCATCTGGGAATGTGATTATCAATGTAGCACCAATTTCACCTGTACCAGTGATTGGATTATTTTCAGTAATCGTATTTATAATTGGAGCATCTGGCGCAGTCGTGTCATCCGCTGTAACTGCTGCTGGCGTAGACTCATTGCCTGCTGCATCCGTCGCCGTGACTTGCAGCGCTTCGCCATTCTTCTGCGCTGGACTCACCGCCACTTCAAAATCGCCATGTGCATCCGCTGTGCCGCTGCCAATCACATTGCCATTGCCGTCTTTCACCTCAACTTTTGAGCCCGGTTCTGCTTTGCCTGTGACCTTGCTGCCGTCAACACTGACGTCCAAATCTGTTGGCGCTGCCGGCGCAGTGGTATCATCCGCTGTAACCGGCGCTGGCGCAGACTCATTGCCTGCTGCATCCGTCGCCGTGACTTGCAGCGTTTCGCCATTCTTTTGCGCAGGATTCAACGCCACTTCAAAATTGCCGTTCGCATCCGCTGTGCCAGAGCCGATCACATTGCCATTGCCGTCTTTCACCTCAACTTTTGAGCCCGGTTCTGCTTTGCCTGTGACCTTGCTGCCGTCATCACTGACGTCCAAATCGGTCGGCGCTGCCGGCGCAGTGGTATCATCAGCTGTAACTGGCGCTGGCGCAGACGCATTGCCTGCTGCATCCGTCGCCGTGACTTGCAGCGTTTCGCCATTCTTCTGCGCTGGACTCACCGCCACTTCGAAATCGCCATTTGCATCCGCTGTGCCAGTACCGATCACATTGCCATTGGCGTCTTTCACCTCAACTTTTGAACCCGGTTCTGCTTTGCCTGTGACCTTGCTGCCGTCATCACTGACGTCCAAATTAGTTGGCGCTGCCGGCGCAGTGGTATCATCCGCTGTAACCGGCGCTGGCGCAGACGCATTGCCTGCCACATCCGTTGCCGTGACCTGCAGCGTTTCACCATTCTTCTGCGCTGGATTCACCGCCACTTCGAAATCGCCGTTCGCATCCGCTGTGCCAGTACCGATCACATTGCCGCCAGCATCTTTCACTTCAACTTTAGAGCCCGGTTCTGCTTTGCCTGTGACCTTGCTGCCGTCATCACTGACGTCCAAATCGGTCGGCGCTGCTGGTGCTAAAGTATCCAAGCCACCTGTCACTTGAGTTGCCGCTGATTTATTGCCTGCAGCATCTGTTGCTGTCACTGTAGCTTTGGCGCCGTTATCAATTGCTGGATTTACTGCGACTTCGAAATTGCCGTTCGCATCCGCTGTGCCGCTGCCAATCACATTGCCGTTGGTGTCTTTAACTTCTACTGCCGCATTTGGCTCTGTACGGCCTAGTACACTCTTGCCATCAGGACTGACCGTCGCTTCCGGTGCTGCTGGCGCAGTGGTATCATCCGCTGTAGCCGGCGCCGGCGCAGACGCATTGCCTGCCGCATCCGTTGCTGTCACTTGCAGCGTTTCACCATTCTTTTGCGCTGGACTCACCGCCACTTCAAAATTGCCATTCGCATCTGCTGTGCCAGAGCCGATCACATTGCCGTTGCCGTCTTTCACCTCAACTTTTGAGCCCGGTTCTGCTCTGCCTGTGACCTTGCTGCCGTCATCACTGACGTCCAAATAAGTTGGCGCTGCTGGCGCAGTGGTATCATCCGCTGTAGCCGGCGCCGGCGCAGACGCATTGCCTGCCGCATCCGTTGCTGTCACTTGCAGCGTTTCACCATTCTTTTGCGCTGGACTCACCGCCACTTCAAAATTGCCATTCGCATCTGCTGTGCCAGAGCCGATCACATTGCCGTTGCCGTCTTTCACCTCAACTTTTGAGCCCGGTTCTGCTTTGCCTGTGACCTTGCTGCCGTCATCACTGACGTCCAAATTAGTTGGCGCTGCTGGCGCAGTGGTATCATCCGCTGTAACCGGCGCTGGCGCAGACGCATTGCCTGCCGCATCCGTCGCCGTGACTTGCAGCGTTTCGCCATTCTTCTGCGCTGGACTCACCGCCACTTCAAAATCGCCATTCGCATCCGCTGTGCCAGAGCCGATCACATTGCCATTGGCATCTTTGACTTCAATTTTAGAACCCGGCTCTGCCTTTCCTGTAACCTTAGTGCCGTCATTACTAATCAGAAGTTTCTTTGGAGATTCAGGAGGAGTACGATCTCTATTATCACCATCATCACCAGAAGAAGATGATGAGTTTGCCGCTATCGCCGCTGCACCACCTACAACTCCAGCGCCAATCAGCCACGGCTGTATGGATGAAGCAGTCTCGTCATACAGTAATGGCGTAATTTCATTTAAAGGATTATATACAATTGAAGGGGTTACATTACCTGCAGCATCTGTAAACTGAACCCAATAAAGTCCATCTTTACCCTCAAGTACAATACTGTTGGCATCAATAGAGCCATTGAAAAAATTTTCAATAACAATAGTTTCGCCATTTTTCAGCTTGACTACGGCAGAGTTCCCATCACGTGTGATGCTTTCCACCAACTCTTTATCAACATTAATTTTTACAACTGAATTCTCCGTTAAGAGAACTTTATTATCGAGTGTCTTGTCCAAAACCTTATGGCTTTGCTTGGACACAACCTGAATATTAGCCATAAAAATACTCCCTCTGATTGTTATATGACTTTTATAAATTTATGAATTATGTTTAATCAGTTTTTATTAACGTTATATATTTAGCTATTTTCGTAAATGGATTGAATTGCAAAAAAAATTAAGGCAATCAAACTAGCAAACCGCGCACATCCGGAAAGCTCTTGGAAAAAATAAGATGTTGTTAATTAAATATTTTTAGTAAAAATAAACAATGAAAAATAATTGTTATTTTATGTATATCAAATTAGTCGGAATATAAATCCATTATTTTAATTGTATCTTTTTACAAAAATTTAAATCTTACGTAAGAAAGTATTGTATAATTGGAATACTATGTGAAATAAGTCACAATATAATACAAATATGCCAATAATTTTAAGTATTACTCATATTGTTAAATTTTTTTAAATATAATAATTAAAATTTATTTACAAAATTTAATTCATATTTTTTTTATGGTTTTTTTTAGATTGGTATATTTTGCCAATCACATTCACCGCCTGTCTGCGATAAGACTCAATCTAAATAATATCTTACTGCCAATTGGACTTTCTACATGAGCGGCATGTCATGGAAAAATTATAATTTGGTTTGATTCCTGTACTTGGCAGGTATGCAAAATTAAGGTAGGAAACTAAAGAGAAATTAAACCTATTTAATGCAGTTTAATGATTAGTCACTGATAAGGATAATGAATACTGCTACCTTTTTATTCTACATGACAGGCCCAAACAAATTTAAAACTAACACATTGTTTTTAAT
Organism: Acinetobacter entericus; assembly: GCF_026168575.1. Taxonomy (NCBI): domain Bacteria; kingdom Pseudomonadati; phylum Pseudomonadota; class Gammaproteobacteria; order Moraxellales; family Moraxellaceae; genus Acinetobacter; species Acinetobacter entericus. The sequence goes on from NZ_JAPEQW010000051.1 coordinate 4,369, forward strand.
GAAAATATAAAATAAATTTCAGAACAACCCGTTTAAGTGCTGTTTTTTTTCAATCAATCTAACTCTTTTTATTCCGTGTAATGGTCAAGTAAAAACAGACACTTCAATAAGCATATTTTGATGATTTTTCACCAATTGAGTATGAACCATAACTACTCAAATTTGAGTAATAACTTAGGTATGTGGTCTGCCTCATTTTGGAAATTTATTGAGGATGGCCAACATGCATGCACCTCATTCACCGGACTTCAAAAGTTCCTTGCGCTAAGTTTTTGCTCAATGAATTAATGTAATGCATCTTGGTTTCAACCAAGCTTCGGCGCTGATAACCCGACCATTTTTTCCAGATTGCCCTACCTGAGAAGCACTGCTTCACAAAATACATTGTCATGAAAAATTCATTTTTTTTAATAGAACACGCCCTTGTATCTCTCTAAGACTAAGTCTCATCTGCTTCACCAGTATAGACAAAATCAATTCATTCATCTTGCGGAAGCTAATCAAGTAAATTTCCAAGTGCTTGTGAATTACTGACATTATTCGTTGTGAGCCGAACTGCCTGTATTTGAAAGGTCTCTATATCAATACCAATGTGAAATTTATGCCATTTCCGGTGATATCCAGCTCTGTTTCGACAAGCAAATATAATCCATCACATTACTTTTCTGGCAGCTAATCGCAATATGCTTTTGTCCGCAGAAGAGTTAACAATCTGCTGCTGCGGTCCGATCAAGCCCACACAGTTTAATCAAAATTTAAACAAAACCTGCGGCCATTAAAAAATTTAGAATACCATTACGAATACAGAACGTGTTTTGATAAGGGTTTATCCTAGGCAATAAAAAACCCTTAATTCTTTTTAAATTAAGGGTTTGAAAATCATATAAAGCGATATAAGTATAAAATTTGGTGGGCCCAGACAGACTTGAACTGTCGACCAACGGATTATGAGTCCTGAATTTTATGGGTTTATCACTATTTATCAATGTTGAATAAAAGTATTTATTTCCATATTTTTCAGCACTTTAAACAATAACAGTATTTATTTGTGTTGACTGGTATTTAATTAATNTGAATTTTATGGGTTTATCACTATTTATCAATGTTGAATAAAAGTATTTATTTCCATATTTTTCAGCACTTTAAACAATAACAGTATTTATTTGTGTTGACTGGTATTTAATTAATTTGCTTACATAGTGCTTACACCACCCCTGATGTAAGCACTTGAAAACAAATGAAGCTAAAATTTACTTCAGCCAAAGTACTGAAGCTAGAAAAACCAGAGTCACCAAAAAACCAAATCTTCTATTGGGATATTGATACGCCGGGGCTTTCCGTTCGAGTCACTCAAAATGAAAACCGTTCATACATTTTTCAAAGTCGCGTTTCAGGTAAAAGTTTACGCATAACAATTGGTGATGTAAATGTTTGGGCGCTGGATGATGCTCGAAAAGAATCAAGACGTCTGCAGCAGCTATGCGACCAAGGAATTGATCCGCGACGTAATAAAGCTGAAGAAGATCAAAAAAATGATGAGTTCTCTCAAGCAAAGTTAAATGAAAAAATTACTTTTGGTGATGTGTTTGCAGAATATGTAGAAGCAAATAAGCACCTGTGGTCCGATCGACATCTGCGTGATCATCTTGAACTATCCCATCGTGGCGGTGAGGAAAAAGTGCGAGGTAAAGGCTTAACAATACCGGGTGCTTTAGCTTCACTACTTGATATACCACTTGTCAAAATTAACTCAGATACATTAATTGAATGGCAAACCAAAGAAGCTGAAACTAGACCTGGTCGTGCAGCGCTAGGTTTTCGAATTACCAGATCTTGCATTAACTGGTGCCAAGAGCATGACATCTATATGCATTTAATTGATGCAAAAGTTCACCAAGCGAAGCGTGTACGCCGAGCCGTACCAGTATTAAAACCTGTTAAAAATTCAGTTCAGCGCAATCAGTTGAAAGATTGGTTTTTGGCTGTGAATGATATTCAGAACATTATGCACAAGACTTTTTTGCAGGTCAGCATTTTATGTGGACCACGATCTGAATCCATGCGCTCACTCACCCACTCTCAGCTCGACTTTAAATGGAAGACTATCAGTATCTGGGATAAGGTTGAGCAAGAAGATCGCATTATTCCAATGACACCCTATGTTGAAATGCTTTTGCGTCAGCTACCTAAACATCCTGAATCCGACTTTGTGTTTTGGTCTGAGCAGTCTAAGTCTGGTCATATTACAGACATTAGACGCAGTTACTATAATGCACTTGCGGAAAAAGGCCTACCGAAGTTTACGGTGCATGATTTGCGAAGATCATTCTCAAATTTGGCTGAATGGCTTGAGATTCCAACAGGTGTTGTGGCACAAATTATGGGGCATAAGCCAAGTGCTACCGCAGAGAAGCATTATAAGGATAGACCAGTTGACCTTTTAAGACTACATCATACAAAAATTGAAGAATGGGTTTTGAAGGAAGCTGGAATTGACATTGTTGATGAATGGAAAGTGGCTGGGCGCTTGGTATAAAATCAAAGTACATAATTCTGAGTGAGTTGCCAAGCTAATGCACACAATAATGAAAGACGGTAAATGGCTGGCCTATCGGAACTTTGGAAAGGTGCTAGGGTTGTTGAGAAATGATTAATCGCTTTTTTAAGAATAAGAATTTAAGTGAACCCTAATGACCTTATGGCTTGAGTGTGTCTTTTAGAATAGTAAAATTCCCCTGAAAAGTTCCAGTATCAGGATTGTTTGGACAGACACCGCTTACCTCAATATTAATATCTTTGCCAAAAGTTAGTATAGAACCTCCTGGTAGCAAATTTATTTCATTCCCCTTAGTATCTTTTAAAGGCTTGTAATCAATAAATATTTTTAGTTTTCCACTTTGACACCGATTATTAAGCTGACCAAAACTAATAATTACATAATTTTTCTCTCCTAATGATGCGAGTATTGTTTTGGCTCCATCAGGAGAATATAAATCTGCTTGCCAAGAAGAAGTATACAGCTTGGTTAATCTATTTTGAGGTAAAATCAACCACCCAGATCCATAGTGCTCACCATCCCATTTCTGAACAATATCTAGATTTTTAGCGGCAATAAACGCAGCAGACCCTTCTTCTAATGTTGAAAAAAGTATATTTTTGTCTGCCTGAAAATTAAATTCCAACCTATTACTATCAATCATTTTTGTATTAATTATTTTATACAAAAATGGAGGAGTATCATCAGGAATTCCTGCTGAAATTGATGTTCTTTGCGTAATTGTATCTGTTCTCCAGCCATATACCTCATCTTGAGAAAAAGCACCAAAAGATACAAAAAGGAGCGAGGTAGAAATAAATAATATTATAAAATTCATTTGTTTAACCTATTTCCTTAGCAGAAATACATAAGATTAAAAAATAGAAAGAATTACGCTTTTGAGTAAAATTTAACTTACCTCTAGATTACATTTTTTTGCTTGAATAGCAACATTTTATGTTAACAGTGATACCACTATTACATTAAAAGCCAGCATAATGAAATGCTAAAAAGTTTTATCACGCGTGGTTGGATATTTCTTTATAAGCATTGGCCAGCTTTATATCGTAGCTATTTTTGGCATAAGCAACACCGTTATAACCACGTGCAAAGGCTTTCCAATCTTTATTTTTCAGTGCATTGATAAGGCCATTCACTTTGATGTAACGGCACATTGCATCCAGCTGTGAAGCTTCGTCTTTATACATTGCATTGACAAATGCCTGCAGGGACTTATAGCCAAGCGATTGCCAGTGATAGCCCATTATCTGCCCAATACCCCAGCTTGCTGACTCTAAAGCAGATACCCGATGATACTGCGCTGCGGCATTCAAGCGGCCATGCTGAGCAGAATACAAGCCATAACCACCTGAAGTTTTACTGCATAAATCTGGTCGCTTAATCATCATTTGATCAACAACTTTTGATTGGCCATTTGCAATTAAACGCTGACGCATCACATGACGTTCAAATAGAATCACTGGCGTATTATCTGCATTAAAGCCTGAGCCCTTACATTCAACTTCAATCACAGCTTTAAGCGCTGCAGCTTCAATGCCGAGCGCCCATGCTTGTGACTGAATTTGCTCTTCA
>NZ_JAPEQW010000052.1:0-7993 GCF_026168575.1 Acinetobacter entericus
GATACCTCGCGGCTTATGAATTCCATTACCCATAACGTTCTGCAGGATGGAGTAGAAGTCGGGACTGATGTTGAATATGGTCCGATTCATCACTTCGGTGGTGATATCCATTACGAGGCACGTATGCGCCGGACGTATTTTCGGCAGAACCAGCGCACCGGTTTGGTTGGCAATACGTTCGTGCGTAAGGCGCGTTCCAATTTTATGCAGGAAAGTATGGGCAAGGCCTACAAAGTAAATATGCCGCGCCGGCCATTCCTTGGCTTAACTGAGAGTGATGAATTGGAAGTGATGGATTTAATCGTGGAGCATTTAACAAATGACGGATGAAGATAATTTCTTTGCTGTTCGTAATGAAATTTATGAAAAGCTGAAAGAGATCCCAGATTTTAAAAAGGTGTATACACCAGCCAATTCAGCCAAAGTTACTGAGCTTTCCCAGGTGACGCCAAATGCTCAGATTTATTATCGACGTGTCCGAAAATCTGATGATGCAGGCCGTTCATCAATAATGAGCCTGGCGCAGCAATGGGAAGTCACGATTTGTGAGCGTCACGCTGCATCACAGCAAAATGATGGCTCTGCTGTATTGGATCGTGCCGGCATGCTGACCATGAAAGTTTTAAAGCTGCTGTCCGGCTGGCGTCCTGCCTCCAGTAAACGTCCACTCGATATGATTGCGGTCGAGGAAGATTATTCACCAACGTGCGTGTACATCACTTTGGTATTTGAATCAAAAATGTTTGTTTAGGAATTATTCATGCAAAAACAATACAAAGCCCGGCAATCTGTCGGGCGTTTTAATTCTGGGGATATCGTTGGCGGTTTGAGCGATTCTCAAATTCAAGACTTACTGCAGCGCGGCGTGATTGAAGCGGTTGAAGAGCCTGCTAAAGCCAAGTCTGTAAATACCAAAAAAGATGAGGTGGAAACTAATGGCTGAAGAATACATTTCACTCCAAGGTAAATTTTACCTTTCGGAAATTACCAATGGTGTTGCAGGTGCTATGCGTTACATTGGTAACGTGCCTGAATTTGAGCTGGAAATTACAACAGATCAAGTTGAGCACCAAGAAAGCACATCAGGTCAGCGCACAACAGATTTCGTTTTAACAAAAACGACTGGTGTTAACTTCAAAGGTCAATTGGAAGAAGTAGATAAGGAGAACCTTAAATACATTCTTTCAGGTATGCAGACTGATGTAGCAAGCACAGTTGTAACGGATCATTCACTCGGTACTGTAAAAGCTGGTGAAGAGATTAAATTAAATGGTTACGGCTTGACGGCAGTTACATTTAAGACAGGATCTACAGATATTGACACCTCTAAATATAAATTAGATTTAGTATTTGGCACGGTTACTTTTAAAGAAGCTATCGCAGGCCCAGTTACTGCAGCGTATACGACTGGTGTTGTAAGTCATACGACTATTGCTGGTGATTTCAATAAAGAATATGAGTTGTTCTTTAAAGGGATTAATACTGCAACTAGTGACAATATGGCTGTGCGTCTATGGCGCACGAAAAAATCTCCTGAAACAACATTCCCGCTGATTCATGAAGATTTAGGTCAGTACGAAATTTCAGGCCAAGCATTATCTGATACTGATAAAGGATTGGATGCCACATTGGGCTTATATGGCCATGTTGTGACGATTCCAAAAGCCACATAAACAAACATAGGCACAAAGAACACAGGCGCGAAAGCGTCTTTTTTGTGCCTGCATTTATGAGATTGCATCATGAATGATTTTTTCTTGGCAGAAGGCCGAAGCGTTACATTGCCTTTCGGTAAATCTAAAGTTGCTGTGCAGCAACTAAAAGTACATAACCTTGATGTTTGGTTTCCGGCGGCCATAGCTGTTAAAACATTTTTAGAAAAGAAAGATTATTCAGATGAAATTTTGACGAAGCTATTTACATCACATGGGCTGCAAGTTCTGCATTTACTTGAGCTTACTACTGGCAAGAAACAAGCTGAATTGATGCAGCATGTTGATGATGAGCAAAGCTTCAAATTGCTAATCAAGACAATGCTGGAAGTAAATGTCGCATATTTTAAAGAACCAAAACCTCGGCAGCGTACAAAGTCAGGCGAAGAGCAGCCCAGCTGGTTTAATGCATTTCAGTTTTTAGCGGATCATGGTCATCAACATTCTGAAATTATGCAGATGAGCTACGGCTGCTTTGTGAACTACCTGAAAGCTGCTCAAAAAGTAAACATTGATGACAAGAAGCTTGATGCCAATGTGATCCGCGCAGCACACCACTCAGATAAAAAAGGTTTTGAAAAGTTTCAATCTGATTTATCTAAACATTGATGAATGTTGCAGATTTCACTTATTATATGCCTGAATAATAATATTATTGAGGGTTTGGGGTGAATTTAAAAGTTATGTCTGCGGTTGTTTTGCTGATTACTATTGGTATTTGTTACTTCATAAATCAGAGCAATAAAGCTTCCGCTGAAAGATTGAAGCAGGCTGAAATATCGAACCAAAAAAGATTGGAGCAAAATAAGCTGGATGCTATTAACGCTGAAAAAACTGCCGAAGCAGAGCGCATCAAGTCAGAAAAAGCCAAAGCTCTAAAGGCTGAGCAAGATCGGTTGATTAGCGAAAAGAATGCAAAGGAATTTGAGCAATCCAAGCAGGCTAGAGTGCAAGCAGGAATAAAGAAAATTGAGGATAAAATCAAAGCTGAAGCATTTGATGCCGCATCAGCACAATTTAGGAATCAAAAGGGAAATTGTGGCGAGGTGAATGCAAAAAATAGATTTGGGGGTTATGTTGGTTTCAAGCGATACATTTATGATCCAAAAACTGACTATGTGAGGGTAGAGGGTGATGCAACAGGATACACCCCATCAATTGTAATTGATGCGCTTTGGAAAATTGAATGTGAGTAAAAAAAGCACCCTAGGGTGCTTTTTTTCATGCATGTTGAAATGTGAGTTTTAAGCCCATTGCGCTAGCAACCTTGCTGACAGTAACAAAGCTTGGATTCCCTTGCTTTCCAAAGGACTTATATAGGCCTTCACGGGTTAAGCCAGTTTCCTGAGCAAGCTTGGTCATACCATATGATTTAGCAATATCACCTAGGACATGGGCGATATATGCGGGGTCGTCACCAGCTTCTTCCAGAGCTGCTTCAAGATAGGCCTGGCGATCTTCTTCTGTTTTAAGATGATCTTGGATGTTCCATTTTTTTAGCTTAACGGTCATGATTCACCTCGTATTTCTTTTGCTAATTCAAGTGCTTTGTCTATATCTTTTGACTGTGTAGATTTATCACCACCAGCAAGCAAGATAATAATTTCATCACCATGTTGTATGAAATAGATACGATAACCAGGGCCAAAGAAGAACCGTAACTCAGACACACTGTCACCAACCGGTTCAGCATCCCCAAAGTTGCCGAGTTCAACGCGACGCAGGCGGGCATTAATGCGAGCTTTGCCTTTTGTGTCTTTTAGCGCATCAAACCATTCGTCATAGACTTCGGTTGTGGTGATTTCATACATGTTTAATTGTAATCCATAGTTTACAGTTTAGGAAGTTTATTTTTGATTGAGGCGTTCGACATCCTTGCAAAGTCAGCGCTGACTTACTTTTTTTTGTTTTTTAATTCTTCAATATCTTTTTGCCTTTGAAGGTGGTCATCTTCTGTGGTGGATACCGTAATATTAAAAACACCAAAACGTACAGTTAGTTCTTTTAAAAGTAATTCTAGCTTAGCTTCTCGCAAGACATTCTCGTACTTGGATAGGTCATCTTTAAAGCTATCTTCAAGTCTAGCAACCATATCAGCATTCATTGAGCGATTATATTGCTCTGAAGATTCTGCAATTTTATCTCTTAGCTCGGGTGGTACACGCAGCCTAACGGTTACATGTTTTGGATTATCACTCATATAAATCTCCATAGCCTCACATTGAGGTTAAAATGTTTTGTAGATATGTTGACAATACCTCAAAATGGGGTTACTTTTAAATAACCTCATAGTGAGGCTAAAAGAGGAAACCATGAAAGATAAACAAAAAAATACAACAGATGTGCGATTCCGCTTAACAAGTGAATTGCATGAGCCATTAAAGAAAATGGCAGAAAAAGATCAGCGTTCAATGAATTATTTAATGAATAAGGCAGTTGAGCTGTTATTAACCCAAGAGAGTGCGAAAGCATGAAATTAACAGACAACAAAAAAGCCCATCAAATCTTGGCGGATCGGGGCTTGATTGAATTGTCACAAACCAAAGGAAAATAGTTATGACAGCAATGAGTTTACAGCAAATCACCGTACCATTCCACAATGCTGAGCTATATATTGTGGAATTTGAAGGGCAACCATACACAGCAATGCGTCCTATTGTTGAGAATATGGGGTTGGATTGGAAAGCACAATTAGTCAAAATTAAACAGCGGTTTAATTCAGTTGTGGGGGAAATCACCACAACTGGTAAAGATGGCAAACAGTATCAAATGCTGTGTTTACCGCTTAAAAAGCTTTTCGGTTGGTTGATGACAATCAGTCCAAACAAAGTAAAACCCGAACTTCGCGATACAGTTATTAAGTATCAAGAAGAATGTGACGATGTGCTTTGGGATTACTGGACAAAAGGTAAGGCGGTAAATCCACGTAAAACAACACCAAAAGATCGCGAAAACTTACGACACGCAGTATCAAACTTGGTGTCGCGCGTGAAGATTAATTTTTCAGATGCTTATATCATGGTTCAACAACGGTTTAATGTTGACCACATTGATGAAATACCGCTAGAAATGCTTGATGAGGCGGTGGAGTATGTTCATGGTCTAATCCTAACCTTTGATAAAGCTCAGCAACATTCACCAGTAGATATTAATGCTGTGCAGGATTGTCACGGTGTATTGCAATATCGCTTGATTGAGTATCACAGTCAGCTTGAAAAGGAAGTAAAGCGTTTAGGTGGCAAAATGCCTGAACACCCATCTTTTAATCCAGAACAAGTAGCACAGGCTTTGATATCAAGAATACTTCAGGGTAAGCAGATGATGATCAAGCTAAATTATCAAGGTGGGTTTTCTCTAGATTTAATTCCAAGAGAAGCTGTAATGGTGGATGCTAACAACATTCCAGAATTGGTTAATCGCACAGACTTGGTCTCAAAGGAACAATTGCCGCTAATAGTGCAGAACGCCATGGGTCGATTAGTTAAATAATATTAGATAATTTAAAACCACTCTTCGGAGTGGTTTTTTAATTAGAAGTCAGACGTATAAGAGAGAGGTTAAATAACCATCGTTCGCGGTGGTTTTTTATGCCCAAAGAAAAACCCCGATAGTACTAACTGTCGGGGTTTTTATATTCAAAAAAGCAAAAAGCCCGTGACTCGCAATCATGGGCTTTTTTGTTTCCCACAAATTGAACAGGAATAAGTGAGAACATAAGTGAATTATAACCCCAAACACCAAGTAAAGGTAGATGGAAAAATGAGCGAACTAGGCGCTGATAAAGCAGGAAACAAACTGGCAAATGCCGCAATGATTGCCGCCGTCTTATTTGGAATGGCAGCCCTTATAGCTGCTATTGGAATGGCTTATAAAAGCGTGATTGGTTGATAAAGCAATGAATCAGTTATCAGAAAGTAAAGTTTTAAGACGCTGGACCTATGTCATAGGTGTCTTGGTAATCGTTGGTATGGGTACATGGCAATTAGCTCCAATACTTCAAGCATTAGCCAAATTAATAGAAGTTCTTAAATAAAACCGACCCAAATAAGAGGTCGGTTTTTTATTACCTGAAATTTAGAAGGATTTATGCAGGAACAAGTCCCACATGGATCTTTTGACCTAGAGCGTTTGCAGCACTTGCAAGTGTGGTGAGTGTAAGGCTGGTGTCTTCCTCATCCAGCAAGCGGTTAAGAGATGCTCGACTGGTATGCATTTTTGCGGCCATGGCAGTTTTAGTTAGATTTTGAGCTTTCATTGCTTCGGCTATTTGCCACGCAAGGACGCGCTTTATTGCAACAGCAGTGGCTTCCTCAAGTAAGCCTTCTTCTTGCAAGAAATCATCGAAACTGCTGCCAACGTGTTGGTTGTTGAAGTTATTCATCATGATCTCCGTGACTGTTTCAGTCTTTGTTTAGCTAAGGCTAAATCGGGCTTTGGTGTGCTTTGTGACTTTTTAACAAAACCATGAAGCAAAAGCATGGTGTTGCCACTTACAGTAAAAAATATGCGTGCAATTCCAGATGAGATAGTAATCCTGATTTCCCATAGATCGGTATCCATCTTCCTAACAAGCGGCATACCCAATGGCCAACCAATTTGAACGGTTCGAATATCTTCACCCAAGGCTTTTTTGTCAATTGGATGAAATTCTTTTAGCCATTCTTTCACTGGTTCGCTACCACTATCTGTCTTAAAGAACAGCACGGTCATTGGTATTACAGGCATCACATGCTCCTCTTTATTCAATTGTACCAAAAATGATACGTTTCACAAGGGTTTTAATATGACTGGAAAAAATTTAACGTTCAAGCTGGTAATGGATGCTGATACCAAGGGTTTTGATGCTGGCACTAAAGCATCAAAAGATAATTGGGAGTCATTCATTTCTCTTGTGAAAAAGGAAGCGGATGGACTTAAAGCGGCCTCTTTAGAAACAGGAAAAGAGGTTAGCAAAATTGTACCTGATGATCTGCAAAAGAAGGCTGACCAGGCTAAAGGCAAGTTAAGCGAAGTGTCTCAAGCTGCTGGCGAACTGCAAGGTCAAGCTATTGAGGCAGCCGGCAAGATTGATGGCTTAGGCAATGAGCTTCAAGACACAGCAAATAAGGCTAATAAGGCCAGCTTTGAAATCGGTGGTGCCATTCCTGGTGATGCTGTTCAACTTGCAGAAATGCTGGGTAATAAGTTCTTCTCTGCTGCAAAAGAAATTGAATCTCTGGGCGATAAGTCGACAATCAGTGCTGGTGAACTCCGTGCAATGTCGAGTGCTGGTGAACAGGGCCTTAATGAGCTGAATTTGGCACTGAAAGCCGCTCAGGCAGAACTGGTTCGACTGCAAAGCACTGATGGTACTCTGCAAGATATTGAAATAGCCAAACAGCGTGTTCTAAGTATCCAAGATGCCATTAACGAAGCATCCAGTGCCTTCAACTACTATCAAGGCGTTGCTATCAATGCCATGAGAGGTGTGGATGGTGCTACTCAATCAGCTATCAATCAAGTACAACGTTTTAGCGCCGTAGATCTAACCGGGGTAGTAGGTGAAGCGCAGACCGCTACCCGTGCAATTGAAAGCATGGGTGATGGTGCTACAGTTTCAACCAAGGAGATGGAGCGCATTGGTCAGGCGGGCGCTAACAGCATTAATGCTTTAGAAAATGAGTTACTGGCTGCCAGATCTGCATTTTCAGCATTGGAAAAAAGTAGTGAAGCCATCACACTTGAAGAAATTAAAAACGCAGGAGATAAGGTCAAGGGCCTTGAACAAGCGGTCGATCTAACTAAATCCGCNGGAAAAAAGTAGTGAAGCCATCACACTTGAAGAAATTAAAAACGCAGGAGATAAGGTCAAGGGCCTTGAACAAGCGGTCGATCTAACTAAATCCGCATTTAGCGAGTTCAATGTAAAAGCATCATCAGCCATGCAAAGTGTTTCTGCCAGCACAGATAAAGCCTCAACTAGTGCCAAGCAGGCTGGTAATGATATTTACAGCGCATTAGGAATTAAACCGCCTACTGTTATTAATGATGCGATTGCTGACTTGTCTCGAAAGCTTGAGAACTTTAAAGCCAATAGCAAACTTCCAGCTGAGGAAGTTGCACGTGTCACCAAGATTACCGAACAGGAAATTGCGCGCTTAAAAAATGAATTAAATGGTGTTGAGCCAGCGGCTGAAAAAGCAAATTCAGGCGTTTCAAACCTATCCAAAGGAATGGATGGAGCTAAATTTGCAGTAAATGCCTTGGTTGGTGCTATGGCAACACTCGGTGTTGGTCTAGGC
>NZ_JAPEQW010000053.1:0-7820 GCF_026168575.1 Acinetobacter entericus
TATAAATACGCTTTTAGTTGTTCAAACAAGTGGAACCACCTCTCTCTACCGCTATCTGGTTGATGGTAACTTACCAATCAACCTAAGAAGCATTACTTCGTAAGGGTTCGAAAATCAGATGTTTCCGTAGGCCTTGGGACGTAAGAACTGGTTGTTTACTGACTCGCTGCGCAGTTGTAAGTGAGCGGCTAATATGATACGCCTCATTCAGTCAGCAAAGCTGAATGGATTGGATTCCTATGCCTATTTAAGTGATATGCTAAAAAGGCTGTCAACACATAAAGTGTCCCGACTAGATGAATTACGACCACACTGCTGGAAATCTAACTTAATTAAAAAATAACTATGAGGTTCAGCGGACGCTTACGTAGAAACTTGTAATAAACTGATCTAAAAAATGGGATCATATACATCATAATTCGTATCTCAAAGTATTAACTTAAATTGTGATTAAGCCATGCCAGAATTAGATCGCCTCCATACCCATGTTGTCACTTAAATTTGAGTAACTACAGGAAATTCTATTTTTCAAGTCTTTATACAACAAAACCAGTTAAGAATAATGTTGATTTAAGCTGCTTACCATTTGCTTACTAGAATACAAAAACAAAAAAACCACTTAGGATTAGTACACCTAAGTGGTTGTTTTATATGGTGGGCCCAGACAGACTTGAACTGTCGACCAACGGATTATGAGTCCATTAACTATCAAGTTTAATCAGATTGTGGACAAAGCGAGTAAGCATCTGTATAGACAATCTAAATAGAAATTTAATCCTTAAGCAGCCTTGAATNATTAACTATCAAGTTTAATCAGATTGTGGACAAAGCGAGTAAGCATCTGTATAGACAATCTAAATAGAAATTTAATCCTTAAGCAGCCTTGAATCCATTTATCAGAATAAGTGTGATTGCGTCAGAGCAAGCCTATTAGCTGTGCTTATAGGATCTTAGGATCAATTTTTTGCTTGATTAGTGCTTGAAAATACAAGGACGTAGATTTTAGGTGCAGGCTTCTTCATCTTTAAATTATATTATTGAGAAAGCTTTAAAAAAAAGCTTCGTCCAATTTTTTTTACATGCTTAAAAACAAGTATCTATAAATATTTTATGCAAATAAAAATGAAATTTTATTCTATTCTTAGATTAGCATTTGAAGTGCAACACCATGCTGTTACCATAATACCTGACTCGGACTTCTAAAGCCGAGTCTTTTTCTTGGACTATGATTGATACGATCAGTGATTTCTGAGATGTATTCATCTGTATACTGATTTAAGTTCCTTCCTTTTCTAATATATTGTCTGACTAAGCCATTGGTATTTTCATTTTTGCCTTGCTCCAAGCACTATAAGGATCTGCGAAATACCAATCTATTTCTAATGCTTGAGCTGCATATTCATGCAGACTAAACTCCTTACCATTATTAGCGGTAATCGTTTTGAGCTGATCTTTAATCGGCTCAAGTAAACTGATTGTTGTTTGGCAAACTTCCTCTGCTTTGCGTGACCTACACTTCTTCAACTACAAATAACCTGTCTTGCGATCTACAATCGAGACCAATGATTGCTGATGATTCCTACCCACAATCGTATCTATCTCTAGATCACCAAAACGATGACGCTGTTCAATCTCAATCGGTCTATCATGAATGCTTTTACGATTAGCCAGCTGACCACGAGATGCAATCTGTTCAGGACTCCATTGGAGTTCAAGATAAAAGATGACAAGTGTCCATATTTCATGAGGGATTCTTTTGGGATTGGAGCAATGGCGTCTTAAAGCGAGTTGATTAGCATGTTTAGCGAAGTAACCATTTCTCGCTCGATTACGATTAATTTCTCTAGAAATAGTGGAAGGTGAACGATTCAGTCTCCAAGCAATGTAACGTTTAGAAAATCTTTCACGTAACAATGTAGAAATCTGATATCTTTCTTCTTGGGTAAGATGAGTATAGTCCATGATACAACTTTGACTTTGGTCGGTCGGAAGCAAAATGCTAGCTTATCTTGCTTCTTTACAATAATTTAATCTCTGTTGCACTTCATTTGAGAATCTAAGATTTATAAATTAATTCTTTAGAAAAATGGTGATTTAAATAGAATTCCTTCAACATATTAACTACTAGATCGCCATTTTTCATCTTAAATTTAATATTCAATCATTTCGATGATAAAATCCACTTTATCTAATTTCAATATTTATTTCAAAAAATACTCTTATCACCTTTAACCTACAGATCGTTTATGAATTAGATCAGCATGTTGTAAACTCAATCAGATATATGCTTTAAGTAGTTAAAGTTGAATAATATGAAGTTGAAATGAACGCTCAATATAACTGTTTTGCTAATTAAAGTTATAAGTGGTTTCTTGAACTAAGAATAGCCAATTAAAGTGTAGCAAGTTGCTACACTCCTAGATAATATCCTTTCCGAAAATTTCATTTAGACGATCCTTAATGTCTTCCACAAATTTACTATCAGTTTTCAATTTATTTTTCATTTTTCTCTTAAAGTCACTTAAGCTCATTCCTACTTCAGCAAAATCCATTTGAAATAATGAATCATTGATAACAACGTTTGCTTGAGAGTCTGTGAGGCAACCTACAGTCTTAAACCACTTTTCAAGCTGTAAATAATTAGCATCATCATTAAAAATATACCATGAACGTACAGTGGTATCGAATTTTGCACCTAGATCTTTTACCTCAGCATTATCTTCAAATGGAACATCTAAGTAGATCTTTAATTTTTCGGCCTTTTTATTTTCAATTACAGGCTTTTCAAAACCACGATGATGTAGTTTAAATTTTACGCCTACAATAGGGCGTCCTTTTTTAATTGTTTCATATTCTAACTGTAGATCGGTGTTTTCATTAATTTCAGCTACAATTTTATCTAATACATAACGTCGAAAATCGACCCAACGGTCATATTTAGTTTCATTTATATCAATTAGAGCTTTGAGATTCTCTAATAATAATGGAACTTCGTAGATTTCTTGAGTCTTAAATTTGAATTCGTTTTTTATGAAATAGGTATAAAGACTCATACTTGCAACTGAATCTAGAGCAAATAAATGTTTTAGTTGGTATGTAGTAAAATTACCACCAGCTAATTGAGTAAAGTAAGGTAATACTTCACTGGTAAATCTGATTTGAAGTGCATTCTTTGAATCATCTTCCCATCTTAACTCACGGATAATAGGGACAACCGAGTGAACTCTTTTAGTCTTTTTCTTTATATCATCTACAGGTTCTTCAATTACAAAGTGCGCCACACGGGATGAAAGTTCTTTGTAAATTCGATCAATGGCTACATTAATTGAATTTCGCTTACTTAATCCCAGTAATTCAGCTAAATCATCTTTATACAGATAGATGTATGTTTGTTCACTAATCTCTTTATCGATATGATTCTTCTCACCGTAATTGGCAACAGCCATCGCATATAAAAGTGCTTTATATTCATTCGCTGACAATTCAATAGGTCGTATCAAACGATTGCTAGTACTTACAACCCCATTGTGACGAATATTACCTATGCAGTACGGGATTGAATCCAGCTCTTCTTTGTTATGGCTTAGTTCTGACATAAAGTGTATTAACTATTTTAAGTGTGCTTAACTTGATTATGCATGTTATATAAAAAAGTGGAAAAAGATTCAACACTTTCACCTAAAAAAACCTAAGGTGGAATACTTGTCACCAAATTTAGGTAAAAATCCATTAAAGTGGAAATATATTTTTAAATTCCACTCCAAGATGACAAATACTCCACTTTTAGATGTTTTTGATTCTTTATAGAAATACGGATTGATGAATAAACACCCATAATGGATTTTAAATAATCAATTAACCTATTTCGATATGACAAGTTTTCCACCTTTAAAAACGCAGATCACTGAAAAAAAATATCGAGTTTAGTCATAAGAACAAAATATCTGCATTCTAGGGTGAGTGCGTGAAATTCTTTCCACTCTTAGATCAATGAATATATCAAAAAATGGTGTAGTAAAAAAAAGCCTTGCAACTTTATCCACAATATTATTTTTGTAAGTGATTTTTTTTCCACTCTTGCACTTAAATTCATTAAGTTATCAACATCATAAATAATTGTTTTATATATGTTTTAAATGATAATACATATATTTTATAATTAACAGTGAAAAACATTCCACCATAGTGACAAATACTCCACTTTTAAGTGACAAATACTCCACTTTACAGTGACATATATTCCACTTTTAAGTGATCATCTTTCCACTTATAGAAGACAACTCTTCCACTTTAAGATGACAAACCCTCCACCTTAAAGTTGATATGGTATTGTTTTTAAATGAAAAATATCAACTTAATTATTAATTAACTTAATTATTAATTACTATTAATTATTAAATAAGCTAGCTATATAAAACTTTAAATTTAAAATTGCTTTAGCGTTATACAAATGACTGTTTTAAATTTAAAAGGTGTAGTAACTTAGCCCAAAGTTATTTATATTAATAGTAATTTTAAATATAGAATGATTTGACAAGTATGTCTGCAAAAATTATTGCTGTTGCGAATCACAAGGGTGGTTGTGGTAAAACAACAACAGTTGTTCATTTAGCCTCTGAGCTAGCAAACTTAGGAAAAAAAGTGCTTGTGATTGATTTAGATCCTCAAGCAAATGCTAGCTTGCATATTGGTTTAAAACATCCAAGTGAAGTTGGAGTAACAACCGCTGAGTTATTAGTAGGTGATGTCTCATTACTTACTGACGCTTTAGAAGAAGATACTAATTTTGATAATGTTTCACTAATTTATGGTTCTCTCAATTTAGGAAAAACTGAGGACCAATTAAAAGAAGATGCGCCAAGACCATCAGAAGAACTCACTACAAAATTAGAACTATTAAAAGATCTTTATGATTTTATTTTAATTGACTGCCCTCCAAGTTTAAAACTATTGACGAGTAATGCTTTAGCATCTTCAACACATGTAATTATCCCGATTGAATCTGGCTCACAATATGGTCTATATGGTGTTACAGACTTACTTAATCATTTAGAAAAAATAAAGCGAATCAATCCGGAGCTACAATTATTAGGTGCACTACTTATTAAGCACGATGAGAGACAAAATGTTTGTAAACTCATTCGTGATGAAGCATTTAAGCAAGTGGGCTATATTATGGAAACGACTATTCCACAAAGTACAAAAGTAAATCAAGCCGCAATTATGCAGCAGTCTTTACTTAAGCTAGACAAAAGTGGAAAGGTTCGAAAGGCTTTTGAAAGTTTAGCTAAAGAAGTTTTAGCTAAAGTTAACTGATTGAGAATTTTATGGCAACTGCAAAAGAACTTTTAGCTCAAAAGCTGAAACAAAATACTCAAAAGCATCAATTAGCTCAAAAAGATAATATCAAGGAATTAAAGGAATTTAGACGAAATGTCCCCATTGAAGACATTTCACGGAGTCCTTATCAACCGCGTAGAAAATTTGATGAGCAGGAAATCAAAGAACTGGCTGAATCGATCGATGAAGTTGGTTTGTTGCAACCCATCACTGTTCGTAAACTTGAAAATTTAAAATTTGAACTAATTGCAGGTGAACGTCGATTACGTGCGCATGAAATTCTAAAAAAATCGACCATTGAAGCCATTATTATTGATGCAAATAATGAAGAAGCTTCACTACTTACACTAGCTGAAAATTTAAAACGCCAGGATTTAACAGACTTCGAAATCTATATTGGTCTAGTAGGTTTGGATGAAAATTTAAAGAAAAATAAACAACGTTTAGCGAAGTCTTTAGGCTTAAATCGCGAAGACATGTATAAATATTTATCTTTTGAAAAGTTGCCTAAAGCCATGTTGAATGATTTGGTAAATGAGCCCCAGTTATTAGGTCGAACTGCTGCAACAGCTTTTAAAAAATTTCTTGCAGATCACGACGAAATAAAACAACGTGCTGAAAAAGCCTTGTTAACTGTTTGGACAAAAGTAAAGAATGGCCAACTTGAGCAAACTAAGGCTGTTGCACAAGCTACGAAATATCTAGTTCAAGATAATAACGATTCTCCATCAACATCGCTTGTAAAAAAAATTGAATATGCTGGGAAAGTTGCTGGAAATATTAAATTTAATGATAAGTTATTAAAGGTTTCTTTAAAAATTTCTCATTTTGATGATGCTAGTTTAGAAAAATTAGAAAATCTATTGAAAGAGTTGGTAGAGAAAAATCAAGAAGTGTAGCAACTTGCTACACTTCTTTTCTTTAAAATATGTCTGATAGTATAATCTTGGGGATACCTAGTAATAAAATTAATCTTAATTAAAAACAATTTTTTTATAATATATATTTATAAAAGTTAGGTGCTGTTGACATTTGCTGTATAAAAAAATAGTGAGAAAGTAAAATTCAATCGACAAACCACATACCTACTTGTTATGCATTCCAACAATGCTGGCGCATAATCAATGGTCTAAGTCTTTAAATTAATATCAAATGATGCAAATCAAGAATAGGTTTCTATTGATGCCTCTCATATGCGAGTGCATCAACATAAGGCAGGAGTGAAAGACCAAGCTATTTCTAATAACGTTGGTGGAAATAGTTCTATAATCTATTTAGTTGTGGATGCGGATGGAAATCCTATTGAATCTATTTTTAATGATAGCAAGACCCATGATGTGAAAGTGCATCTTATTTGTTTGATATTTGGATTTAAAGGAAAAGAAATTTTGTGTGCAGATAGGAGTTATAATTCAGAATTATTTAGAGAAAAATTGAGAAAACCGAAACCAAAGTAAATATACTAAAAAAATGTAAGTCTAAATCTAGTAATCAACATATGGATTGGTGTTTATATAAAATCAGGTATTCAATGGAAAATGCATTAACAAGATTAAAAAATATTTACGATGAACTGCCAATCGGTATGACAGGCTAATGCGGAACTATGAAAACTCCGTTGCTTTAGCCTGTATCTTTATCTGGTTACCATTATGAAATGTCAACAAAATCTAAATTATTTTTGGATTTGTTAGAAATAGATTGATCTGGAGTTGGTCACTAAAATCATTCTAAAATTAAAAAATATAACTTATAGTGATTAGCTTCGATTATATGCAAATTATATAACTTGTAATAGACGCAAAAGTTGTGCCTGTGAAAGAGATAATACTTAAAACTTGTCCTAACCACTTATATAACATTGGAGGATAACTAAGAATTTTGATGCTGCATTTACAATAAAAGAAAAAATTGGGCTTGTGAATGTATTTGGCGGTTTGAAAAAATTCAAATTTATTGCTTAGCGATATCGCAATTGAGGCAAAATATTAGGTTATAGATCCCATTCTATTACTGGAATCTATAACCTAGAACTGAATAAAGAATGACTTATGAAAGAACCCTATTATTAATCTTCATAATCTAGAAAGGCTTTGTTGCACAAACCTATCTGTAAAGGCTTATTCAACATTATAATTCTCAAATGAATAAGCCCACATCTAAAATATATCGCACAACCAATTGGCCTTCTTATAACAGAGCATTAATAAATCGAGGAAATATCTCTATTTTGTTTGATCCCAAAACTCAATGGTACGCTCAACCAAAAGGCAAGCATTGAATAGCCACCACTTTCCTAGAAAAATATCGTCTATTCTTTTTTAGGAAAAGGTGAATATTCGACTTGATAGTAGTCATATTTATTATCTTTTGTGACACAAATTACGTCATCTAATGCCTGCGGTGTATCGTCAGTATCATCAATCGCTTTAAATAATGAACCGTACCGGGTTTGTCGGAGACTCAGTATTCTGAGATGA
>NZ_JAPEQW010000054.1:0-7430 GCF_026168575.1 Acinetobacter entericus
ATGCCTTTGATAATTTCGCATGCCGCAGTTTTAAGCTCATCTGCAATTTCATTCGGCACATGGCCAACATGGTTCTTCATCCAGGTATTAGCCAACAGAATGAGGCGAGCTTTATCGCCAGCCGGTGCAAAGTCTGCCCCTAGAATTTGCTCAGCTTCTTCTTGGGTAATAAAGCTCATGGGTTATTCCTTTGGTTGTTCTTCTTTAGTCGCTTCTTCTGCGGCTTTAGCGGCTTTCACTTCTGCAGCGGTTGGCTTTTTGGCTGCCGGCTGCAGTTCATCAATACGCGCCTGCATTGCCGCCACATCATTTTTGAATGCAATAAGTTCACCCTGAGCGGTTGCCAGCTGCTCTTTTAGTTCAGAGTTTTCAGCAGTGACTTTGGCACATTCAGCATTTGCCTCATTAATGGCCTGCTGCAGTTCTGGTGCGGTTTTGGCATTTAGAGTGATTGTGAGTTTTTCACCCTTTAAGCTTTCGCCATCAGCCAATATATGAATATCCGGATCGAAATCCGATTCATTGATAACTACATATTCACCTTGATCTGGTGAAGTTGGTTTTATTTTGACTGTTTTCAAATTTCTCTCCTAAAAACATAGGGGCATAAAGCCCCAAGTTTTAACCAAGCAAAATACCAATGTTTTCCGATTTAATCGCAGCACACCCCCATGCCAACGCAATTTCATATTGCACCTGACGGTATTGGGCATACACGGAGACTTCAAAAGACAGGCCGCTGACTGGATCTGTAATAATTGTGCGGTCTACCGCTGAATCACCTTGCTTCGGTAGTGCTGGCGCGCGAGTCGCTAATGCAATTGCTGAACGCGGAAAGACCATGTTACGAACTGCGCCCGCAGTAACTGTAATAGCGGTAGCTGATGCTGGAATAGATTTACGAAGACCGGGTTTAGCAATCTCAATTAGTCCACCGCCCGAAACATCAGTATCACCAGCAACGACAATATATTTATTGGAATCACCGGCAAAAGTAATAGCATCACCAACTACCACAGCACCCGTGCCGGCACTCGCTAATGTGATTTGAGTTGCACCAACCGCGTAGCCCGCTGCATTAGTAGTTGCGCTTGCAGCACTGCCTGCAACTGAAGTTTTGATCTGTGCGGATTCGCGGATTGCAAAACCATGTACATCCAATAAAACACCGCGACGCAGCAAGCTATCATCGTTTGCTTCGTTTGCTTTATTCAACTGCGTCAAAGTGCGCATATTGGCGCCTGCCGTAGTATCAATCACCATCTGCAGGTCAGACGCTGGAGCACCATTGTCTTTGAGAAGCTTAAGGGCTTGAGCGGTATCTGATAGATTTGATGCAAATGGTGTTGTACCAGGTGTTCCGACCGCGCGAGATGCAAAGCGATGTAAACCTGCTAGATCAGCTTCAACTTCATTTACCAAGGCACGCATACCCTGTGCAAATTGATCGCGCAGAATTACGTTGTACGATGCACCATTATTATCAAGTCCGCGTTTTTCTTCTCCATTCCAGCGGATAGGAACGCGGCGAGCCTTGGTAATTTCCATTTCAACACTGCCGACTGTTTGATCGCCATCATCTGGCGGCGTAACGTCTGGCTCAATATCACTGGC
Source organism: Acinetobacter entericus (assembly GCF_026168575.1). Taxonomy (NCBI): domain Bacteria; kingdom Pseudomonadati; phylum Pseudomonadota; class Gammaproteobacteria; order Moraxellales; family Moraxellaceae; genus Acinetobacter; species Acinetobacter entericus. Next base: position 1,615 of record NZ_JAPEQW010000054.1, read on the forward strand.
TGTTGCTCCAGTTGTGACTGGAGATGAAACCTTTTGCCCTTTCGCTGCGCGCTCAAACGTCATGTCAGATGAAACTGCTGGAATAAAACCCACAAGCTCACGCGATACAACATCAAGTGCATTGTAAATCGTAGGAATTAAACCATCTAAATTGTTAGCCATAAGCTAAAACTCCATTAAAAATTATTGAATTTGTCCGCCTTCTCGGGCGAATTGAGCACGGCCTGTCGGGTCTAAAGCATCAAATTGCTGGCGCGACATTGTTTTTGCCCCACCCTGACCGCCACCGCCCTGAAAACCTGCACCACCAGCTTGAGAGCCTTTCAGAATTGAATCTTTATGCTGGTATCCCCCAACCAAAGATTCCAGGGCTTCATCAAAGTCAGCGACTTCACCTGGGCGAGTGCGTGAATAGATTTTTTGACCGTCTGCGCCAACCGCTACGACTTTTCCATCTTCAATCTGGAAGTTTTTCCCAAATGTGGCTTGGATCATGTCTACCGGTACAGCGATGTTGTCTTGAATGTACTTAGAACGAGCGAAACCGCCGCCAATAAGTTCGTTATGCAATTGAGTCTGGAAAGCATCACGCTCTTGAACAATCGGAGCGTATTTGTCTTCAGTGGCCTTGATTGCTTCAGCTTTTACTTTTTCAACTTCGCCAGCATCCACCAGTTTTTTATCGTCGAAATTTTTCAAAGTTTCTAAAGCTTTTTTGGCCGCTGCTGGATCTTCAATACCTTCAAAAGTTTTAAGCGCTGATTCGGCTTTTTCGTAGCGTTCACGGTTTGTTTTGGCTTCGCCATTCAAACGTGAAATGGTTGCCACGGTTTGCGCGGCATCGTGTGCCACTTCTTTGCCGTCGTCGTGAACATAGATTGGTAAACCATGCTCATTCACCTCTGCATAAGTTTTTCCGTCGATGGTTTGTGTTTTAAGTTTCATAAGTCATCCGACCCTATTTTTAATGAGCATCCGCTCGTTACGCTGTCCGCATCAGCTTTCAGCAGGCAATAAAAAAGCACCCGATTTGGGTGCTCTAATTTGAATTTGTTTATTTAGGTTGAAATGGTTGGTCTCGAAAATCTGTGCTTTGTATGGCCGGCCTTAATGCCTGAGATGCAATCCAGATCTCATTACAACATACAGGACAACTCAGCACATACACTGTTTCATTTCGATCTGATTTTACTTGAGCTTCATTCTTCTGAAACTCAAGCACCGAATGACACTTACCACATGATGCTGTGTAGGTTTGCAGCTCAGGCGGTGCGCCTTGACTAATTACTTTCATTATTCACCCAATACATTGTTAAATGTCTTTTGGTCTAAAGCTTTAAGCTCTGCCAACGTGTAACCCCGCTTATTCAGCGGATCAGCAAACTTATCAATGCTGTACTCGCCTTTTTTATAAAGCTCGTACTTTGATTTACCCAACCATGTGCGCTGAAAGAATTCATCCGACTGCTCAAAAAACTCTTTAAATGAAGTATTAGCATCCAGCTGACCAATCAGATGTTTGCGCTCTTCCTTGGGTATATCTTTGACCTTGCGCTCATCCATAACAAATGGCCGAAGCCCGGCTATCTCACCACTCTTATCGCAAGGCACATATGTTGTGCGATTATTTGGATGCACTGGAAATCTTGGTCGCGCTGGATCATCAATGGCATACACATCACCGTCAATTGAAGCGCAGTATTCGCAAGTGCGGCCATCTAGTGTGGCCACAACTTTCACATACTCGACGCCAAGCGCTTTATAAGTATCAATGTAAGTCGCAGTACTAATGTGACTGCGCGCTGTCCTTACTTGACGCTCAATTGATTCACGCGACGATTTAAGCAAACCATCCTTATAATTATTGGCTTTTCTGCCTTTGATCCGCTGCACAATCTGCTGATTCGTCTGGCCTTGCGAAATACCATCACGAATGACGTGTTCCACCTTTTTGCGCAGTGATGCAGCAATGTCAGCAAACAGATAATCAACCAGCTGACCACCGGCATACGGCGCTTTCTTGGCTGCCTTATAAATCTTCTCTACATTGACAACTGCAGCAGTACCAGCAACCAACTTCGCAGAATATGAAGCCTCATAGACAGCCAATTGCAAAGCAGATTTATCAAACTGCTCAAATAGATCATCATCAATCGATTTGAACCATTCATTCAGAATGGCCTTAATTTCCTCGAGGTTTTTGCTGGCTTTGGCTTTGCTTGAAAAGTTCAGACTCTGCAGCGCGTTCCGCTCTGAATCTGATATCTCATTCAGCAGTTCTGCAAGCCGACTTAATTGACGTTCAGAGAGCTTATTAAATTGACCAGTCAGCTCGTTTACGCTTTGGGATGATGCGCGATAGAGATACGCTTGATGTTGGCTCAGCGCATCGATTAAGACTTTCTGCGCTGATTTATCCATCTTTATTCCTCATCATCCGGCGGATAATTCATTCCGCCATCATTACGCTTTTCAATTTTCTTTACGATGTCTTCCCATTTATCTTCCGGGAATGTTCCAGTCTGCTCGTAGTGATACCAAACATACATCGGCAGCTCACCAGCCAAGCAAGCTTCATAAATCAATTTAGAGCGTGTTGGGTCGTATTTCGGCTTATTGAAATCCTGCGCAATCGTAAAGCCCAGCTCATCTACTTTGAAATCATGTTCAGGCATGGCGAACTTTGCACACCAGCGCAGCGCACTTGTGAATGCCTCTGACACATTGGCCACAACCAGCGACAGCACAGAATGCTGCACAGAGCTTTCGTTATCGGCTTGAGTTGCTGTCTTGTTGGCAGATCCAACCTCAATCAAGCGCGCTCCAAGCTCTTTCATTTGATTCCATTTGTCGTTCATCCGCTCATATGCAAGGCCATTCTTTTCAGCCTGGACCATTTTGGCATCTGTAGGAATGCCTGAGCGGCTGCCCACCCCTGCACCACTTTCTTTGACCCATTTATACTGTTCATCAGTAATAGACGGGAAGCACAAAGTAGGCTGACCTACAATGAATGCTGACTCTTCGACGTCCGCAGAACTGCAATAGTATGAAAGCTCCATCGAAGCCAACTCATACAGCGGGGCTGTGCCAATTTCATCCGAATTATCTACCGCGCCGCAAAAAGTGAATGGGATGTAGTCCCATGGTTTGCCGTGGTAATCCGTTGGAATGTACTTCTCGCCCTCAACCCATTCACCCTTTTCATTTTTGGTGAGAATCTGGACCATATATACGTGGCTTCCACTAACTTCACTGAGGGTTAAAATCCGGTATTGGTCTGTGGTTTCAACTGTATAGCCATTACGGACTTTCACAGTCTCAAATAGCTTCACAAAGCTCAGCTTCTTTTGATTGCCAACGATGATGTAATCCCAGTCCTTAATAGCGCCAACCTTGATGATATGAATCATCGGATATGCGCCTTTGCTCTTTTCATCGGCTTTGCTTTTGCTCGGCCCTACGTTAGGGAAATCAACATAAATACCGCAGCGGTAATTGCGATTGATTAAGCGTGTCGCGCGCTGAGCACATTGGTAAATAGAGCGTCCTGCACCATCAGCATTTCGTTCTAAATATTCCAATTCACTAGGGTGATTAAATACAGGGGTTTTACCAAAGGCCAATCCGATGTGACTTGCCAAAGTACGGCTTGTCACGCCCGGAAAGATTGCCCGCATTTTATATTCTGCATAACGAGCTTTTCCATCAGGATCCTTTGCGGATGTGAACATCGATGGCTTAGGCAGGTATTTCTCATTTGCCGCTTTAATAACTTCCTGACCACCGCAAACATCATCCAGCTTATTCCAAGTCTCAATGTGCTTATCATAGTCAGCATGTGTTGCTGTAATGCTCATATTAGAATCCAAACATTGGTATATCGATGCTCTTCACATGCTCATTGATTGGGAACAAGTATGCAATCGGGTATGTGCCTGCATCATTCATATGGTCAAAGCCGGATTTTTTATCTGGCTGGCCATTTTCATCATAAATTTGGCGCTCTTGGCATTTGGCGAAGTTCGGACACTTAGCAGCATTCACAAATAGCCTGCGCTCACTGAAGGTATTACAGAGCATCCCATTCATAGAGTTAATACGGTCTTTTACAGCTGGGTTTCTTGAGTTTACAAAGACGTTAAATCCTGCCTTCCGCAATAACGCCAAATCTGTCTCGCTGGCATTATTTGATTTTCGATTTTCACCTGAAGCATCTGGATAAACCCCAACTTCATACCTCGGATAACGCTCTTTAATAGCCTCAATCATTGCCGGTGTATCAAACAGATTCACAAACTCATCCACTGCATGCATGGTGTCACCGCGACGCACATAAACCACTGCAGCCATTTTGGTAACATTAAAGTCCATGCCTATATGCAACACATCATTAGTTTGCACTGTCTCGCTGGATCCATTTAGTACCCGGTTAAAGCAGTAATAAATAACACCCTGATAACTTTCAAAACTGGCTTCATATTCCTGGCTGAATGTTTTCGGGTCCATCTTGCGCTTGGCAACAATGATTTCCGACTCAGGAATATTCCCACCCTGTAGTGAGGTGTAGGAGAAACTCCGGCAATCAGGCTCATGACCTGGCTGACCATCCATGAATGTGTCATAGCAATGGTTAAAACCTTTCGGCGTGCCAATCCTTAAAACATGGCCACCTACCCTTTGCACATCATTGATAATGTATTTACAGGTTGAAAGCATTGGGCGAAGCACTTCTTCCCATGCTGCCCACTTGCAGTCAGCCCATTCATCAATAATCAGGAAGAATAGACCAGAACCACGAAGGTCATCATAGTTATCAAGGCCAACTACACGCATAACATGGCCACTTTTTAGAGTGATCGTGCATTCAGTTTCATTTGGCTTTCCTGCGCGCCATGACGGTGGAATAGCTTGTTTTAATCGCTTCCAGAAGACACGCTTAGCCTGCTTAAATGTAGGCGCCGCATACCAAATTTCATCTTCAACCGAAACATTCCACTTTGCTGCCAGTCTTGCAGCTCGACGCATTTCAGCCTTAGCCAGGAACGTCTTTCCAAAACGTCGACCACAAACAGCATCACGAAAACGTGCTTCAGGCTGCCATCCCCACAAATAGATATTTGCTTGCTTGGGTGTAAGAATTACTGCGCCTTCTGGTGGTTCAAAGAATTGGCTCATTTGGAATTTCCTCATCAGGGTTCAGGCTGATTTTGTAATCTTCCTCAGGAGGTCTTGATTCAGGTGGGTTCACTTCACGCTTGAGTTTTTCCAATTCCAAACGCTTCATTTCAATTTCAATCTGTTCTTTTTCAGATAGACCACTCGGACCAGCATTACCCATTTGGATTAATCCTTGGGCTTGCTTTAAGACCTTAGCTTTCATGACCTTATTTTTTGTATAGTCGCCATACATCTGCTGGAGTTCTTTAAAGTGAAAGGCCTTATTTGCAATCGGAATATCTTCAATATTTTCTTTGAAGTCTTTTCGGGTGCGGTCAAAAAGATCTTTTAACTTTTTACTTAAATTACGTCCACCGTACTTGGTAGGATCGTAATTTTCACATTGCTGTCTTTCTAATTCGATGCCAAATCTTTGCTTGACAGCGTCAGCAACTTGTTGAGGTGTATCGAAGCAAGCAAGAGACTGAACTATAAAGATTTTTACAGGCTCTTTAAGTGCCGCCATACCTACCCCTTTGTCAAGCTACGTCAAACAAGATAGCCAAATAAAAAAGAGCCCTTAGGCTCAATTAATCACACAATTCCCACAGCACGCAGCAATGTTTGTTTCCGATACGAACGGTGCCTGCTTCGCA
>NZ_JAPEQW010000055.1:0-7054 GCF_026168575.1 Acinetobacter entericus
ATTTTTATTGGTGAGAATATAGACACTTTAAATGGGTTCTAACATCTGAGTTTCATATAAGAGATTTTATGTTAAATAGACACTCAGAAAGCTAGTTATAAATTTGATGATTATTCAGACTTTTGCATATCTAGTTTTACAGATATCCCTATATTATAAGGATATCTGCATTACTGTTAAGTTGCTTAGCTAATTCACGAAGTATTCTAATTTGTTCTAATGGATCACTATTGTGCTGAAGTTTTTCAGCAGTTTTTAGCATATCTTCTAGACTACTAGGTTCATCTGGCCAACCAAAATTATGTAGAAATCGATTTAACTTACAGATTCCGATAGTCCTATTACCTTTTGGACTAAGGTCAACATAATGTCCACCTATTAAAATTTTTATATGTTCATCATAGTTATCAAAGTGAGGATGTACGATAAGAAAAGATTTAGTTGATCTAGGATATAATTGGATATTTGGTTGCTTTAATATCTGATCAGTAAAATCTAAAGTTTCTTTCTCTCTCTTTATTTCGTTACAATCAGCACAAATTACACATAAGTTCTTTGGTTCGAATAAAAACTTTGAATATTTAGATTTTGGTAAAATATGTTCAACATGACAATTGCTAGCCGATTGTAAGGAAACAACTCCTCTACAGTAAGCACATTTACCGTTCTGTTCATTTCTATAAAAACCCCTTATGGTCTTACGTATTTCCTCTAAACTTTCATCAGACCAATTTGTATATTTAAAATTAGGGTCTTTGAGCTTTTGCCTGATAATTTTTCTGATTTCTGGAGTAAAAGAAATTTGTTTTTTGATATCAGGCATACAATTTTCTCATTTCTTCAAGTGATAGGATCAATTGATGTAATGGGTCATTTTTATTCATATGGATGATATTTTCTAACAATAAATTTAGTGAAATCAAGTCATTGTAACTGAAAACTTTATTCTTACTGACATTCGAAAAAACTGTTAAAGCTATACGAGTTAAATACTCATTTTTGTGACCTGGTTCTTTAAAAACATAAGCTAACTGGTAGTCAGCTGACATTTCAGAAATTTCTTCACCTTTTATTATTTTATTATCATTTTCTAAGTTGATAATAAAAGACTTATTATTATCTATTGAGGAAAGTATTTGAGGTGAATGTGTAGCAACAATAAAATGACAGCCGGTGTAATCATTAAACATTTTTTTTAATAATGGTAAAAAATGGCTTTGCCATTCCGGATGCAAACTAATTTCTGGTTCGTCAATTAATATTAATGAGTCATTCTCTATTTCTCCAGCAATAGAAAGTAAATTAAATATAAGAGATAATTCTCCAGAACTTGCATCAGTCAAATAAAAATTTTTTCTATTTTTTATAAATTTTATATCTATTAAGTCAATTAAATCATAATTAGCTAATATAGATAAGCTGTTTAGCAATTCAAAATTATATAATTTTTCCTCACTAAATAAATTTAAATCTAAACTAAATTTTTCATTGCTATATTCTTGAAAATCATAAAATTCAATTACTAATTCAAGACTTTCTATAATTAATTTTTCTTCATCGTCTGAAAGATTTATTCTATCTGCCTTATCTTTAAAAAAACGTATAGAATTCAATGTATCAGATACTTTTCGTCCTGTTCCATTTACAATTTCATATGGATGAAAGGTCCAGGGAAAAGCAAAGTGCATAGTTATATTTTCATCAACACCGATTGTATCAAGTAAGATTGAAACTTTATTTTTTGTTTTATCCGCCCTTAAAAAGAAATTAATTAAAGATGAACCTAGTTGATCGAATTTAGTTTTTAAATAGTCTTTTTGACTATTTGTTTTTATTTTTGCTCCTCTATATATATATTTTTTTTCAAGTGAGTTATTACTTGTAAGGTGGAAGTGCCTGTCTGGAATTGGGAACTTATCAAATGGACTGGTTGAAACGGCAATAATTTTTTTTATATCAATAAATTTATTAATATTTGGTGTTTTATTTTCCTTTTCAATTATTAAAGAATTAGTATAAAAAGTATTTATTCCATTAATTTTATGAATATTTATTTCAAACTCATTACCATTGATCTGATAGTTAATTTTTCCATAATTAAGATGAGAGGTATCATTAATATTTTTATATCGATATGAGTCAGTAAAACTTTCAATTGCGAAATTTTGGTTATTATTGCTTCTTAATGAGTTTAAATAGAGAAAACATATTTTTTGAAGAATTCTACTTTTCCCTGATCCATTTCTTCCTACTAAAATGGTAAATAAATTTTCTAATTCATCGCTATCATTTTCAAAAAACTGATAATTTTTATCTTCAAAAGAAACACTTTTAACTTTCATTAATCCCTCTAGCTATAGTTTTTTGATAAAAATTAACTAATTCTATAATAAAATTAAAGTCTTATACATTTAAAAACTTTAATTTTTATGAAATGGCTTAAAGCGATTTTGAAGCTTTCCTAAAATTAACATAATACACGTTATACGAATTCCCAAGGCATGGCTTTTAGTCATGCTTTTTTTATCAAAAGACTATACCTGAATGATAGCGAGCCAAATCGCATACAATATCTATCATTAGACTTAATGCAATAATTAAATGATAGTATTATCATTAATCTAATAGAATTAAGATTAAATGATAGAAATGAATACACGTATTTATCTACGAGCTTCAACTAAAGATCAAGATGCAGAAAGGGCTTTGCAGATTCTTCAGGATCTAAACCAAAACTTGAATTTGGGTGAAACCATTGTGTACGTGGAAAACTATAGTGGTACGAAGTTAGACCGACCTGAATTGAATAAGCTACTGTCAGAAGCAAATCAAGGTGACACATTGTTAGTTGAAAGTATTGACCGCTTATCACGCCTAACCCAACGAGATTTTCAAGAGCTGAAGCGCAGGATCCAGGAGAAGGGACTTCGTTTAGTCGTAGCAGATCTTCCTACTACCTACCAAATGATTCAAACCAGTGACAGCATTACTCATTCAATCTTGGAACTCATCAACAATATGTTGATTGATCTTCTGGCAACAATGGCCCGCCTAGACAATGAGAAACGTATAGAACGTATTAAGCAGGGCCTGGCACGTTCGGGTTACAAACCAACAGGCAAGAAGGCAAATGAGGCTAAACATAAACGAATAAAAGAATTGCTAGTAGTTGGCAATATGACTAAGGAAGAAATTGCCAAAGCAGTGAATTGTGGAGTTGCAACTGTCTATCGAGTTGCTAAAGTTATCTAAAAGAGGCTTATCTCAACGCGCCCCCAATGGGGCACCGCTGCATTCAGGTTACTTCACATAAGAAATTTTATGTTAAATGATTGTTAGAAATGCCCCTTGATCGAGGCATTTTCTATAAAGAATACTAAAAACTAATTAAAGCCAACCAAGTTTCAAAACAAGGCAGTTCTCAGCAATCATATTTTTAAATTATATAACTCCCAACTGAGCTTTTGCTCCAACGATAAGGCTTTCATTTTGAGTTTCTAAGGCAAATAAACCATACATCAAAGGAGAGGCCGCTGCTCTTTCTAAAGTCTGTTCATATAGTTTATTCCAAACTTTACCCCCTAGTTTTTCATACTCGATGATTAGAGTTTTGAGGCTTTCTTCTCCAAACAAAGTTACATGCCCAGCAAAATCAATCGCTGGGTCATCTATATGGGCTGTTGACCAATCAATAACGCCTGAAACAGCTCCATCCTTTGAAGCTAGTACATGCCCAGCATATAAATCGCCATGTATAAATTGGGTGAAATCTGCCCATAGAACATCATTATCCAACCATTTTCTGTAGCGGGTTTCCAATTGCTCACTTATACCAATTTCAGATTTTACTAACTGCAAATTGTTTGCTATTTCAGGTCTTAAATCTGAAGGTTTCATAATTTTCAAATCATTTTCCCGAACTTCTTTTTCAGGAATACTATGGATTTCAAATAAGGTTTTTGCCAAAGATGTTATGTATTTCGGGCTATCTTTGTCCATATTCCAAATTATTTCATAGGTTTCAGCATCCAAATTTAAAACAGGATTATCTTTAAGTATGGGATAAGCCACTAATTCTGTAGATGAAATTCTCCAATCAGGAACCTCTACAGAAAGATGTTTTTTTACCAATTCTAAAATGCGTTTTTCTTTCTTGATTTGTTCCCTCATGCCATCACGACGAGGAATACGCAGCAACCATTGTTGCCCCTTTGTATCAAGAGCAAAAACGACCTTAAAATCAATGCCCATTTCATTGAAATTCATTTTGTCCGTAAGCAACAAGCCGTGTGCTTCAGCAAGTGATTGAATATCTTGAATTGTCATTTTTAATTTCCTTTAAAGAGTTCAATAATTAATGTTCGGATTAGATTGGCTATCATTAACAATCTCTCTCAAAAGTCTTGATGATTTTGTGGTCTTTGATCTCGTAGATAATGTCAGCAATATTATCGACCAATTGCTTGTCATGAGATACGAAGATAATAGTTCCTGCATAGGACTTCATCATTGTTTCTAATGCGGCAATACTTTTTAGGTCAAGATAGTTTCCTGGTTCATCCATAAGCAAAATATTATATTTTCCTAAAAGCATTTTGGATAAAAGCAGTTTGATGATTTCACCTCCCGATAAGTCGGATAAGTTTTTTTGAATATCATTCGCTCCGATCCCCATTGAAGCCAATACTGCACGAATTTCCGCAACTGTGTACTCGCACTCTTCCTGCATAAAGGAGAGCACAGATTTATGCGTGTTAAATTTATATCCTGTTTGTGTAAAGTAGCCAATTTCAGCTTTTGGAGATATGGTTAATCCATCAGCACGTTCTGATATCATTTTTAACAAGGACGTTTTCCCTGTTCCATTCGATCCAGTTATAGCGACTTTAGCGCCAAGCGGTATTATAAAGTTAGCGTCATCAAAGATAGTACGGCTACCAAATTTTAAGCTCAGACCATCTGCCGTAATCGGGAACTTATTGTGCAGTTCTAGGGCTGAACTTTGACGAAAACGAATAGAACGCAAATGCTCTGGTGCTTGAATATCTTCTAATGCAGCCAAACGCTTTTCCATACTCTTAGCTGCCTGATACAGTTTTCTTTGCTTGGTGCCAGTCATTTTTGCATGCCCAAGTCGTCCAGCACTTTCGGTAGAGTTTTTGGATTTTTCTCCTTTTTTCTTATTGTCTAATCGATTAGCTTGCTGGCGTTTTTCTTGCACAGCAGATTCTAATCGCTCCCGTTCCTTCATCATCAGCTCATATTCTACGGCTTGGTGTTGTCGCTCTTCTTCTTTTTGACGCAAGTAATCCGAGTAACCACCCCAATATTCCGTAATTTTACCGTCTTTTAACTCCCATATCTTGTCTACAACCATATCAAGAAAATATCGGTCATGACTGATAACAAGTAATGCTCCATCAAATGCTTTAAGTTGACCAATAAGTAGATCTATTCCATTGAGATCAAGGTGGCTGGTTGGTTCATCCGCTAGAATGCCATGTACTTGTTGGGAAAATGCGGCAGCAATTTTTGCACGAGTTTCCTCTCCGCCACTCATTGTGTCGTTTTGTACATTGGAAACACCAAGGCGAGATAACATTGCCCGGTCTTCGACCGTTTCTATTTCGATTCCGCCCAGTTGGCTGATATGTGCAAAATCACCAAAACGCTGTAATGTCGCTTCGGCTAAAACAATTTCGCCATTAAGTACTTTGAGTAAACTACTCTTTCCTGCTCCGTTATCACCCACAAGACCAATACGGTCATAAGAGTGAATTTCCAATTCATCAATATCCAAAACATCACGCCCAGCATAATCCAAGCGTATGTTTCTCGCTTTAATAATTAAACTCATTTTTATTTACTCCTGTTTAGCTCTTGAAATTTTTTATGCAGCAAACAGGATTTAGGTGAAAACAAAAGCTAGCATCACAGTGTCCTCCCAAAAAAAAAGCTATTCATCCACAGGGTGGACAAATAGCTAGTCAATTAAGTTATAACTGGAAACTATGCACTAAAAGCATACTTATAAATTAAGCATACTTTTACTTTATATATCCGCATATATTCTTAAAGACACAACAAAAGCCCACCATTATAAAATAGTGTCACTATGCAAATAGTTGTGTCTTAACGAATGCGGATAGAATGCATAAACTTACCTAAAAAATAAAATTCAGTTTTATGATAACTTTACTGTTAAAAGAAGTCTAGACAACCTTGTTTTATGCTTGGATATAAGGCTTATTTTAAAATAATAGTAGTGAAGATTTTCTAAAATTAACATAATACACCTTATACGAAATAAAAATGGGAGCCTTAAGCTCCCATTTTTTAAGTAATTTTTTCAAATAAGGCTTGGGTGAGCATCTAAAATTCGAATCAATGTAGCTGCTGGTCCAGTTGGATAGCGTCGTCCCTGTTCCCAATTTTGCAGGGTACGGGGGCTAATATGTAGACGTGCAGCAAATTCATTTTGGCTCAAGCCAGTTTTTTCACGTACTTCTTTAATATCAGGCAATTCGAGTTCTGTAACTCGGCTTGCTTTAACTTCTTTACGTTTGATAGCTCCAGCTTCTTTGATTGAAGCAACCAAGTCATCAAATAAGTTGTTATCCATGAAATTGCTCCTTCACGAGTTGGTGCAGAATGGCGGTTTCCTTATCTGTTAAATTATCTTTTACTGATTTTGGATAAGCCACTAAGAAAAAGATCTGATCATCCTCGGTGACCCAATAATAAATCACCCGTATCCCACCACTTTTCCCTTTGTTACCTTGAGCACAACGTACTTTGCGAATACCACCGCCATTCTTGATTAGGTCACCTCTATCAGGCTGTACCAAAAGATCTTGCTGAAGTTGACGATATTCCTCATCAGATACAAGGTCTTTAATTTGCTTGGTAAAGATGCTGGTTTCAATAAATAACATGGACTCTTTATACGTCAATGGCGTATTTGAATTTTAGCAGTTTCCATAACAAAAAACGAGAGCTGGTAGATCTCTGTTATTCACCAATTAAAATGTCTATGCGATAAACCATTTAAAAT
>NZ_JAPEQW010000056.1:0-6976 GCF_026168575.1 Acinetobacter entericus
AGTATCACTTATAGGAGTTGTTCAAATTTCCGGATCCATCTCTATGTTATCTGTATCAGAACCATACAAATCAGCAAGCATAGCTGAGGTAACAACTGGTATGGATTTAAAATTAATAACCGAAATTTGTTTATTATTAATGTTTGCAACAGTGTTCATAATCTACCTCGAGGTAACGGCTGCAACTTTTTGCTGCCTTATAAACACATTATGCAGTCAAATGACTGCATAATCAATAGAGCAATTTACTGCTCTTTTATTTCCGCTAGTAATTTAATTGCTTGCATTACTTCTGATTCACGTTGCTTTGCAATTTCAATTAATTGGTCAATTGCCCACTGAGGAAGTGTATCTCTTTTATGCCAGCTTTGAACTGTTTGGCGTGCGATACCTTCTCCATCTTCATTTTTTAGTTCGTTGGCAATCTGAGCTTGCCAAGATGAACCATACAAACGAGAACCAATCTGTTCTACTCTACTCACTTTGAATTCTCTATCCCAAAAAATATAAATGGAATTATAGAAAAACTATAGGAATACTATAGAAAAGCTATAAATTATCGGAAATTATAGCCAAACTTATGCTTTTACGCATATTTTTATAGTTGTCTATGCGTAAAAGCATAAGGAATATAAGTAGAGTTATTCTTTAAAGAATACAAAAGCACGCGAGGGTGCTTTTTGGGAATCAATCATCATTATCATCGTCAGTTTGTTTATGTTGATCAACAATACTCTTTAAACCTAGTGATGCTGCCATTTCTTTGCGAGCATCTACCCCTAATGTAGCTTCCATCGCTTTCTTGGTACTTATTCCCAAGACAGATCCTAATTCTTGCTGAGAATTTGGCCCAAAGGCAGCTTTCACAATTTTATGAGTATTTAATCCCAAGGCAGTCTCAATAATCTTCCGAGTTTCTATATCTAAGTCTAAAGCTGACTCTATTGCTTTGCGATAACTTTCCATTACCCCAGATGAAGCCATAACCTCTTTATTCTCTAAATCTAAGCCTAAAGCTGATGAGAATAGCTTAGCTTTGTTAATACTCGGCACTTGAGAACTTGATTTTTGGAATGCAGCAACCCCTTGTTCAATCTGATCTTTTTGTGCCTTCGCATTTTTTAAAGAATTATACGCTGCTTCAATATCTTGTAATTTTGCTTTTTCTTTAAATAATTTCTCTATTTTCTCTTCATACTTACGAATTTCATTCTCGTGAATTTGAACTGTTAATTTTTTGCTTTCTTCGAGAAATACATTTAATTTAATTAATTCACGCAATGAATTGACGAAACTTCCCATTTCATCCGCACTACCTGAAATACGGTTAAAAATATCTAAAAATTCTTGTAGATACGGATCTTCAGAAAAACTTGGATAGCGAACTTTATGATCTATTTCACTCCAACCTTCCTCAAAAATTGTTCTTGTTTGGATTTCGCATTTCACTTGCTGTCCATCAATTTTGGTAGCTGGAATAATGTAATGAATTGAACGATAACCTTTATCATGCTCTTCAGCCGAACAATCTTTATAATTTTCATATTTGGTTAAATCATCACCATTACGGTAATAAATAACCACAGGCTCCTGTTGTTCCCATTTAGATAAAATGTGGTTATGAACAATCTCCCAATCCTTTTTAAATAAGTAAATTGCTCGCACACCTATTAAATCTGAGATGATACTTTTATAAGTATCTTTCGAAATCGTATCGTACTTCTCAGCAACTTTTTCACCTTCCCATTTTCGAATAATTTTTTCAATCACATGGCTTGTATCTTTGATACGTGATCGTACTGTATGTACACCTTCACAGCGTTGAAGCTTATTCGCAACATAACTTGCTTCATCTAAGAGATCATTTTTGTGAATTTCATAGTCTTGAGCAATTTCAAAAAGAACTTGGGCATTTCTACCTAACTTTTTAAAACGTTCTGGATCAATCCCCATTTCAACTAAAAATTCTTCATGTTCGTTCGGTAAGCTCATTATTCTTTCAACATATTGTGATTTAAAGCAAATATTGCCAATTTAACCACAAACTATCAAGCCAATCCCATATAAAAACTTGCCACACGAATCAAGAACTTAACAAACATGATAAATCCAATAATTAATGCAATATGCCAAAATATCTTGATAAAACTTTCTGGCTTTAAATTCATTGCTTCCATTGTCACTCCTAGAAACCTAAATGAAAATTTGTTATCTTTACTCAATGTTCTCACTTATTCCGTTTAAATCTGTGGGAAACAAAAAAGCCAAGAATTGCGAGTTCTTGGCTTTTTGCTATTTGTATAATGCAAAACGCCATGAACTTATTAAAGTCCACGGCGTCTTGCGGTTTGTTGTGTAATATCGGCTAGTTTTTCAAAGCCCTTAATGTGTAAACCATTTGTCCATTAACCATCTCCATCGAAACAACTTCAAAAGAGATTCCCATCAGTAACAACACACCTTGCTCTGCATTGAGCTTTTCAAGATCAATGCTTAGACCTTTAGCATTCTCAATCTGAATCATGAGGTTTGATTGACCTGCTAAAAGCATCGGCGCATCGAGAGCCACCACCTTACCCACTTCAAGCGAAGCCGCAAAGGCCAGCGTGGTTGATCCCGAAATCACTTCTGCAGTATTAGCTGATACGGCGTGAATCTTTGCCATATCATCTTTGACCCAGCGCTTAAGCACATCCTCAGCCAAGCTAATTGATGGCTGCTTCAAATAACTTGTAAGAGCAGAATCATTACCCTGTACATAATCCAGCAATGTTTTAATTGCGCTTGGTCTGATTGATGGATCAAGCGGGATAACCGTATTGGCCACTGTTTCAAATAAATCTCGGCTGGAATCACTGATCGGCGCGAATAAACTGGCCAACTTTTTCGATGCTGTCCATTCAGCTTTAATCACTTCTTTTTGCTCAAGGAGATATACCTTATCAAGCACTGAAACATTGATCTTTTTATCAACCAATGCTTCCAGATCACCAAACTGCAGCGGATGAGAACTCCAGTCCAAAGCCTCTGCAACTTCGGGCAACTTGTCATCTGGTGTAATGCCGTATTTAAGCGCTTGTTTCTCTGTGAGTGCGATAACAGTACAACGGCAACGAAAGCCCAACGGTGGGTAATGTGTTAGCCAAAATGGATGATCTATCGGCAATACAATGCGATTCAATGCCAAGTGTGCAGGACGTACGCGACTATCATCGATAGCCGAATACATCAGGTACTGACGTTTATCTTTATTTCGTTGCTGTTGCTGCCAACGACCATGACCATATGCACTTTGGATATTGGTGCGAAAGACATTGTCTAGGTAATGCTTTGGCAGCATGATTTCAGATTCAGCAACGAGCTTCTGAAAGTCGTTAAACGTCCCACCTTTGGCCAAAGTTTTATTCAGCGACTTAATCACTGACTCAACTTGCTCAAGACTCGACAAAAAGCTAACCGTGGTCGCCATCTGCCGGGTCTTAAGATCCATTGAATAAAACTCATCAGGCAGCACAATTTTTTTATCATGCGCATACTGCAGCGCCTCAAGGAACGTGACCGGTTGCATCTATTTCCCCTTGGCTGCTGTCGCATACCCCAATACATCCGCAGCAAATAAAGCTTGGTCTAAATTTGCAGTAAATTGCGATTGCGTCGCACCTGGTATTAATCGCGACAAATTGAACAGCAAGGCCTCTGGAGTCTCAGAATCAGCTGCTAATTGTCTAATCTGCTCATTAGTCAATAACTGCAGATCATCTTGGCCATCCGTTAATCCCTCAACCTCTTGCTGATCTGCAGAAAGTTTCTTCGTACCAGCTGCAAATGAAAATGCCTTACGTGGAATTGCTGATAATTGAGCATTAGAAAACATGCCCTGTTCAGCTGGTTTTAAATCGCCTTCCTGCAGTCCATATTCACGAATAAAGTATGCATCTGAGAAGTTTGCACCGGCATTTTTCAATCGTGTATCGCGTTCAGCCTGCTCAGTATTTAGCACCTTGGCTTCTTCGCCCAATACGATTGTATGTTCGGCCCAATTATTTAACTCGCATAGCGCATCAACCACTGCTTGCAATGTTGGAGTGACTAAACGCATATCTGATTTGAGTTTGTCCGCACGGACATTCTCATGGACTTGGCCAAGAGCATAGCTTCCTTTCCCATCGGTGCCACTTGTTAATGTTTGACCTAAAATAATCTTCTGAATTTGCTGGGCGATTGTTCGATTGAAAGTTTCAAAAGCTGAGCCTGCTGTTCCATTCGAGCCTGAAGTAGACAACAGCGAAACATCATCTTCCGCATCAATAGACAAAACACTTTGTGCATGAGCGTTCAAAAGCGCCTCATTCATATCTGCAGTTTCAGTGTCTTTGCATTTACCCAAAAGAATGGGTGTTCCGAAGCGCTCTAAAAACTTTGCCCAGAACTTAAAACCATTCTGCTTAAAGAAAAACATCCAATACAGTGTGGCCAATAATGCTTTGCCATAAGGCTGTTCATAGGTCGCTTTACGGCGCGTGAGGAAAAATTTAAAAATTTGATCAACGACATGCTCTTGGCTAGATCCTTCCTTACGCAAAATGAGCCGTCCATCATTCTTAGGCTCAAACCATTGCATTGGCTTTTCACCAATCCACTGCAGTCCGATGTATCCCTCAGGCTTAAGTTCATATACAGCTTCTTGAACTGAATAGCCAAAGAAAAGCGCGTTAAGTGCTCCAGAGGAAATTTCAAAATACCATTCATCCATAATAAGCTTTAGAAATTCAGCTTCAGGCGTATCGCTCGGTTCAATTCGATACGGCGTACCTAAAAGCGCATCAATACGTGTCTCAACTGCCTGTGCAATTTCATCATCATCCAGCAATACCCGCAGTCGATGACGGGTGATACCCGCTTTGCGCAACACTTCATCATTATCCGGCTGCCGGCCAAAATGCGCGAAGAAGTTTGAAACCGCCTCTTGCGTGAATAAACCGCCCTTAGACAAAGCCTTCTTTGACGCTTTGTCTTTTTTAGACTTTGCCATAATTTTTCCTATTGATATGTTCGAGTGCCAGCACCTGCAGGTTTTTTACCGATACGCGCTTCATTCAGCTCATTAAAGCCATCACTGCAGCCGTCCACTTGGTCATCATTTTTGCCGTTTGGGAAGTTGCGCAGCTCATCAATCAGCGGCTTATTCCATTCACCGCGCAGCATCTTCACGTTGCCTATGTTGACCTGAGCTGCAAAGGGCTGAGCACGAGTAATCTTGTCGCCTGATACCGTCTCAGCTTTAACACTAAAGCCAGAAAGCATGGTGATAAAGTTTTTGGCTTGGGACTTGCCCGCTTGACCAGGATCTTGCGGCAGCCGAATCATCACTGACTTTCCATCCATTTGAGCCGTTTGCTTAATTGTGTTTTCAACACCGTCAGGGCCCCATCGGCCGCGCACCATATCCACAATGTAAATGATGTTTTCTTTGGTCTTTAGCATTCTCGGGCCTGCAGTCCAGTCACCTTCGTTTTCAGATGCCGCTAAGTCCCAAGCGCGGACCTCTTTCATAAATTCCGCTGGTAGCGCATCAACTATTTCAATTCGATCAGGCTTAAAAAAACCGCCAGCTGGCGGGGATGGTAATTGACGATATTGCCCAGAAAACACATACGGCGCAGCATCCTCCATAACCTTAAGGCGCTCAATTGAATGCTTTGCGGGCCATAGTGCTGTGCCGTCATCTTGAATAGCCGGCAAGCAAAGGTGTTCCCATTCTTCACCATTGCCGCCGCCTAAAAGCCACCCTGCCAGATCCTCTTCATGCAAACGCTGCATAATCACAATGATCGGCGTATCTGGTGAGTTTGTACGGGACTCAAGTGTGTTTTGAAACCACTCGATGACATTACCGCGGATCGTATCCGAGCTTGCTTCACTAGCCTTGTGTGGGTCATCGATAATGATGGCCCCACCAAATTCCTTTCGGATCTTGCCAGCGCCAAAGCCGGTAATTGTTCCGCCTGTACCTTGTGCGTAGCAGACACCGCCCGCTTGGGTACGCCAATCATCCTTAGCCTTGCTGTCATCGCGCAACTGAAACTCAGGAAATACGCGCTTATATGCAGTTTCCTGCACCAAGTTGCGCGTTTGGAATGCATTATTGGCTGCCAAGGTCGCAGAGTAGCTGATATGAATAAATTCACAATCAGGAACCTTGCCAAAGCACCAAGCCATGAAATTAATCACAGCCAATTCAGTCTTGGAATAACGTGGCGGAATATTGATGATTAAACGCTTAGTTTCACCACGAAATACTTTCATTAAAGCATCACAAACAACCCGATGATGCCAGTTATGCATCCATTTGTACTTGCGGCGTTCTTTGAACATGTATCGAGAAAAGAAATACAAGTCCTCTTGAGCCTCAATACGAATCGCAAGCTCACGTGCTGGATCAGTAATCATTTAAAGCCTGCTCCCTTGCTGCAAGGTAGCTTTCCGTTGGAACATTGGTAGTTACTGTTTCAATTGGCTTGCCGCCTTTGCCTGTGATTTCCTGCTTAGTCACACGGCCATCTGTTTCTTGAAATGCTTGCTTCAGTAAATTCTGCTTTGCCCGCTTATTACGGCCTGAATCTTCATACATTTTCTGAAGCTCCATGAGCCGAAAGGCTTTGTTTGCAATCGCAATGTCTTCAATATTCTTCCGGAAATCGTCACGAGTACTTTTAAATAAGTCTTTTAATTTCTTGCTCAGGTTGCGCCCAGCAAACTTTGTCGGGTCATAGTTCTCACATTGCCTGCGATCAATTTCAATGCCATATCTTTGCATGACAGCATCTGCTACCTGTTGGGGTGTATCAAAGCAAGCAAGAGACTGAACTATAAACATTTTTACAGGCTCTTTTAGTGCTGCCATAAACTCACCTTTGTCATGCTACGTCATGCAAGATAGGCAAAAAAAAGAGCCTGTAGGCTCAATTAATCACGC
>NZ_JAPEQW010000057.1:0-2794 GCF_026168575.1 Acinetobacter entericus
TTTAAATGGTTTATCGCATAGACATTTTAATTGGTGAATAACATCAGAATGGAATCAGTAATTTTCTTTAAATCTTGATAAAAAAGTATAGAAATTGATTCTATAAGCTAGAAAATTTTCTCTGCACACTTTTTCCAACTGTTGTTTAAAAGCCTCTTTATAACCAACAATACCGCATGTTACTCCAGTAGCTATGGCCATCCATTGGGATATATGCTCAGGAAGAAAAATATTGGCTGATCTCAAAATTATATTTTCAGCAATTTCAAAGAAAGCCGCTACAAGAAGAGCTACTATTACCGCCATAATCAAATGCCAAATGGTAAAATTTATTTTCATATATCTCCCCGTGTCTATACACTAGAAATTAACATATAAATTTTGCTTTCAATTAGCAGTTTGTTACTTTAAATCGAATAAAGCTCTATCTCTAGAATCTATCAAATATCGATCCATCTGAGCAATTAATTTAGCTCTGGCTTGTTCATCTTCTTCGGTAATTTTTAGCATGCAAGATCCGATTAAAATCTTACGTCTTGTATCATCTTTACGAGCCTGTTCTTTCTCTTTAGCACGTTCTCTTGCCAGTGCTGCCTGTCTTTGAGCCTTGAGCTGTTTCAGCTTCTCTTCCTGGGCTTTAATTTTGCTGTCTAGTGTTTCAGTAACGCTCATTCATTCAATACCATCATCCTAGGAAACCATTCCTAACATAAGCGCACTTGAATCTGCATTCAAGGTGCTATATGTATAGTAATGTTTTCCTCGAAGAGCGCACTTATGCAAACTTCGTTTGCAAGTCCGATTGGGGGAACCCCAATACCCCAACAACCGTATCCACGGTTGTATTTCACTACGTGAAAATTTAAAAGCGAAAAACAGGCATGGCGATTTACCACTTTTCAGTCAAAACCGTAGCACGATCAGCAGGGCGTTCCGCCACTGCTGCGATTGCCTATCGGTCAGGTGAAAAGATCTATTGTGAACGTGAAGGCCGAGAACATGATTACAGCCGAAAAACTGGGGTGGAATACAAAGAGATTTACTTACCCGAAGGCGCACCACAGCATTTAAAAAATCGGGAAAAACTTTGGAACGAAGTCGAACAACGGGAAACCCGAAAAAACTCGACTGTAGCCAGGGAATTTGAAATTGCCTTTCCAAGTGAATTAAACCAGGAACAACGTCTGGCCATGCTCGAAGAATTATGTGCCAGCATCGTGGAAAGACACCAAATAGCCGTCGATGCCTGCATCCATGCACCACATACCGGATCCGGCAGTGATGAGCGCAATTACCACGCCCATATCCTGATGAGCACACGTAAACTCACGCCAGAAGGTTTTACAGAAAAAACCCGGGAACTCGATCAGAAACACAGTGGAGAAATCGAGCACTGGCGCGAACACTTTGCAGATATCTGCAATATGCACCTCGACATGGCCGGATCCACAGCAAGGGTTGACCACCGCAGCTACAAAGACCAGGAGAATGGCTTGGAAGCGACCCTGCACGAAGGACCAAAAGTCACCGAACTACGCAGAAGAGGCATCGAAACCGAAATCAGCCGAACCAACGATGAAATCAAAGAAAGAAATCAGGCTCAGCTGCAATACGGCAAAAATATGGATCTACTGATTGCTGAAAATGAGATCACACTCAAAAAACTAAAAACAGAACAGCAGATGCATATCCAAAATAGCGCTAAAACGCCACCATTAAGCGCAGAAGAGCAATTTCAATATATACAGAGAGAAAACCTAAGCAAACTACTCAAAGGCGAAATCAGCGCAAAAGAGGCGAATTTAGACCTAGATTTTATGCAACACAATCTTGAGAAAGTCGAAGGTATCCTGAGAAAACAACAAAAGCACAAAAATGACTTCAATCAGCAGCTCGCCCAAGACATCGTGAAAAGCAGACTCAAACAAAGTCATGACAAATTGCAAAGCCTGGTGGATCAACACAACGAGTTAGGTCAGAACAAGCCCTTGCTGTTTGGAAAAAAAGCTTGGGAGGCACAACGTGATGCGATTTACCAGGAACACAAACAACTGAAAGATAGACATGAATACCAGAAAAAAAATGGTGTGAAGGATTTATTGGAAAACGAAAAATTCAAAGCACATGCCTGGACACAGTACCAAAAAGAGCATCCAGCCAAAGCCGAGGAATATCAGAACCTCTACCAATCCTACCGAGCTATTAAAAACGGTGTGGATAAGATCAAAGCAGAACAACAAATGAAACTTAGACAAGAACAACAGCTCAAAGCACAACAACAAGCTCCTAAAATGAAATCTCGTGGCATGAGGCGATAAACAGAGCGAGTGTCTACGAGCGAACAGAAGATATCTAAATTTTTCGCCTGCCTTTTCCCTGATTACAAGCTCCCTATCCATCAATCACCTGCTTTACAGAGCATCCCGAATGGGTGCGAACTTTCCAAGTTTGCTTCCTAAATCGAGCGAAGCGAGAAAAAAAGCTGATGAGCGAAGCGAATTCCGAGTTGCTTTTGATCTTGCTTTTGCTTTTTCTAAAAGTCACGAAAATATGAACCAAAAATTGCCCCGACGAATCGAGCGAAAGCGAGATTCAATAGAGTTTGAGCGAACGAAGTGAAGCGAAAACCAAGGGCAATTTTTCTTTGCCTGGGCTTTTAATTATTTTTTAAGTTTTTAAATGCTTTTAGATATGCTGAAAGCCTTTGTTGACAATGCTTTTAAGGTTTATATGACACCGTTTACCTTGCAATATGACACCGTTTACCTTGCAATATGACACCGTTTACCTTGCA
>NZ_JAPEQW010000057.1:2824-6879 GCF_026168575.1 Acinetobacter entericus
AATATGACACCGTTTACCTTGCAATATGACACCGTTTACCTTGCAATATGACACCGTTTACCTTGCTTATAGCACTAAAATTAATTATTGTGTCATAGCATAATAATTAATACTGGTGCTTCATGAGAGAGTTAGTGGTAAAAGACAATGCCTTAATCAATGCAAGCTATAACTTGGATTTAGTAGAACAACGTTTAATTTTATTGGCTATTGTTGAAGCAAGGGAAAGTGGGAAAGGGATTAATGCTAATGATCCCCTAGAAGTACATGCCGAAGGCTATATCAATCAATTTGGTGTACATCGCAATACTGCCTATCAAGCATTAAAAGATGCCTGTAATGATTTATTTGCTAGACAATTTAGTTATCAAAAAATAAATGAAAGAGGGAATATTGAGAACTATAGATCTCGTTGGGTTAGTGAAATTGGATATGTAGATAATGAAGCAGTGGTTAAGCTTATCTTTGCCCCAGCCATAGTTCCATTAATTACACGTTTAGAAGAGCATTTTACTAAATACGAATTACAGCAAGTTAGTAATCTCAGTAGTGCTTATGCTGTCCGCTTATATGAACTATTAATTGCTTGGAGAAGTACCGGTTCTACTCCAGTTATAGAGCTAAGTGATTTCCGTCAAAGAATTGGTGTGCTCGATACAGAGTACAAGCGTATGGAGCGCTTTAAAACTAGTGTACTTGAGCTTGCTATTAAACAAATAAATGAGCATACGGATATCACTGTAAAATATGAACAGCATAAAAAAGGTCGATCAATTTCAGGTTTTTCTTTTACGTTTAAACAGAAGAAAAAGGATAATCCATCAATAGAAAGAGATCCGAATACCTTAGACCTTTTTTCAAAGATGACCGATGCTCAACGGCATATGTTTGCAAACAAACTTTCAGAACTCCCTGAAATGGGTCGCTATTCACAAGGAACCGAAAGCTATCCTCAATTTGCTGTTCGTATTGCTGAGATGCTACAAGACTCTGAAAAAATCAAAGAACTAGCCCCATACCTAAAAAAAGTGGGATATATGCCATCAAATAAAAAGGACATAGTAAATGGCTAAGTTATCGCTAAGTGAAGTATCTAAAAAATTTCATATTGATAGGTCAACCATTTACAGAGCTGTACGTAATGGGCGTTTATCACGCTCTAGTGATGGTCAATTTGACCTTTCGGAAGTGATTAGATGCTTTGGGGAGCCTGAGCAAATATCTCAACAAATTGAATCATTTAAATCAGATAGCGATGAATCTACAAAAAAACTCATTATTCATTTAGAAAACGAAGTTAAAAAATACCAAGAACGTGAACAGCGTTTAATGCAGCAAATCGACCGTATGCAGACGCTTATTGAGTTAAAAACTGTTGCACCCACCACGGCAGCGCCACAACAAGATGCTACGGCATGCGACACCGATATGCCACAGCATGCGACAACACAACAAGACAATGATAATAAAAAGAATAATGAATTAAATATTGTAGAAAACGTGGCAATGCCACAGCAAGAAACTACAGCACACCACAGCCAAACGCTACAGCATGCCACGTTGCAAAATGTGGCAGTGCCACAACCTAAAAAGCGTGGCTTATTTGGCCGTGTGCTGAATGCTGTGTTTGATCATGACTGAGCAATCAAGGGAGAGAGATCATGCCGAAACTGAAAGACATTGCCCTGGGAATTATTGTGGCTCCGCTGCTGATCCCGATCATGCTGATTGCATCGTACCAGGATAAAAAGGCGCTGAAGAAAGAGCTGGATGAACGCCAAAAAGAAAAAGACCAGGCATCCTGATTATTCAATTGAGCTAATCAAAAGTGTGGAACATTGGTCAAAGAATAAGCGTGGAACGTGAAAAGTCATAAAAAAAGCCCAATCGGGTGTGATTGGGCTATCAACTAGAAACTACAGCATTGATTTCTATAGATAATTATAACGCATTTCGTATAAGGTGTATTATGTTAATTTTAGATAAACTATAGAATCCATTAGTTTTTAAACCAATAAATTAAATATTTTATGGAACTCCAGAATATTTATTCAGGCGATACTTAAGCAATAAGGGTAGGGTGATTACATAAAGTATTGCAGCTAATGCCCATACCATTCCAGGAGCTGATGCCTGAGTCATAAAATAGAGGCTAGTAACTAATACAGGACCAATTATAGCCCCCAGACTATTAAAACTGCTTAATAGCCCTTGTAATTCACCTTGTCTTTCATCACTAATACCTCTGGACATCATTGCTTGCAAAGCAGGAACGGCTACTCCACCAAGGGCAAACAATGGTAACAACGCAAAAGGCACCCATTCTTCAACAGCAATAGATAAAAGAAGTAAACCAATTGCATCGCAAGCTATTCCACATAACAACGTATTTTTCTCTCCAAACCTCTTTACCATAGGGGCGATAGCAAAAGCCTGTGCAATAGAATGGCATATTCCATAACTAGCAAGGGAAACACCTGCAATAAATATACTCCAGCCATAACGATCCTGCCCATAGATAACCCATAAAGTTGCGGGGACTTGTGAAACCAATGTGATAATTAAAAAGATACCAAGCAATGGAGCCATATTAGGTTGAGTGATCAAATAGGATAATTTCTTTAATATTGATTGCTCCTGAACCTTCTCAGTCATTTTATTGCTGTGTTTTGATTCTTTTAATAAGACTGCTGTCATTATTAAATTAATCCCATTCATAAAAGCAGCAGCAAAGAACGGTGCATGTAAGTTCCATTCACCCAAAACTCCACCTATTACCGGACCCGCTATAAACCCAATACCAAAGACAGCTCCAAGGAGACCAAACCTTTTTGCACGCTCATGGGCTGGAGTAATATCTGAAACATAAGCTGTTGCAACAGCCATGTTGGCACCTGTAATTCCCGCAAAAATACGACCAATATATAGCCACAATAGAGAAGGAGCAGCAGCCATTAGGAGATAATCAGCCGTTGCACCAGCAATTGAAATAATTAATACAGGTCGACGTCCAAATCGGTCACTCAACGCTCCAAGGATAGGTGCAAAAATGAACTGCATCAGAGCATACACAGCTAATAAAGCACCATAGTGAACACCGCCTGCTTCAGCTCCAGCCAATGACCGTAATAATTCAGGCAAGATCGGCATAATTAAACCAATCCCAACAGCATCCAGAAATATAGTGATTAAAATCACGCTCAATGATTTCTTCACAAATGCCTTCTCTAGCAATGATAGAATTAATATTCTCTCACACACTCCCTATCAGTGATAGATTTATGAGTAAAAAAGATATTGCACCTCAACGTCTGACACGTGAAATAGTCCTGCGTACCGCATTGGATATGTTGAATGAAGAAGGCATAGATTCAATAACCACACGCAAGCTAGCTCAACGATTGGGTATTAAATCTCCAACTCTATATTGGCATTTCAAGAATAAATCCTTGTTAATGGAAGCAATGGCGGAAACCATTATAAATGAACACCATTTAGTTTCTTTACCCATCGATGGGATGACATGGCAAGATTGGTTGCTCGCTAATTCTGTAAGCTTTCGTCGAGCACTACTAGCTTACCGTGATGGTGCTCGTCTACATGCAAGAACTAGCCCCAGTCAAGGACATTTCAACACGATTGAGGCCCAAGTTGCGCTGTTATCTCATGCTGGGTTTTCTCCTGTTGAAGCAGTTGCATTACTTATGACATTAGGAAGGTTTATTGTTGGGTGGGTCCTTGAGGAGCAGCAAGAAGAAATAAGATCAGACCCACCATTCGAAGCCGATCCAACTATATATCCACTCATGCTCCAAGGAGTGAATACCTTACAAAATATGAATGCGGATGACATTTTTGAAAATGGGATTCGTATGGTGATTATCGGTGCTGAAAGACAACTTGATATTAAAATGCAAACTTAACTCTATACTGCTTTAAGCAACTGTTCTATTTAGTAATAAAGCTTTTATCCTTAATTATTTAACATAATGGCTGTTATGCGAAACGAGATTGTTAGAACCCATTTAAAGTGTCTATATTCTCACCAATAAAAA
>NZ_JAPEQW010000058.1:0-6750 GCF_026168575.1 Acinetobacter entericus
ATGCTGCTCTTTTCGATCTCTGTCACACCCTTGAGATCTATAGTAGCCAATGCGGTCAGGGATTAATTTCCGAAGATTCGGCAATTTTCATCAATTTTAGGATTTTTTTCCGCAGCCGGTACAATTCAAAGTATTTTTTCCCTTTTGGCTATTTTTTTCAGACTTTTATTGCGCACGAGGGCCATTTATCAGGAATTTTTTTCAAATGATCAGCCTCAGCTTGCATCCTTCTTGCCGCTACTCTTTCTTTTTGCTCATTTCTGACAGCAAATCCAGCTGAATTTCCTGAATTTTGGCCAGCCTGTCCCATTGGTGCATCAGCAGATGGTCAATTTTTTCATGCAGGTTGCGGATTTCCAGCTCAGCCTTTAAATTGACCTGATAATCATTTTCGGAACGCATCCTGTCTTTGGCTTCCTGACGGTTTTGACTCATCATAATGATGGGCGCCTGTATCGCCGCCAGACAAGACAGTATTAAATTCAGCAAAATAAAAGGATAGGGATCTGCGGGATGATTGACCATGGCGACCGTATTCACCAAAATCCACAGCACCAAAAAAGCGCCGAAGCACATTAAAAATGCCCAGCTGCCGCCAAAAGTGGCTATTTTATCTGCCAGCCGCTCTCCAAAGCTCCAGCGCTGATCCAGCTTATTTTCAACATTTTTACTGATCAGGTCATGCTGCTGCATGCTGTGAATGACTTCATATTCTAAATTGGAGACCTCGCCCTCTTCCGAAGTCAAGATAGACTGCACATACTGCATGCGGTACTTGGTCAAATCGGCCTGGCAAATATAGTCCTGCACGGTCCAATCCGGATAATCTTTGGCAATTTCTTCAGTAATGACTTTCCGCACCGTTCCCATCGGAATCAGTTTTTTTGACAGATCATTCTTTTTGCACACCAAGCACGTACGGTATTCTGTTTTCCCGTTCATTCCATTCCCTGCTTAAACCCGATGAGGATAAATTTCACCTTACTGCATCCACTTTAATGCGATATACGGCGCAAGATTCAACAATAAAATGCCGATTTTATACACCGCCATGCCGCCGTAATGAATTGCGTCAAATTGACTATCGCTGAGTTCAAACCATTGCCCATGCACTTGTTTCATCCAGTCTTTGGCAAAAATAAATACGATAAACCAAATCATTAAGATAATGTAATTGAACAGCATGCAATACAGCAGAAAGTCACAGAGCTGTGTGATATTCATGGCAATTCTCCGCTGAAGATCCTTGCTGTCATTTTAATCTTTTTATGCCGGGACTGCTGTTTTTTCTTACAGCCTTCAAGCATTGCACGGGCCTGCCGGCTGTGCGCTAGATGATTTTCTGGAGATTCAGCTTCAGTATGATTTTGCTTTAGATTATTTAAGCCTGAAAAACCCTGCGCCAACAGCGGTGCTTGCACCGATTAGCCTGTGCGTTCCTGAATTGTTTTTTAATCCGCACAGGCCAATTTAAATTACCTATGTTCAATATATTGCTATTCTTCGCAGCACTTGCTGCAGCCTTCCACTTTCTCGGCTGGCCAATTCATTCTGGCCCGCTTATAAGCCAGCTTAAAGTCGGCAAAATAGCCAATTAAAATCTGGTCATCAAATTTTGGCAGGTCTTCACAGCCCTGCGATGCATTATGAATTTTGTGTGCGCCATTCGGCAAAGCGTTTTCATCGACAATAAATTTAATCATGCAGCAGTCCCCATGTTAATTTTTTTAAGTTCGGCAACAAATAAACCCATACAAAAATTATGGCTTTAATTCCATAATAAAATTATGCCTTTGTTGGGTAAAAATCAATCACTGCTGCTGTTTTATTTCACCTGCCTTTCTGCATACTCCAAGCTATCTGAACAAATGGGCATTATTCGAAACTCAGTTCATCAAAATCTTGAATTTTTGAAAGATAAATAGGCTGTGTTTTTATCTTTGACCATGTTTCCTTAAAGCGCGGATCGGCTTCCACATCTTCGTTTTGGTTCTCTCGAAAGACTTTTTTCGCGGTTAAAAAGTTGATGCTGGTTTGACTGTTGACATATGGCCCATGATTGCTGGAGCTGTCATAGCCAATTAAGCGCAAATCCTGATTGTGCAGTCTGAAGCTGTAATTCCAATAGCCATAACGCCCATGGCCATAGTGAACATTCAGCAAACCTTTGTTCATTTCTATCCATAATTCAGGCGCATAATACACGCCCCCTTCTTCATTTTCCGAAGAAAACGCCGAGAGGTTTTGCATCAATTTTTTATATCCGCCTTTTTCATTAAGCAACACAATAATGCCGCGGCGGTTGCGGTCAAGCTTTCCTCGATATTCATGATTGACCCATTGCGCTGGGTCTGTCGCTTTGACGATTAAGACTAAATCCTGAATGCCGTCTTTATTGAGGTCACCGTGAATGGCTTCAAACAGCACGTATTTTGCCGGAATATAAGCTTTGTATTTGGTCGTATCTTTTTGCAGTTGAATGTCTTCTGCTGTGAGTGGTTCTGTTGCAGCCAAGATAACTTGCGAACCAAACAAGGCAGCAGAAAGGCCAATCATTGCTGTCATCAATTTAAGTTTCATGGTTTTTATTCAAATCGTCATCAGTGTTGAAATAAATACTTAAGCCTAAAATGGCGCTTTAGACTGTAGAACGGTTGATGCTTTCTTGCTTCTTGCGTCTAACCCAGCGTACGGCCCACACCACTATGATTAAAACCACAATTACCACCAGCACTGGGACAATCAGCGATAAAATAGACAGTAAAAATGCGCTGATCCATTCCCCTGTAGAAACCAAAGGGTTAGCAATTCCCCCTGTTGCCGCAGTGGAAACACCGCGTACTGCTACGGTACTCATTTGCACTGCCGTGGCCGTACCCCCACCAACAATGATGGCTGCCGCCCAGCTGGCAAACTGCGACATTTCCCCGCTGCTGACGGCCATCGTGGTGAGTGTTCCTGCGGCCATCGCGGCTGGCGTCGCAATGGTGTCTAGGGCATTGTCTACCCAAGGGATATAGTAAGCGGTAATTTCACACAATGTCGCAAAGCCTAATGCAATGCAGACCGATGGCATGGCCAGCCATTCAAAGCCTTTCATGGGTTCAAACCAGCCCATAATTGAAGCAAGGCTCATGACCAGTAAAGGAACAAAGACACGAAAGCCGCAGGCGGCGCTTAAACCAATGCCAATACAGAGCCCTAAGATTGTTTCCATGTGATGTCCTCTAGCAGTCTGACTTTTATTTTATCGTTATTTATGATGATTAAATTAGCAAGAAGCTCTTACATAAACTTCAATTCATTCCTTAGGTAATTTTTTCAACTTCTATTTTATCGTTGATTGTCCAATCTTGAGGGTGCGGAACAACAGCCAAATAAACATTTTCATTTGCTGTATCCATAAGCTCTTTGGCTGTTTTGATGACCCAATTTTTCATCGTATTTTTATTACTATGACTCATAATAAATAGCTTATTTTCAGCTTTAGCGATGGCAAGTTTATTCAAATCTAGCAATAAAGCTCTTGAATTATTAATCTGAAATTCACTCTCTACGATCCATTTTCCATATTTAATTGCTTGAAGTTTTCTTGCTTTTGAATGGCTTGCAGAATTTATTTCAATCATTTGCGCAATTACAATATCGAAAAGAAATTCGTTTAGATTAAAAATTTGAGCTGTCACTTTGTTATAATTATTTCGATAAAAACTTCGAAATAGTATATTTTCAGCTGTAACTGGATGGGATGCCTGAGTCATTTTCAAAAGCTCTCTTGCTAAGAATTTTATCCAAGCCTTACTCCGGTCATTATGTTTTTTTCCATCAGACATATTCAGGCTGAAACATTTGTTCTCATACTTATCACATTTCTTTTTTGCCAGTTGAAAAGCTGTTGTCAAAGCAGCTTCTAAGTTGTCTTTCATACCACTTTAAGATCTATTTTTTAATAATATTCAATATAACAAAGTGTTAGTGTAAATTCTTTAGTTTTTTCACCAACAAAAAAGCCCCATCTTGTGACGGGGCTTATGTTTAAAACAGGATTATCTGTTTTAAACATTTTGCTTTGGCAAATTTATTTTTTAAATTCAGTGCCATGGCATTTGGTACACGGGGGTAAACGGTCTGTACCAATTTCTAAGTATGTGCGTTTGCCGCACTGAACACAAAAATAGAAGCCTGTTCCAGGGATAGAGCCTGCAGTAACCATTTTTGTTCTCCATAGGTTTTAGAAATGGTAGAACCAGTATAACCCTCTTATGATGATTGTCTATTGATCATTTTGACAAATGATGACGTCATAAATGTAAGAAATGATGTGTTTCAGAAATAGCTAAGCTAAATAAAATTTAGTCATGAAAGGGAATTTTTCCTGACATTCAGAACATTAATGTGCTATCGGTAGCTTATATTATTGTCTTTAGAGCGTTGAATCGTAAATGCATTCGTTTAAGCCGAGATGCGTTTGAGTCATGGCATCCATTTTTGGCTTATCCAAAACATTTCTTCCACAAATAAAAGCCCTATCTAATGACAGGGCTTGATTCAAAATAGCGGATAACTGTGCGCAGTTTAGGGAATCTTGTTATTAAATTGATGGCTAAGGCATTTGGTATACGGGGGTAAACGGTCTGTACCAATTTCTAAATAAGCGCGATGTCCGCATGGAATACAAAAATAGAAGCCAGTTCCAGGTCTTTGCCAGCAGTAACCATCTTTGCTCTCCAAAGATTTTAGAAATGATATATATACCATAACCTGATAATACTAATTGTTTATTGACCTTTCTGACAAATGGTGGAAGCATAAGTGTAAGAAAATGTTATTTGTATGATTTATCCTACAAAATTTTAAGGATTTAGCGGATTGGCGTCCCTCTCATCTTTCCTTATGATGAACTTATACAGGAACAGGATGTTCCTGAACTTAATCATTTCAAGCATCAGGATCGTAGATACGACAGGAGTCATATCTAGCTACCAAATACGAAAAAGCCCGACAAGATGTCGGGCTTTTTTTATGAATCTTAGTTATTTTTGTGCATTCTCACCATATATTCTGTTAGCAGAAGTATATGCTCTATCACAATTACTCCATAATGTATCTTTCATCTCGATTAATGGATTACTTAGCCATATAGGGTCAAGCCCTCTTTTTGTTGCTTCACTTAATAAAATGGAATATTGACTTATCATTAATTCATAAAAAATCTTTATACGTTCAATTCTTTGATTAATTTTCCTTACAATATCCCGCTCTTCTTGAATAGATGATGAAATACTCTTTAATTGTTCCCACTGCTCTTTTTCGGATATAAATGTATCCATTAAAATATTCTCAATAAAAGTAAAATCACCAATTAAACTTTTTATAATGTGTCCACCTAATCGACTAGCAAAATAACTACTATTGATATCAGCTTTTCCATGAGATTTAGTATGAGCAAATCTTAAAGTACATAGATCTTTAAGAATTGATAGAGTATCAGTTTCAGAGAATCCTATAGTTTTTAAGCTATCTCTAATTATTTGACCTTCAATATATCCCTGACCATTTGATGATCCTTTACGAACTAAAGCAGATAATACGAAAATTCTCAATAACTCAGTATTAGAACGATTTAATCTCGAATCAAATGGATTACCAATAACAGAGTATTCTTCGCTATATACTGACTGATTGCCTAATAGTATTGATCTAAAAGCTTCTTGTTTCGGTAAAGTATATCGCTTCTCCGGTTTATGGGTAATCAAAGCTTTCGCTGGATCGGTATATCCTCTAGCAAGGAATTCTCGAGTCATTCTTAATGCTAAACGCACATCATGGTTAGATAACACATCAATTTTTTCACCAACTTCAGTACCTAATACCGAACCTTTTACTATATCTATAAATACAGATAGATCATCTACTTTAAAGTTTGCACCATTAAGTGCAATAAAATCCCCACTTTTACCTTCCAATATTTTTCCTGTAAGGAAAAATCTTCTAGATAATACTGCTGGAATTTCTGGTGGTTCTATATGTAATGGGTCAAAATCAAATGCATCAAAAGTAGGCGAACTTCTATGATTAATAAAAGTAGATTCTCTCATTGCAATAATTAGATTTATACTAAGCCTACTTGCAATAGCTATAGAATCAGAAAAAATTTCTGATTGAATAAAATCATCTTCAAATTGATCGACATTATCTATTATTAAAAAAATGGGAGATAGTGTTGAAGCATATCCGATCAATTTATCCACATATGGTTTGATAGCTTGATAATCAGATATTAATAGATCAGTAATTCTTTTTTTTAATTCTTCATCACTATTAGCTAGAAGGAAAAGAGGACCTGATTTTAATGAGTTAATTTCTTTTTCATATGCAAACTTAATAGACCTATCATAATCACAAAAAAATTTATCAGTCTTTATATAATCAAATAACTTATCGTATATAAATTCTAGTGGATTCTCATTCTTGGAAAATGTACGAAAATCTATTTCAATCCAATGGGGATAAGGTTGTTTTTCTTTTTGTTCGAAGAAACTAGCTGATGATATTCTTCTCGTATATTGTAAAAAAGTTGTCTTTCCTGTCCCCACAGTTCCCAGAATCAATATTGCTAATGGTTTTTTATTGCCTGAAGCTTTATTTATTGAATCAACTAAACTAGATGACTCTCTTTTCCTCATAGGTCTTTTAGGCTGAGAATGGCTTTGTTGCACAAACCTATCGTTAAGGGCTTATTCCACAATA
>NZ_JAPEQW010000059.1:0-6106 GCF_026168575.1 Acinetobacter entericus
AGTCTCAACCGCATGACGCGCAATCATTCCTGATTCCATGCCTTCTGGTACGTCGCAAGTGAAAAGGACTTCGTCAGTCCAGCGGTTTTTGATTTCGTGTTTTTGTGTCATAATGACCTCGCTTTAAACAGCCCCGGTTTCCGCAAGTTGCCGGGGCTTTTTGTTGTTTACGAGGTAAATATTAGCATACTAATATTAGTAGTCAATAAGTTTGCTAATATATTTATTAGTATTTTTATTTTTATGTTTTAATAGACAAAAGAAAACCCACTAAAGGTGATAGAAATGAGTATGCAGCTTTCGAATGAAATATTTGAGTGGCGTAAGCAATTTGTTGAAAAACTATTACTGAATGGCGTGAAGCCTGAAGATATAGAGAAGCAGGTACATGCCGCACAGACACTTATTTTTGGGAATCACATTGGTACGGTAGTGATTGAATGCCCACTGAAGGTTATGGATGAGCTAAAAACCACTCTTTTAGAATTTTCACAAAAGAGTGGTTGTCTGGTGATTTCTAAGGCTAGTTGTTAAAACACGCGCGAACCTCCAGCAACTGGTTTGTGATACACACGCCCCTCATCACACACTTCTTCAATTTCTGCGTGTGATTCTTTATAGGCTTTAACCCAATCAGATGCAGTAGTGTCCTTATTGGCAAGTTTTGATTTAGTAAGCTCTAACGCTAGGGCTTCTATAATTTCAGGTTTCATATTTTCTCCGGTATTTATGGATGTTTGAGATCAATGTTGGTGCAGAGTCTCAGCTTCATAATATCAGGGAAAGTATGGATTTTTTAAAAAGAAAACCCACCGTGGTGGTGGGTTGGATGGAGTTTATTGTGATGGATAAGCCAAATCACTTAACAATAGAAAGTTTGCATCATGATCCACGCTCTCACATGGTTAATCACTTAATCTTTAATGGCATCACTGATGCCAATATATTGATTAATGCTACCGATGAATTGATGGACTTTATTGGTGAAAAAGGATTGTTTAATAAAGCCACACCAGAAGAAATACTTTTATCTCGCTGGCGTAGAAGTATGGTTGATCGATTAATGAGACAGGGTCTTACCGATGCTAATCTAATCATAGGCACAGCAAACAGGATTTATGATTTCTTGATCTCTGAAATGATTAAAGATCAAAAGAAAACAAGAGAAAGCTTTAATGCTTTGCGGGAAGCTTAAATACATCCACTTCATCCTTGAAGTAAAAGATGTGGTAGGTATTGGTGATCTTATCTACATAACCTTGCAATGCTGCTAAAACATGCGCGGATTTGGTAAGGTCAAAAAGAAATGAGTTTGGGGCAATTCTTTGAATTGATGCTAATGCATCTTCATCAGCTAAGTAGCTCATTTTTTCGTCAGATATGTTTTCACCACTGATAACAATTAACGCTTTCATATTTTCTCCGATATTTATGGATGTTTGAGATCAATGTTGGTGCAGAGTCTCAGCTTCATAATATCAGGGAATATATGGATTTATTAAAAAGAAAACCCACCGTGGTGGTGGGTTGGATGGAGTCATTAGAATGATTGGTATTACAAAAAAGGGAGAGTTGATGGCAATTGATGAAAACTCATCAATTACAGGACATCAATTTATTGGTGTTATTATTACTAATCCACATAAACTTGATGAGAGTTGCGCGAATATTGCTAATCATTTCTACAGCAAAGATCACCAACAACTTGATAGGTTAGTCCTAGAAGCCTTACATACAAATCAGAATCACCGCCATTTGTTGAATGAGCAATCTTAACCACTTCAAACATATTACTTTCACCATCTATTTCTATATCAATCCACTCCCCAATACGGGGATGGGTTACAAATTCCCTTGCATAGAGGGATTTAGGCTTGTTTCCTGAAATATCAATTACTAATAACTCAAACATATACTCTCCACCCGATCTGCTCTAAAGGACTGCGTCGGGTTCGCAGTTTTTAATCACCCAAAAAGCTGAATCCGCTTAAACCCATCATTAAACTGAATATAAGTTTTATAAAACTTATCTTTGTCATCAGCATTCATAAAGTCATCGAAAGTCTCTTGAGCCACAAGTCGATATAAAAATCGTTGACCTGTATTGAGCTCTACAGTCAAGAGGTGCCATTGGTAAAAGACACTCTTAATCCTATGGGAATTGATTTCAATTTTTTGCATATCACACCTCCCATTATTGTTTTGTATTTATAAATACAGAGTTTAAATATCCTCTTGTCCTGAGCGTTCTATTTTTGATAAAAAATCCAACGGTATGCCAATGCTTTCACCAGTTATTGTTTCAAAGTGAACCCATATGCTCGTAGCTTCATTTTCAAAATTGACACTCGTTAGTTTTACCAAGTTGTATGATTTCACATCACTCTTCATGTGTACGTTAAATAAACATCCAACCTCCCAGACATAGGAAATCAGCATTTGATTAATTGCTAATTTCTCGCCACTAGATAGATTGCGATATGTGTGGAGTTCAGGTAATTCGTGTTTGTCACTCATAAGTATTCCTTTGATCGGCAACGGTTATTTATCTCAACACCAAAAGCCACATTGGCAGTTTTATAACTCAGAAAACTTTTCTAAAAATTCATCTATCCACCCCTGTGCCACTTCAATGTTGGTTATGTCAGCCAGCTTCAGATTAGTGCCTTCCTCTTCATTAAAGCCCTCAATAATCGCTTCAAAGATATTTGCTTCGCTTATGACTTCACGGGCTATTTCCGCAGCGTCATAGCTTTGTTTGGCTTTTTTAAGCGAGGTTATTTGTTTATCAATGCCATCACCGATTTTACCCAGCGCTAATTTAAACTCTTGACGGTTAATGGTTAGCGCAGTTTTAGATTTATTAAGTGTTGCAATCATTGAATTCTCTTTTTAGAAATTTTAACTATCCAGCTCGCCAGATCTGACGACCCATTACTTTGAAATTCTTCCCATTTTCTTCTGTTACAACCTTATCTCGATATTTATCATTAAGACTATGCAGAACCAGCGAGCCATCCGCCTCCTTGAAAATTTGCTTTATCATGCCTTCACCTGCCAAATAGACAGCATATATCTCACCATCTATAACTTCTGTCTGAGCCAGATTTATCCCAACCATGTCACCATCCTTAATGAAATCAGCCATGCTGTCACCCTTGGCTTTGATGATTTTCATAGTTTTTTCTGTAACGTTTCGATCTTTTAGAAATGACGGCGGGAAGGGGATTTTTCCATTGATTGCATCGAAATGAAATTCAATTGATTCGCCAGTGCCACATGAAAAATTAGCCTCAACTACATCGATCCAAACAAATTGATCTTTGAGCTCATCTGTGGCGATTACAGGATCCAACATCTCCAAAGTATTTAATGTATCGGTAGAGCCTTCACCAGTTTGAAGCCAGTACGAATCTACCCCTAAAAACTTAGCAATTGCTGGTAGGTGAGACGAGGAATCAACCCGACCTGTTTCCAGTTGACTGTATGCAGATTGTGTAATCCCTATAGCTTCAGCTACTTCTAATTGGGATTTTCGTGCATTTTTTCTTGCAACTTTAAGTCTGTCTTTAAGCATTTAGGTGAAGCCTCATTTATCTCTAATAAATATATTAGGTAACTAATAATAATTCAAATAAGAATACTTATTGACTAAGTATTAGAATACTAATATTATTCAGGTGTTACTTATATTTTAATAAGAGAATGCTCATGCAAACCTTATATAAAGATCTTGTTAAGCATTTCGGTGGACAGAAGCTTACCGCAGCTGCTCTTGATGTTAGCCAATCAAACATTAGCGGATATGTTTCTGGTCGCTGGAATATGTCCGAGCTTGTGGCTATTCGAGCCGAGAAAGTTACAGGTGGAAAATTCAAGGCTTCGGACCTCTGCCCATCCTTAAAAGAATTTCAACGTGTAACCGCATAACCAATTATCACTCGGTCAATGTTTTAAATAAACGTTCTAAAGGGTTGTAAATGAACATATTAGACGCTGTATATAACGCGGTTCACGATTTCCCCGGCGGTGCGAATGCATTAGCTCCACGTATGGGAATCAAAAGCCCAGCTGTCCTAAACAGCAAAGTAAATCCAAACACAGACACGCATCACATCACGCTACTTGAAACATCAAAGCTGATGACGTTGACAGGTGACTACAGACCGCTGCACAGCTTGAATGCCGAGCACGGAAAAGTAGCTATTGATTTGCCGCAAATACCTGAATGCCGTGATCTCGCTCTTACCGAGCTTGTATTGGGGATAGGCATTGGCGGTGGCGATATCACTTCTGTATTTCGGGAAATGATGATGGATGGGCGCATCACAAGTGGTGAGGCAGCAGACATGTCAAAAGTAATTCATGCGCTGCATATGGTTTTAGCAAAATTGGATGCACAGGTTCATGCCTGTGTAGAAAAAGAAAAAGCCTGACGGTTCAAGGCAGGCTTTAGGTATTCATCATTTGGAGCCAATGAATATGGATTTGAATTTAACACAACAGCTGAGCAAAAAAAAGCCCATGACCAATCCTAATGTCAAGGGCTTACTACTGAGTGAAAGTAGCTGTTGGGATTTTACACACTTTTTCAACATAAACAAGGCATTAAAAAAGCCTGATGGACAAGATCAGGCTTTTAGCAATTCAACGCTTTGAGGGATTGAATATGAGTACAAATTTAACACAGCAACCAAGCAATAACAACGATGACTTCTTGATCGGTGATGCAGTGGTTTTGGATGAGTCGTTCCGAAACGGTGCTTTCGAACCGTTTGATGAACTTTGTTACGTGCTTGAGGTGTACGAGCACATGGTTTGTGTGCTGATTCGCTTCGGCAAACTAACTTTAAGTAAAAAGTTTGTCCGCAATGCTTCAATTGCTGAGCTTAACGCTAAGCGTCGTTTAACAGCTGTAGAGCTTGCGGTGGGAGAGGTGTCATGACGGCGAAATTAGCTCAACTGGTTGAGCATAGACGCGCTGTGCTGCGCAAAGCAGCCAAACCTCAACCCATGCCAGTGGATGCTTATGCCGCATCTGTAAAAGTGAACTTTGTAGCGGTGCTGGAGCGCCATTTTTACAAGCTAAAGGGGGCTGCATGAATCATCCAAACCAAGCAAGAGACAACGAAATCCTAAATAAATTTAAGATTGAAGATGCGCTAAAAATCACCCCGAATGGGTATAGGTTTTCCCTTAAGTTCAAGCGGGCCCTATGGCTGGCTAGTTCAAAGCTGTGCGCCTACTGCGGCAATGAAGTTGAAAATCACAAATCAATGAACGTTGATCACTTCGTACCGAAAAGTAAGGGCGGCTCAGAGGCGTTTGACAATTATGTTTGTTCTTGTAGCTACTGCAATTTAAGCAAGCAAGCTGTCGATATGGATGAGTTTCGCATCAGGATGTCAATAAGCAAATCTCCATTAAAAGGAATTATCAACTCAGCTCAGCTCAAACAATTGACTGAGATCGGGGTAAAGCTACCTTTTGAAATTCAAAAATTTCATTTTGAGCAAGTTCTAGAAAAAGGGGTGGTGTTTTGAGCAACTTTATCTCTAACGCATTCATGATGCCTAACGACCTGATTGACAAGGGCTATATGGCCAAAATGAAAGGTGCAGCTCTGCCATGCTACTTGTTCATTGTTCGCAAGACTCGCGGCTGGAATAAATCAGCTGACAACATCAGCACTTCGCAGCTTGTTGAGGCTACTGGCTACAAAAAAGATGCAGTTTTAGCGGGCATTGATTTACTGATCGAGATGGGAATTGTAGAGAAAGTTTCATTCCAAAATCGACCATCAAAATACACTTTGACTGACAATATTGTTGCTGTCGGAAATATAGATAGCGATAATTCCGCTAGCGGAAAAACCGACACCAAACCTAAATCTGCTATCGGAAAAACCGACACTGCTGTCGGAAATTCAGATAGCAACTTGTCGGAAATACCGACACACAATAACAATATAAAAACAACTAATACAAAAACAAGAGAGGGGGCTTCTGAAAATCCATGTATTCCTGAAAAACAAAATTCAGAATCTGAAGAAAATTCCGTTGAGCGCACACTCAAAATCTGGACTCCAAATTTGGATGATTTGAAT
>NZ_JAPEQW010000006.1:0-170334 GCF_026168575.1 Acinetobacter entericus
GTATAAATTTCTTAGGGATACGCTTGATATGCTTCTCATGATCGACAACTATGACTCTTTTACCTACAACATCGTCCAGTATTTTGGCGAGTTAAATCAGGAAGTAAAAGTAGTGCGTAATGATGCCGTGACTTTAGAAGATATTGAGCGATGGCAACCGAAGTATTTGGTCATTGGCCCAGGCCCTTGTTCACCAAGTGAAGCAGGTATTTCTATTCCTGCCATTCAGCATTTTGCAGGCAAGATTCCATTGCTGGGTGTGTGTTTAGGCCACCAAGCCATTGGACAGGCTTTTGGCGGTGACATTATCCGCGCAAAAAAAGTCATGCATGGCCGCCTGTCTGACATGTATCACAGCGATAAGGGCATTTTCAGCAATCTGCCTTCTCCATTTTCCGCAACGCGCTATCACTCTTTGGTGATTGATCAGGCGACGCTGCCAGAATGCTTGGAAGTCACCTGCTGGACCAATGAGGAAGATGGCTCCATGGAAGAGATTATGGGGGTTAAACATAAGACATTGCCGGTTGAAGGCGTGCAGTTTCACCCTGAATCTATTTTAAGCCAGCACGGCCATCAGATTTTCAAAAACTTCTTAGAAATTTACGCATAACAGAGCGCATCCAAGATTATGAATATTCAGCAAGCTTTAAATAATATTACGAAAAATATTGAACTCACCCAGCCGCAAATGGAAGAAGTGATGCGCACCATTATGAATGGTGAAGCAACAGACGCGCAGATTGGCGCACTGATGATGGGCCTGCGTCAAAAAGGCGAAAGCATTGACGAAATTACCGCTGCAGCCCGTGTCATGCGTGAGTATGCCATTAAAATTGATGTCAGCGATTTACCGCATTTGGTGGATATTGTCGGTACTGGCGGCGATGGTCAAAACCTATTTAACGTGTCTACAGCTTCTTCTTTTGTGATTGCAGCGGCTGGCGCAAATATTGCCAAGCATGGCGGACGCGGCGTGTCTTCAAAATCAGGCTCTTCTGACCTTTTAGAACAGGCCGGTATTAACCTTG
Organism: Acinetobacter entericus; assembly: GCF_026168575.1. Lineage (NCBI taxonomy): Bacteria > Pseudomonadati > Pseudomonadota > Gammaproteobacteria > Moraxellales > Moraxellaceae > Acinetobacter > Acinetobacter entericus. The sequence goes on from NZ_JAPEQW010000006.1 coordinate 1,032, forward strand.
ATTTAAATATGCAGCAAACTGAGCGCTGCATCCGTGATTTAGGTGTCGGCTTCTTATTTGCGCCAAATCATCATAAAGCCATGAAATATGCTGCTGGCCCGCGTAAAGAACTGGGCTTCCGCAGCATTTTCAACTTACTCGGCCCGCTTACGAATCCGGCTGGCGTTAAGCGTTTTGTGATTGGTGTCTTCTCTACTGAGCTGTGCCGCCCAATAGCAGAAGTTTTGAAGCAGCTGGGCGCAGAACATGTCATGGTGGTGCATTCTAAAGACGGCTTAGATGAAATCAGCCTTGCCTCTTCTACTTATGTGGCAGAGCTGAAAAACGGCGAAATTACCGAATGGGAAATTCAGCCGGAAGCGGTGGATATAGAATCTCAGACCTTAACCGGCTTATCTGTAGACAGCTCTGCAGAAAGCTTGGCGCTGATTAAAAACGCCTTGGGCAAAAAGAAAACAGCGATTGGTGAAAAAGCGGCCAGCATGATCGCATTGAATGCTGGAGCGGGCATCTATGTATCAGGCCTGACCACCTCATATAAGCAAGGTGTGGCCTTGGCGCATGACATCATCTATGGCGGTCAGGCTTTAGAAAAAATGGATGTGCTGTCTGAATTTACCAAAACGCTAAAACAATACGAAGCTTAACCGGTCAAGGAAATTTAAATCATGGTTGATATCGCAAATACCATCTTGGGTAAAATTGTTGACCGCAAGCAGGAAGAATTTGCTGCGCGCTTAAAGCAGCGCAGCTATAAAGATGTGGAAGAACTGGCGCAGGCTGCAACACCTGTACGGGGTTTTGCGCAATCTTTGTACAGCAAGCGCCCCGGGGTGATTGCTGAAATTAAAAAAGCCTCGCCGTCTAAAGGCATCATCCGCGAAAACTTTAACCCTGCAGAAATTGCCCAGCAGTATCAAGATGCTGGCGCGGCATGTTTATCTGTTTTAACGGATGCGGATTTTTTCCAAGGCGCCGATGAGAACATTCAGATTGCCCGTACGCATTGCGGCTTGCCCGCCCTGCGCAAAGACTTTTTGATTGATCCATACGGCGTGATTGAAGCGCGCGCTTTGCATGCCGACTGCATTTTGCTGATTGTGGCGTGTTTGTCAGATCAGCAATTGGAAGAAATGTCTAAAACTGCCTTTGAGCACCATTTGGATGTTTTGGTTGAAGTGCATGATGAAGAAGAGCTTGAACGCGCGCTGCGCCTGTCTGAGCGCTGCCTGCTGGGTGTAAACAACCGCAATTTAAAAACCTTTGATGTGGATTTAAATACCTCACTGCGTTTGAAAAAACTGCTGGCGCCTTCACGCTTATTGGTGACTGAAAGCGGGATTGCCACGCCTGCCGATGTCGCCATGATGCAGGAACATGACATCCATGCGTTCTTGGTCGGTGAAAGCTTTATGAAGCAGCCGCGCCCCGATCAGGCTTTTGCTGAATTGTTTGGTACGCCAAAAGCAGTTTAAAACCTATCCGCTTCAGGGCTATGCATGGCCCTGAACCGGAGTTTAAAAAATGAGGCCAGTTCTCAGGCTATTCAGTTTCAAAAGCAGGCTGAATCATGAATGCTGAAGACAAAAAAGTTAGAACTTCACGCGCTACAATTTCAGGCTTTTCCCATGGCGTCCAATGACCGCAATCTGTGAGTTCGACCACTTGAGGATGCGGCACAAGTTCCCGATAGCGTTTTGCCATTTGAGTTCCAGAATTCGGATTATTTTGGCCATTAATCAGCAGCATTGGAATTTGACTCTCCATTAAGGCGACCACTAACCTATCCCGATGCTTAAACCTTTCAAAAATTGAACGATTCAGTGCAACCAAACACTTTTTGCCGTCATTAAAGTTTAATTGCTCGTACCATTGTGCCAGATCAGCATCTGATGGCGGATGATGCACATCAAACATCTGTTTCATATTCTTAGAAAAAATACGCTTATTCAGCAGCAGCCCAATTAAATGGCCAAAGCTAGACGCCATGAGCTTTTGAATAAACCGAGGCTGATAGGCCTCTGGGAATAAGCTGCCATTCATAAAAATTGCAGATTGGATGTTAAAAGGTAAATGCTGCGATTGCTGCCGATGCAGCAATTCCTGAAGGATGCCCGCCCCCAGATCATGGCCAATTAAATGGACCTTTTTTAAATTTAAATGCTCAAGCAACGCCACACATTGCGCTGCGTGATCCTGAACACTGTAAACATGCTTGTTGGGCTTATCAGAAAAGCCTAATCCCAAGAGGTCAATCGCAAGAATTTGATATTGCTCTGATAATTCATCCCATATTTTAGACCAGTCAAATGAACTGGTCGGATAGCCGTGAATGAGGAAAATGGTTGGCGCATCTTGCTTCGCTGCAAACCTATAGAAAATTTTATAGTTCTTAAAAGCAAAATATTTCCCATCCCGCTTCCAACTTTGCAATGTGTACTTCATTTTTATCTCTTATTTTGTTAACCTTACACTGTAAGTTAAATTTACTTGGTGCAAATACAGATGTCAAATCCAGATGAAAATAAACCCAAAAACAAAATCAAATTGACTAAAGAATCGATTATTGAAAGCGCAATGGCATTAATTGAAGAACATGGCATTGACCGTTTTAGTTTGCGTAAGCTTGCGCAAAAATTAAATTGCGAAGCCATGAGCATTTATTATCATGTCAAAAATAAAGAGCAGATTTTTGCAGAAATTGTCGACAGTTTAATTTTAAAGATTGAATTTAATCAAAGCATTGATGGCGCAAAGGCCCAATTAAAAGATATTGCATATCAATGGAGAAGGCTATCGCAGCAATACCCCAATATCTTCTTAATTTTAGCAGTTCATCCATTAGATTCTGAGATTGGACAAAACTTCATGCATCATATTCTTTTGATCCTGCAGCAAACCAATCTCTCTGCAAAACAAGCCAGCCATTTTTTAAGAGTTCTGAATTATTATTTAATTGGCGCTGGCGTGGATGAAGCTAAAGGCTATCATCATGCGGCACAAAAACAGCCTCCAAATTCCGATGATCTATTGCTGAACAGTGCAATGGCCTTTTGGACTGTAGCAGATCAGGATCAGATTTTTGAATTAGGCTTGGATATTCTGCTCAGCTATATGCCTGATTAACAGCTGCCCTACTGCTGGCATGCCCAGAAAACGTCAAAAAAATTGCAGGAGCAAAACCGAACTAAAGCACAGGGATTCCCTGCCGCTCCATTCTGAACGATATAAATCCAATTCAGTTCAAATCTAGGCCATTTCGGACTATAATTTAGCAATATATCCGCATCCTTTCTGTTTTATCCATTATGAGCAAACACGATTCTTCGCTGTCTAAAGAACAATACAACTTACTGAATGCGTTTAAAAAACAAATCAGCAAGCCGGCGCCCGCGCCAGAACCCGTTGCGCCCATAGAAAAAACACCTGAACAGGAACAACAGGAAGAATTAGATTTTTTCCGCAAGCAAATGCAGGGCGTGCAGAAAATGAATGCAGGAAATATGGCAAAAACGGTTAAGCACACCCAAAGAAAACCGGATGCGCAGACTTTAGCAAAGCGCGCTTCGGCTGTTGGCCCAACGCAAACCGATGAAGCCCTGCTATCCGACACGCAAGCGATGCTCAATCCTGTCGCCAGCCAAGCCAAGCTGAGTTACCGCATTGCTACGCTGCAGCACCGTGTATTTGAAGATTTAAAAGCAGGCAATCTGCGCTGGTTTGAAGCCGTTGATCTGCATGGCTGTACCGTAGAAGATGCCCGCACAGCTGTACTGCAGATTATCCAAATGGCCAAAGATGATAATCAAAACGTGATTAAAATTGTGCATGGCAAAGGCCCCGAAGCCATTTTAAAAACGCATGTCAACAGCTGGCTGCGTCAGCACCGTGATGTACTGGCTTTTGTCAGCGCGCCTGAAAACCAAGGCGGAACTGGCGCAGTTCTGGTTTTGCTTAAACGCGCAGAAAAGAACCCGCAGTTTAAACAGTAATCGGATTTTTCCTTTAAAAGCAGGCATTGTAATGGTTTTCTGCTACAATGCCGTCCTTGTTCAATCTCTCTGTGTAAGTGAACACGTCTTATGTCTATGCAGCAATCCTACGCTAACATTCTTACTGCCGTTGGTGAAGACCTTAATCGCCCAGGTCTTAAAGATACCCCTATGCGTGCTGCTAAAGCCTTCTCCTATTTAACGTCCGGCTATAGTCAAACTCTGGAAGAAGTAACCAATAAAGCGGTCTTCCCTTCTGATAACCGTGAAATGGTGCTTGTTAAAAATATCGAGTTCTATTCACTCTGCGAACATCATCTGCTGCCGTTTCATGGCCGTGTGCATATTGCCTACCTGCCAGAAGGCAATGTTTTGGGCCTCTCTAAATTTGCCCGCATCACAGAAATGTTTGCGCGCCGCCTGCAGATTCAGGAAAACTTGACGCAGCAGATTGCGGAAGCCGTAGCGGAGGTGACTGGCGCCCGCGGTGTAGCTGTGATGATTGATTCCGCCCATATGTGCATGATGATGCGCGGTGTCGGCAAACAAGAATCTACAACCCGAACAGTATCATTTGTCGGCGACTTTAAAACCAATAAAGAAGAACGCCGAGAGTTTTTAAGCGCGGTCCCGGAAAGCTATTAATTTAGCCTTTATTAAAGCCTCAACCTGTGTTGGGGCTTTTTTTAGCCGCATCATTTAAATTTCATCTTAAAACACTTATTAAATTTATTTAGCAAGGAATCTGCTATGTCAGCTATTTTAGTTGCGGACCAAGGGCCAACTCAAAGTGAACGCACCGTTGATTTCCCTCGGCCAGACCGCTTGGTCAAAGGCAATCCTGAGCGCCATACCTGCAGCTTATATGAGCACCCCAATATGGACTGCGGCATATGGCAATGTGAAGTGGGCGCTTGGAATATTGTTTTTGCGCCAAATAAGCAAGAATTCTTTACAGTAATTGAAGGCCGTGTGCGCATTCATCACAAACACTCCAATATCATGATTGAAGTTGGCCCTGGCGAAGCAGGCATTATTCCGCCTGGTTTTGAGGGTACGTTTGAAGTGGTTGAAGCAGTCAAAAAATATTATGTGAATGTCGCGGCTTAAACGGATTAAGTTACAGATTCATCACATGAATTCGCTGTAATTTTGCATGTTTATTGGCATAGTGCTTCAAGCAATTTTCAGAGTTTAATGAATGAATCCTTTCACAAAATACGGTGCAATTTTATGCCCCATAATTTTTCTGGGCGCCTGCACTGCATCCCCTTTTTCACACAATCAAGCGCATTCTGCCAATGCCAGCCATTTAACTGATGCAGCCGCTATCCGCAATTTGTTTAATCAAGCCAATGTTCAGGGCGTGATTCTCATTAAAAGCGGCAATGATCTTCAAGCATATGGCAATGCGATACAGCGCGCAGATCAGCCATTTATACCGGCTTCCACGTTTAAAATGCTGAATGCCCTGATTGGCATTGAACACAATAAAACTTCCCCAGACGAAGTATTCAAATGGAATGGGGAAAAACGCAGCTTTCCGGCTTGGGAAAAAGATTTGACCTTAGCGCAGGCAATGACCGCCTCTGCCGTGCCGGTATATCAGGAATTGGCGCGCAGAATTGGCTTAGAGCTGATGCAAAATGAAGTGAAGCGGGTTCAATTTGGCAATAGTAATATTGGCGCTCAAGTCGATAATTTCTGGCTGATGGGCCCGCTTAAAATTACACCAAGGCAGGAAGTGCAATTTGCCGATCAGCTGTCACACTTGCAATTGCCCTTTCGCAAAAGCACACAGCAGCAAGTGGTTAAAATGCTGTTTATTGAACAGATCGGCAGTAAAGCGCTCTATGCCAAAAGCGGCTGGGGCATGGATGTTGAGCCTCAAGTCGGCTGGTATACCGGCTGGGTTGAAGATGCTCAAGGCAAAACCACAGCCTTTTCACTCAACCTAGAAATGGATCAATCCACACCGGCATCTCTGCGTAAAGAGCTGGTGATCCGCAGTTTAAAGCAGCTCAAAATCCTATAAGCCCTTTTTAAAATCCCAACATGTATTGAATTGCACCCCATTCATTTGAAAAGAGAAGCCGCAAATTGCGGTCTTTCTATTCCGCCATGTCTATGCTGTACTCGATTTTGCTAAATACACATTATTGCGGCCTTTGTTTTTAGCGGCATACAGCGCGGCATCGGCAGCATCTAAAAAGCGCTGATAATCTGGATGCCCATCATACAACGCACAGCCAATGCTGACCGTAAAATTAAAACTGCTGCCCAGCGATGAGCGGATGGGCGTGTCCTGCACACGTTTACGGATACGCTCTGCAATCTCCTGCGCCCGGATCAAATCGCTATCGACCAGCAAGAGCAAAAACTCTTCTCCGCCAATGCGGAAGGCATAGTCACTGCCCCGCACAGATTCGAAAAGCACTTCGCTAATAAACTGCAGCGCCAAATCTCCAGCAGCATGGCCATGCTTATCATTAATCCGTTTAAAGAAGTCCGCATCTATCGCCAGCAGTGACAACGGCGAATGATTCTTGCGGGAAAAATGAATCTCACGCGAAACAATGGTCTCTAAATAGCGGCGGTTCAGCAGCTGTGTCAGCGCATCATTGCCTGAATCAATATATTCAGCCACTTGGAACAGCTGATCAATTAGATGCTGAATTTCTCTATTTTTACTGCGCATCTGCTGAATCAGCGCAATAGTCTGCTCTTTGCGACCGCATTCCAGCACATGATTATTCAGTAAATCCACTTCATGGATCCGGCCGATAATTTCATCCACCTGCTCTGAACCACTGAAAGCGTAAGCCGCTTTATGAATAAACCAGAGGCCAAATTCAGATTTTGACAGTGCAGGATGCGTAAACCGCTGTGTATCTGAAAATACCTTAAACATGAGTTCATTTTCCCAATCCAGCAATGAACTGCGCTGCTTGTCTTTTTGCACAGAGGCATCCTGCATGGCGGAAAATAAACGGTAGCTGTGCTTAATGTCATTATTCTTTTCAATATTGACTTCATAGGAACGGCACATAATTTCTGAACTGAAGCCCAGAATCTGAAAAATATAGCTGATCATGCTTAAAGTATAATTTTCAGCATACTGAGATTCAGCCTTCAGGCTGAATATTTTCTTTTCGATTTCCCGAATGCCGCGCATAATCAGCCAAGACGGTATGCCAATCCGCGCATGGACTTTGCCGACCATTTGCTGCTTTGCGGCCACTTCTTCAAACTTGTGCTGCAGCGGCGCATTAAAGGATTCAATCAGCCATTGATTCAGCGTCTTGGTTAAACGGTTTTGGACAATATCATCCGAAAGAAAATACGAAGCCTCTTTTTCCAGCATCATGTTTTTATAAAATTCAACCACCAAAATTTCAGAGTGCCTTTGTATGAATTGAACAGCATCATTTAAAATATCGACTGAATAATCATCGCAAATGAGTTTCCATTGTTTTGCAAGCTTTGCAATGCTTTCAGTATTCATACATTTTGTCCCAGCGGCTATAACATCCAGCCATCAAAAAAATAATAGTGCCGCAAATTATACATAATATGAATAGTGTGACCCAATCAATCTTTTTATAAAAAACAGTATTTTAATTTTAAATATTTACATAAATTTGCATGATAAGTGTGCTAAAAATCAGGCGGTTGATCTCAATAAGCAGTGTTTTTTCAGACAGGATTGAATGCTTTTACAGAATAGCTGAACAACTGGAGAGCGCTCTTAAACAGGGCTATGATTTCCCCATCGCTCAGGAGGACACTTTTCCGCAATTCGAAATCCGGCATGGACTAAAAGAAATGAATAAATTCGAAACTGGCTTTATCCCAATCAAAGCCATGCTGCTGCTGAAACTCCCAGCCCAAACGCAGCGCATTTTGCGCATTCAATGCATATTGAATTTGACTATTCAGCCTGATATTCCATTGGTTCTGATCTTGCCAAAAAGGCAGCTCGACCTGCACCAAGCTGTTGATGTTATCTGACCAGATATTTTGACAACCCAGCGCTGGTCCAGCCCCGGCGCGCCAGCCGTCATCCAGAGCCTTGCTGCCCTGAAAATGCACTTGCATTTGCGCATAGCATAAATGGCGCCGGCCGCTGTTTGCCCTGCTGAAACCCGCCTGCACACTCAAATTGGCTACGCCATGCTGCTGTGTTTCACTGAACTGGCCGTGAGCGCCCAAGGCCTCCTGCTGCCAGCCAAAGTTAAAGCCCCACGACAGCGGAGTCTTAAACGGCGTGATGGGGTTATAGGAATTGACAGACAGAAAGTCAAAATGCTCCAGCTTCAATGTATCTTGCCGATATTGCACTGCGCCATCCCAAAACATCAGCTGTGTGCCTGTACGGAAGCCGCCCTGCGGATCCATTAAATCATGATAGGCTTGCCGGTGCCCCAACTCAACGAAACTGTCCCCCTGCACTTCACCGGCTTTGAGTTGAAAATTTCTGGCATGATGCCCCTGTACAGGATCCGTATTTGGACGCGGCGCATCGGTGCGCTGTTTTTCCGCAGGGATTTCACTGCGCAGCACCAAAAGCTGGCGCAGCCGCGGCCGGGCAAATTTACCTTCAACTTTGCGTGAGGTTAAATAGAGGTATAAATCGTCATACGCCATTTCTAAAATTTTAGCGCGCTCTGTTTCTGAATAGGCTGACAATTGCGCCTGCATATGCTGCGGCGCTGTAAAAGCCAGCTGGTGCGACTTTTGCGCCAAAATACGGCCATGCTGGCGGGCCTGCGCCAAGAGCTGCGTTTCCAAGGCTGGACGGTAGACCGTGTCTGCAACCAGCCCCTGCCGTTCGACCGAACGTATGGTTTCAATTGGAACCGCAGCGACTTTAAACTGGTTCTTCAAGTCCAGCTCTGGACGGACGGTATCCAGCAGTCCCAGCAAGCGGTATGCGCAATTGTCACTGACAAAATAATAAGGAAAGGTGACTTTCTGCATTTCCCAAATATGCTTGACCAAAAACTGGGTTTCCGCCTCAGATAAATTCAGTTCATATTCCCACAAATCGCGGCTTTCAAAATCGCCATATTCTTTCACTTTGCGGTAATACGGCATGAGTGAATATTCACCCGGATATTGCCCTGTTAAGCCTTTCCACGCAAATGACCAGCCATCGGCATTAGTAACCGTCGCCGCATAATTAATGGCGTACGAGACTAAATTCAGCTGTTTCTGATCTTTAGGATCGATACGCAAAAGCGTATGCCCAAACATTGAACTGGGATTGCCCATAAAGTCTGTGGCGTAGATCAGGGTTGCTTTATACGGATTGATTTTGCCAAACCAGTCATCCAATTCTGGACATTGGACCGCTGGCAATTGCGCTGACTGAATATTCAGCTGTTCCATCAGCCATTGGCTGCGGGCAGGAAAACGGCAGCGGATGGATTGATTGGGCAAAGCAGCCTGAAACAGCGCTTGTATATTAGCGCTCAGTTCACTGTGCAGATTATGCTGTCCATCTTGAGAGAAAAAATAACCGCTGTAAGTGACTTCACTGTTTCCATGCTGATCTGCGTACATTAAACGATGCCAAATGATTTTATCCGCCAGCCGCTGCTGTTCTGCCTGCTGCACATACTCCTGCGCATGGGCAGGAATTTCATTTGATGGGCTTTGCGCGAAAGTTACCCCAGACACAGCAAATGCACAGCATAAAGCAAATAATTTCATGGACACCTAATCATCTGGAAAAAATTTTAAACATGCAGATATAACAAAACCCTGCCAGATGGACAGGGTTTTGCTTAAAGAAATTAAACGTATGCTTTTAATACGTTGTCTTGCGCCATAACGCTTTGTAAAGACGCTAACACCTGCACAGAAGACGCATTTTCAGCTGCGTAGATTTTAGAAAAATTGGCTTTAGATACCGCAAAGAAATGCGCTTTATCTGCCGCTTTAATATTCAGCAGTTCTGCTAAGACATTCAGGCTTTCACCTTGGCCAACCGCCATATCACGCGCTAAAGATTCCGAGTTTTCATTGGTAAATGTAACCGCCTGCGCTGTTACAGTTCCTGTGCCGCTGCAGCCTAATGTACCAAAAGTAATACCGAACAATTGGTTAGCAAATAGACCATTGGTTGTTGCCGCTAAAATTTTTGGAACCTTCCCTGACTGGCCTGCCCAGACTTGAGAGCCTATACCGCAGCCGGCGTCACGGTCTGCGAAAGCAGCTGTAGAACCAGCCGCTAAAACTGCAGCTAAAGCTAATTTTTTGAACATAGCATTTCTCCAGAAAATCATTTTCAATGTTTTTAATTATTAAAAAGTGTACAAATTTTCTTGTACTTTGGCAGATTACCGTTATATAACAAAGAACGCAAAACAATTTTAGAATAAAGAATTGATCAAATATCAACCTCTTGTTTAAGCGGATTTTTTAAGTTCCCATACACCATTGTCTTGCCGTGTGCCTAATATTTTCAACACCAAAACCAGACTGAGCAGCAGCAGCAGATACCAGGAGCCCAGTTTTCCCCAGCCCACCATATGCCATGCATCGACTTGACTTGGGTACAGCCAGATTTTATAGAATGTGCTGATGTTTTCCGCAATCCAGATGATAAATGCCAAAATAGCCAAGACCGGAAGCATCGGCAGCTGAAACTGATGAAGCTGCAGCTGAAATTTGATTCTGGTTTTCCAGAAAATGACTATGCTCCAGACAAATAAAATCATTCGGATGTCTGGAACAAAAAATTTGCTCATGAAATTAAGATAAGACAATAACGCCAGTGTCAGCATATTGCCAAAGCTCGGCAGCTTTTCAAATGAGACCTGATATAAACGTAAAGACCGGGCAAAAAAGCTGCCTACGGCGGAATACATAAAGCCGGCAAATAACGGCACGGTCAAAATTTTAAAAACCGCCGGCTGTGGATACTGCCATGAGGCAATTTGCGGATGAGTGAGAAAAATTTCCATCACCATCGCCATCATATGAAAAAAGGCGATAACCTTGGCTTCCGCCCAGGATTCCAGCTTTAAATACAGCAAACAGGCTTGAATGGTCAGCGCATAAAACAGCAGATAATCGTAACGGAAAAAACCGTACAACTCTTGACTGCCCATAAATGCGGTCAGCACAAAAGCGGCAAGCAGCAATACCCCAAATAAAGCAGCCGAAGCTGCCTTATAGGAAAACTCAAAACAAGATTTAAAAATTGAGATCACACTAAAAAATCCGACTTCACTGTACCCAATTCATTACAAATATTTTGCGCTGTATTCATGCACCGTATCAATAAAGGCTTTCGGATTTGCAGGATCCACCCATTGCGTAATGCCGTGGCCTAGATTCGCCACATAACCGGTTTTTTCGCCATGGGCATACGCATCATCCAGCATGGCTTTGGTGGCTTTCACAATGGCCTCATGCGAACCATATAATGTTGCAGGGTCTAAGTTGCCCTGCAGCGCTGCGCGGCCAGCCACTGTCTGGCGCGCAACATTCAGCGGTGTCGTCCAGTCTAAGCCAAATGCATCAGCGCCTGTCGCCACCATCGGCTCAAGCCATTGGCCGCCGCCTTTGGTAAATAAAATTACCGGCACTTTTCGGCCATCTTTTTCACGCTTCAAGCCCGCTACAATTTTCTGCATATAGTTCAGAGAAAATTCGATATATTCGCGGTGCGCCAATGCGCCACCCCAGCTGTCAAAAATCTGCACAGCCTGTGCGCCCGCATCAATTTGCGCATTCAGATAGTCAATCACTGCATCCGCCAAACGACCGAGCAGCGCATGCAGCACTTCGGGCTGCGCATACATCATTTGCTTGGTAAAGCGGAAATCCTTGCTTGAACCGCCTTCGACCATATAAGTTGCCAGCGTCCACGGGCTGCCCGAAAAGCCGATTAATGGCACTTGACCGCCTAAAGCAGAACGGATCGCACTCACCGCATTCATGACATAGCCCAAATCTGACTTGGCATTAAATGCAGGCAGATTTGCAACATCCTGTTCTGTGCGGACAGTTTTATGAAATTTAGGGCCTTCGCCGGCCTCAAAATACAGGCCCAAACCCAGCGCATCCGGTACGGTCAAAATATCAGAGAATAGAATTGCCGCGTCCAAATCGTAACGGCGCAATGGCTGCAGGGTGACTTCACAGGCAAAATCGGTATTTTTGCACAGAGAAAGGAAATCGCCCGCTTTGGCGCGTGTTTCACGGTACTCGGGTAAATAACGGCCGGCTTGACGCATCATCCATACGGGAGTGGCGTCTACTGGCTCGCGCAGCAATGCACGCAGGAAACGATCATTTTTTAGGGCCGTCATTTACTTTTCCATCTATTTTCAACTTTGCAACATCATAACAAAAACCCTTCAAATTGAGTAATTTCTCAGAATTTTAAAAATCGTTTATTGTCAAAGATAAATATGATATTTACACAAAACAAATACTGCATCCCCCCAATTTTTCTGCAATACTTGCAAGCGTTTTTTCACATTGTAAATGAATAATTCTTAAGGTTGAGTTACATGTTCGTTCGCACAATGCTCGCAATGAGTTTAAGCTGCATAATTGCGGGTACAGCTTTTGCCGCAGCCACTTCTGAACAACCATTAAATCCAAAGGTAATTACGGATGTAGCGGTTCAAGACCCGATTGATCCGCTTGCCGCTGATTCAGCATCTTCTGCATCAACACAAATTACGTCACAAGAACAACAAGATTTAAATAAAGCGTCTCAAACGCTGAACGATCTGCAAAAATCTGAAGATCAAACTGCCGATGTTGGCGCAGCTCCAACTGCAGCGCCAAAAACCGCGCCCAAAGTTTCTGCCGGCAGCGCATCTGCCGCAAAAGCATCGTGGACATTAGACGGCCTGAATAATGCGCAGTGGTATGAAGATATTGGCAAAGGCCAATTCCCTGTATATGCCCGCGCACATGTCATGCTGAACAATGCTCATGCCTCACCAGGCGCAATTGACGGCTCAAGCGGTAAAAATACGCTAAAAGCAATTGCTTCATTCCAGCAAATGAATGGCCTTAAGCCGACTGGGACGTTGACTAAAGAAACTTGGGATGCATTAATTGCAAAACAAGGCAGCAAACCTGCATTTATTGAATACACCATTACCGATGCAGACATTAAAGGCCCCTATGCGAAATCCATTCCGCATGACTATGCGCTGCAAGCAAAAATGCCTGGGCTGTATTACACCCGCGTAACTGAAATGCTGGGTGAAAAATTCCATATGGATGAAGATTTTTTAAAGAAAATCAATCCGAAGGCAACGTTCAGCAAAGCTGGCGAAAAAATTATTGTGGCCAATATCCGCAATGAAGTGCCTGAAGACATTCATTTAATTGTGGCGCACAAAGGGGCGAAGCAGCTGTACTTGTTTAACAGCCGCAATCAAATGATTGGCTCTTTCCCTGCAACCATCGGCAGTTCAGATACGCCGTCGCCTACAGGAACGTACAAAGTGACGGGTGTCGCGCCAAATCCGTGGTACAGCTACTCGCCAAGCAACTTTGTGCAAGGCAAAAATACCAAACCGCTGTCTTTGCCGCCCGGCCCGAACGGCCCAGTGGGCAATATCTGGATTGGCTTAAGCAAAAAATCATTTGGTATTCACGGTACGCCAAATCCGTCAGCGATTTCAAAGACTGCGTCACACGGCTGTATCCGCCTGACCAACTGGGATGCCAACGATTTGGGCAAAAAAGTGAAATCTGGCGTGACGGTTAAATTCTTAGAGTAATTACTGCGTCACAAATCAATAAAAAGTGTTTTATTTTCGAATAAAGCACTTTTTTTATGGCATTTCATTTTAAATAACGGTTATACAGTGCGTTCATTGACATCAAAAACATCACAATAAAAAACATTTAAGGTTCAATATGAAACTGAGCTTAGAACAGGCTTTCTATACTTTAGGCATCACCGCAGGCCTATTTTTTTCAACATTACACATGGCGCATGCAGCGCTGGAGATAGAAGAGCAAAATGTTATCTATATAGACGCCTCTTCTGATGACGGCGATGAGTCTATTTATCCTGAAAATTGGTCTGATCAAAAAAAGATCCGCGATCAGAAATACAATCCGCATAATGATTCTTCACAGCATTTTTTAAGCAACGCCCGTTACTTTGTCATTAATGGGAAAAATGCCGTGCGCTACTATCCTTTATCAGAGGCCGCAAATCCGGCACTGCTGTATACCAGCGTAGGCAGCAAAAGCTATTTTGCCCTTGTTCAGTCTTATGGCGCTGCGATGCAGCCCATCATGCTCAAACCTCAATTACCGCATCAGCTTAAAGACCATCAGCTTTTCAGCATTCAGCCGCACGATAAAAATTTAGTGCTGATTTTCCGCAGCCGATATTTCCATACGCCTGCTGAAATGGCGCGGAATATCGCCTTGAATCCAAATTTTAAAAGCTATTTTTACCGGACCAGCTATGAGCTGATTGAAGTCACGCCTCAAGGCAAAATTCTTCACCGCACTCAATTTACTGCACCTTCCCCAGAAAACGGCTTAGGTTTTGGCCCGAAAATGAATGAAAATAATGGCGAATATGAAGACAGCTCTATCGAGTACACCACCCGCACACCTGGTGTTTATCAGACTTTGAACCCGTATGATATTGAGTACAGCTATGTTTATACGCATAGGAAATTGACCAAACATACTGAAAAACGCCTGCTGACACCGAGCGAACGTGCTGAAATCAAAGTTGATCATGGCGGCGTCAATGCCGAAAATATGCACGATGAATATAATAAAGCCAATCAAGACCGGCGACCAGAACCGAGCAGCTGTTTAGAGGATTACTGGGTGTATCATGATAAAGCTGCGGCTAAAAATGTGCACTGGAGCAATCCGTGGCTGCAGCGCCAGCCAGCCTTGTATCAAAATTTTTTAAGGGATTATGCAAACGGCAAAACCTACAGCTGGCTGCAGTTCAGACAGCATTTTTGCAATGCGCAGCAGCCTTAATATGGAAAACTCATTTGTCTTAAATATGAAACGCTGTATTGCTTTTACCCACTTTTACTTGCAGATATAAAACAATAAACTGATTTCAAGTTAACAAGAATAGAGGAATAAGATGATGAATGCTTATTTACACCGCAGTGAATCCCGTGGACATGTAAAAATGGGCTGGCTGGAATCTAAACACAGCTTTTCCTTTGGCAACTGGTATGATCCAAAGCATATGGGCATCAGCGCGCTGCGCGTGATTAATGATGACTTGATTGCTGGGCATCAAGGCTTTGGCCAGCACCCGCATGACAATATGGAAATTTTAACCTGTGTGTTAAAAGGCACCATTACGCATAAAGACAGCATGGGCAACCATGGCGGTATTGCAGCAGGCGAATGGCAATTGATGAGCGCCGGCACGGGTATTCAGCATAGTGAAATGAATCAGGGTGATGAACAGGTGCATTTACTGCAGATTTGGATTATTCCCAATGAACGCAATGCTGAACCGACATATCAGCAAATTAAATGTGACCCGCGTGAGCAGCCTAATCAGTGGCACCTGATTGTTGGGCCCAATGCCAATGCGCCGATGCATATCCGTCAAAATGCCGAGGTGAAAACTGCCTTCATTGAAAAAAGCCAATCTCTGGAAGTGAAAGCCGTACAGCACATTAATTATGTGCATGTCATTTCAGGTACGGTTCAAATAGACGAACACACTGTCAATGCAGGTGATGCCATTGCATTTGTCGACGCTGCGCAAATGAAAGCGCTGGAAGATGCGCAAGTGATTTGGTTTGATTTGCCTGAAAATATTCAGTAATTTCACCATCTGAAATGAGCAATAAAAAAGCCTTCGCAATGAAGGCTTTTTTAATTATTGAAATAGTTATATAAGCTTCAGGATATTACAACCGAATTATTCCCCTCTTCCTATCATATTCTAAACACACCTACATAAGCTAAACGCATCCAAAATTTTATGTGGGGTAGGTTGAGGGGTAAAGCTACAGGCAAGAAAAAAGCCCTTGCAAATACAAGGGCTTAATTCAAAATTTGGCGGAAGCGGTGAGATTCGAACTCACGGAGGGGGTAAACCCTCGTCGGTTTTCAAGACCGGTGCATTAAACCGCTCTGCCACGCTTCCATGGACGCCATCATATAAATAATTTTAACCTTTGGCAAATGCTTTTGGTCTTTTTTAGTTTAACTGTTCAAAATAAAATCAAAAAATATATTAGTCCGGCTTTTCAGGCGGCTCATAACGGATTGCATTGATAAACCATATTTTTTTACCTGAAGGTGTCATCACTTCTGCTTCGTCATCCACCTGTTTAGACAGCAAAGCGCGCGCCATGGGTGAGTCAATTGAAATATGCTGCGGGTGGTGATCATATATTTCATCTACCCCGACAATTCTTAAAGTCTTTTGTTCACCTGCCTCATTTTCAATATCAACCCAAGCGCCAAAATATACTTTGCCTGCCTGTTCTGCTGAAAAGTCGACAATATGCAGCTCTTCAAGCCGTTTTCCTAAGTAACGTACACGGCGGTCAATTTTACGTAAAATTTGCTTATTGTATATATAATCTGCATTTTCAGAACGATCACCAAGGCTTGCTGCCCAGTTCACTTTTTTTGTAATTTCAGGACGCTCTTCGTGCCATAAATGCTTTAATTCAGCAACCAGCAAGTCATGTCCACCGCGTGTAATTAAGTTAGATTTCATAATATTTTTTGGCTTGACTGTTACTTTTCACTTACAGGAAATCACTATATTACCCTCTTTCTGTATACAAAAAAAAGATATAAAATTAATTCATTAATAAAATTAATAACTTAAACCACAAACCTTCACTAATTCATGTACAAAATTTGACAAGCCTTTTTTTCATCTTTATTATGCGCACATCTTTTGATCTTGAGTGTTTTTTAATCAATACAGTTTTTCTGTATATTTTCCAATCAATCCTTAGTCATTTTGAATGACGTCATGACTGCCCAACCCTTATCGCATTTAGCTGACTTGTAAAAGTTACAGGCTTATTCGCCTTGGCTTTTTAGGGCATAAATACCTGTAGCGGAGACAACATGCACAGTAGTTCAACTTCTGGGTCGAGGCTTTGCCTTAACTCTTTAAAATCCCTCCCAATTAAAACACTTGCTTTTAGTACTTTGATTCTCCCATTCCATAGTATTAATGCAAGCAAAACAGCATATCAATTTGATAATGTTGTCAACACCAATAAATTGGTTGTTGTATCTGTGGTCAATCCCACTGCTGTCTTTGATGACAGTGAACATTTGCACGGTTTTGGCTATGATTTAGTCCGCAACTATGCAGACAGCTTAAACGTAAAGCTTGAGTTTAAAACGGTAGACGACAATGCTACAGCTCTGAAATGGGTCAAGCAAGGCAAAGCCAACTTCGCCATGACGACTGCCAGCATTCAGACTATTGAAGGCAAAAATTTAACTTCATTTTCAGCGTCCTGCGGTGAAAATGCATCCTTGCAGAAAAATGGCCTGAACACTGACTTAAACTGGGTATTCAAAGCGGCCAATGATCCGCTCAGCGAAACAGCCAGCGGCTTTATTTGCCGCGCCAAACAAAGCGGCACGCTGCAGCAATTGGCGAATTTCTACAACCAGAATGTGATTAAAGAAGAATCCTGGGACAGCATTCAGCGCGATTTAAACAGCCGCATGCCAATTTATAAAGCCAGCTTTCAGCGTACTGCGCAGCAATACAATTTAGACTGGCATCTATTGGCTGCGATTGGCTATCAGGAATCGTATTTAAAGCCGAACTCTGTATCCCCTACAGGAGTCCGCGGCTTAATGATGCTCACCAATAGCACAGCCAAAGCCATGGGTGTCAGCAACCGTACCGATCCTGCTCAAAGCATTCAGGGCGGCGCTAAATATTATGACTCAATGCTCGATCAGTTTTCGGACATTCCGTATCCTGACCGCAATTGGTATGCCTTAGTGGCTTATAATATGGGTCCGGGCGCTGTAAACCAGCTACAAAACCGCATCAAGAACCAAGGCAAAGATCCTAATAAATGGGTCAATTTATATGCCTATCTCGATAGCAATAAAGCCAGCAATGGCCGTTACCGTCAGGCGGTGCAATATGTCACCCGCATCCGCGCTTATCTAGAACACATTAAGACGACACCTCAGCTGGTGAATATATAAATGCTGAGATGCAGTGCAAAAAAAAGCTTACCGACAGGTAAGCTTTTTTTATTTAAGCAGATTAAGCCGTAAGCTCAAGCACTTTTTTAAATAAATCTTTTTGTTCTTGGCTTGGCTTGGCTGTTTGCAAAGCCATCAATTGCGACATATCGCCTTGAACTTTAATTTTGCCAGTCATGAAAGCCTGCATCGCAGCAGCCATGTCAAACTCAAGGAATACTTTGCGCAGTGTCTCCGCATCCATATTGAGCGTTGTTTTTGCATTGCCTGAAAGGCCTTTCTTAATTGCACCGCCATCTAAAGATAATTCAGTATTGCCAGAAGCGTCTGCAACGACCAGGTTAATTGCCAGATTTGCCAATGCAGGCGGTAAGTTTAGGTTACCAGCTTGCGCAGTAAGAGTTTCGACAGTTGAAAACCAATCATCAGTTAAAAAAGCAGGCATGATGTTTCCTCAATTTATTTGTGCATTGTGTGAAGCCTATCCAGGCCGCATCTTTTGAAGCTATTTTGCTTGTTGCCTGTTATAGCATGTAATTTTAACTTATGCCTAAAGTTTTTTGTACGCAGCGTTCAGTTTTCACCCAAACCATATATAATCAATAAAAATCAAAAACATAAAAAAAGCATCTTTAGAATAAAGATGCTTTTTTCGAATACAAATACAGGCTTAATCGGCAGCAAAACCTAAATTGACCATATTAATTCGCTTGCTTTCACCTTCCGCAGCATCTTCAGTTGAACAGCTCTGCTTAAAGTCAAATTCACGCTCACTGTCCAACGCTTCGAAGTCAAACAACTCACGGTCAGCCAATTGGGATGGCGATACATTCTGCAAAGCGCCAAAGATGCTGTGCAGGCGTTTTGGATAATCTTTATCCCACTGACGCAGCATATCATTCAGCATGGCGCGCTGCAGGTTTTCTTGCGAACCGCACAAGTTGCAGGGAATAATCGGGAACTTGCGCATTTCTGCATATTTAATAATGTCCTTCTCTTCCACATAAGCCAAAGGACGGATCAAAATATTCTTCTTATCTGAAGACAGCAGCTTTGGCGGCATCGCTTTTAAACTGCCTCCATGGAACAAGTTTAAGAAGAACGTTGCTAAAATATCATCACGGTGATGGCCAAGCGCCACTTTAGTTGCGCCAATTTCCTGCGCAAAGCCATACAGCGAACCGCGGCGTAAACGCGAGCAGACAGCGCAATACGTTTTGCCTTCCGGCGTAAGCTTCTTGGTGATGCTGTAGGTATCTTTTTCTAAGATATAGTACGGAATGTTATTTTCTTCTAAATAACGCGGCAAAACATCTTCAGGAAATCCCGGCTGCTTTTGGTCTAAATTCACCGCGACCACATCAAAATTGATTGGCGCTATGCGTTTAAACTGCAGCATGATGTCCAGCAAAGTGTAGCTGTCCTTCCCGCCTGAAATGCACACCATCACTTTGTCGCCATCTTCAATCATTTTAAAATCACGAATGGCGTGTCCGACCTGACGGCGCAGCTTTTTCAGCAGACGATAATACGCAGAGCTGGTTGGCAGTTCTGGTTTGAAATTAAATCCTTGTTCGGACTCAACTGGCGAGAACATAGACGAGTTAAACCTTAAAAAAAATACCGCGCAATTTTATCCGATTCGAAGTCATCACGCACCTAAAGAATGTAATTTCTGAAAAATGTAAAAACAATGTCATCTTAAGGTCATGGCACGCATGATAATTTGAACTGTTAAGTTCATTTTTTAGCCAAGATGCTTACCTTTTGGACTTTTCCACAGTTGTCCACAAATCCTGTGGATAACTTTGTGGATTTAAAACAGCTTGACAGCGTGTCTTGCCCTGAGTTTAAGGCTTTTATTTAAATTGATCATTTTTTGATCAATTTAAAATGTATTAAATAACAACAGCTTAATACTGTCAAGTTATGCCCGCTAAAAAAAAATTAATTTTTTTTTTGATTATTGAATCAGCAAAATGACTTGATTTTTACAAACTCGCTGAGAAATAAATTGATCATGCCTTTTCAATCATCTTTTTTTTGCTAAACTCTTAATAACTGTTGGGGACAGAAGTTTACTTACTTACTACAATGAACAATAATTTTGGGTTATTTATATTATCTGTATGCGGCACTGCGGCTATCTGTTTAGGCGCAGCCACGGCACATGCCGGTCAAATCTATATTTACAAAGACAACAACGGCAGTACACTGCTGACCAACCGCAAAAATTCAGACCGCTCACTGACCAAAGTAAAAGTGACGTATTACCCTGAAAGCAATATTCACAGCTACAGCAATTGGGGCGCCAGCGAATCGTCCGTTTTGCCGAGCTACAGCCGCAATAAAAATGCCTTTGACCACATTATCAAGCAGGCTGCACAGCAGCACGGCGTTGCTGAAGGCTTAATTAAAGCAGTCATGCATACCGAATCCGGCTTTAATGTGAATGCCCGCTCGCCTGTCGGCGCGCAAGGCCTGATGCAGCTTATGCCAGCCACGGCAAGGCGTTTTAATGTTTCAAACGCCTTTGATCCTTATCAGAACATTATGGCTGGCGCGCGTTATTTGGCTTGGCTCAGCAAGCGCTTCAACGGCAACACCTCATTAGTGCTTGCCGGCTATAATGCCGGTGAGGGCAACGTGCAAAAATACGGCGGCGTCCCGCCTTTCCGCGAAACGCAAGATTATGTCCGCCGGGTCAGCAGCCGCTTCAGCAACTTATATTCCAATGGCTCAGGCTTGGTCAGCGATATTCCTTCTTCATCCTCACAGGGCAAAATTGTCGCCAGCTCTGGCGGCTATGAGCAGCCTGCACCTGAACTGAAGGAATCAAAATATCAGCGCCATATCATTCGCACAGCAGACGGCAATTATACCGATGCGCCAGGATCATACGCGACAGCAAATGCATCTGCTTCAGCACATATTTACTTCAAAGAATAAAATTCAGCTTTTTTTATTTTTCTGCAGGATTTACGTTTTTTTCCTTGAATTATGAGGAGTTTCACCTCATATTCTTTTAACTGATTTTGATTAGCAAATCAGATTATTTTTATTTTATAAGAGGATTTTCTCAATGATGCGGATTGGTTTGTTCTTGCTAACCAACCTCGCGGTACTGGTTGTAGCTGGCATTATCTTGTCACTCTTCGGTGTCGGCAGTTACCATGGCGCCGGTGGCTTAAACATCGGTAACCTGCTGGTTATCTGTTTTGTCTTCGGTATGGTTGGCTCTTTAATTTCTCTGCTCATGTCTAAATGGATGGCGAAGAAAACAACTGGTACTGAGCTTATTGACCCGAACGCTCCTCGTAGCCAAGCTGAAGCATGGTTATTACAAGAAGTTGCTCAACTCTCTCAACGCGCTGGCATTAATATGCCTGAAGTCGGTATTTTCCCATCGTATCAATCGAATGCTTTCGCCACTGGCTGGAATAAAAATGACGCGCTCGTCGCGGTTTCCACTGGCCTGCTGGAACGTATGAATAAAGATGAATTGCGTGCGGTCTTAGCGCATGAAATCGGCCATGTGGCCAACGGCGACATGGTGACCTTGGCGTTAATTCAAGGTGTCGTCAACGCTTTCGTAATGTTCTTTGCCCGTATTGTCGGCGATTTTATCGACCGCAATCTATTTGGGCGCGAAGAGGGTGAAGCTCCTGGCATCGCCTATTTCATTACGACCATTGTTTTAGATATTGTCTTTGGCATTTTAGCGTCTGCAATCGTTATGTGGTTCTCGCGTTACCGTGAATACCGCGCAGATGAAGCTGGCGCCCGCTTAGCAGGCAAACAGGCGATGATTTCAGCATTGCTTCGCCTGCAGGCCGAATCTGAAATGCCGGATCAAATGCCTAAAGAAATGAAAGCGTTTGCAATTGCGGAAGGTAAGGAACAAGGCTTTAGCTTAGCCGCTTTATTCCAGACTCACCCAACAATTGAACAGCGTGTCGCGGCTTTACAGCAATTAGATTGCCCTTAAGCCCGATCATCTTCTTTAAAAAAAGCCTCCCTATGGAGGCTTTTTTGCAAGCGGCGCTTCAGTCTGCAGTCTGGATACAGCGCAATAAGCTGCCGTTGAGATCAATCATGCAAAATTGACGGATTTCAGCAAAATGCTGAATATCAGTAATTCGCGCATGATTATATGCCTGCCAATCAAAGCTAGACCAATATCGATAATAGCTTTCAATATCCTGTACACGGATGCAGGCACTGTGCCAAGAAGTCTGCGGATCCAGCGCGGGATGATAAAAAAACTCCAGCATCATGCTGCCCAAGCGCATAATCATCCATTCGGCAGATTGATACTGCAGCTTAAAACCCAAACCTTGGTAAAATAATGCCGTTTGATCAAAATTAGCAGCAGGCAGATTTGCGGTGATTTGTCCTTCGAAATTCATTGACTTGCCTATCCCGCATTCATTGATTGGAACCATTGCCATAGCCAGACACCGCCCATCCACATGGCAAAGCCGAGCAGCACAATAAACAGCAGGCCAAGCAAATCCGGCAAGTGCAGCCAGATCCAAGCCACTGCCGGATTGCGCCAAAAAGCGGATTGTTGCTGTTTTTTCTCTAAATTTTCATGCAAAAAAGGATGCATGACATGCGATTCGCTGCTGATTTGATATTCAGTGCGGATATGCTCATGCACGACATCCAGAGCCTTGCGGCTCGGACGGATAAAGATATCAAACACTGTTCCTAAAATAGGTATAAAACCGACTACAGCATCAATCATCGCTATTTTGAGCACAGGGCTGAGTTTCTCTTGCGGCACGCCAATCTGCTTCGCTTTATAAATCGCATAGCAGGTTAAAATAAATCCGGCAGCGTCTCCAGCAATTGGAATGGTACTCAGCGCGGCATCCGCCCCAATGCCCTGCTTGGTAAATGGAATCCGCACGACAGAATCCATCATATTGGCAAACTTTGCTAAATCCCGTTCTATGCGGATGACCTCTTTCTGTGTTAATTTTTTTTCCGGCATCGAGTTTCCCATCATTCCATCATCTTTATGGCGCTATGCTGAATAAAGCATTTTATTGCGATGCTGTCTGCAGCATTCATTTATTTTTAAGAACGCCTGACTTATCCATCGTGTACACGGGCCTTGCAGATCCAAGTCTGCACATACCGCCTTTATCCGCCTTCATATTCCAATACAGCCATTCATTGCAATCATTTAAGCATTTTTATACATTTTTTCTTCATTTTTATAGTATATAAACAAAGAGCTTCTCTATGGATTCGATGCATCAATCAGCAATTGATGCCGGCATCTTCGCTTTCATTACCTTTATACGGAACTTTTCAGGCGCTACGGAAAGTAAAATAACTTATGCTCTCTCAATATTTTATCCAGCGGCCAATTTTTGCATTTGTACTTGCAATATTTGTGATGGCGGGCGGCCTATTTGCCTTAAAAAACCTTCCTGTAGAGCGCTATCCCGATATTGCGCCGCCCAGAATCGCCATCAGTGCCACCTATTCGGGCGCCGATGCCGAAACGGTAGAAGAAAGCGTCACACAAATTTTAGAAGAACAAATCAAAGGGCTGGATCACCTGCTGTATTTCAGCTCCAGCAGCGATTCCACAGGCCGCAGCCGAATTAATATCAGTTTTGAAAATGGCACAGACCCCGATACTGCGCAAGTTCAAGTGCAAAACTCAATCAACAGCGCACTCAGCCGCCTGCCTGAAGATGTGCAGCGCCAAGGTGTCGAAGTTTTTAAATCCCTCGGCGATACCCATATGGTTATTGGCCTGTATGATGAAAGCCGTAAAAGCAGCAATATCGAACTGTCTGATTATCTGCTGACACATTTAGAAAGTGAAATTTCCCGGGTCGAAGGCGTAGGTGAAGTGGATGTCTTCGGTTCGCAATTTGCCATGCGCATTTGGCTCGATCCAAATAAATTGCGTGAATACAAGCTTATGCCAAGCGATGTGCAAAAGGCTGTAGAAGCACAGAATACACAGGTCGCTGCCGGCGGCGTCGGCGAGCTGCCCGCAGTGAATGAACAATATTTAAATGCTAAAGTCACATCCGGCTCCCGCCTGAAAACGGCTGAGCAATTTAATGCGATCATTTTAAAGGCCAGCGCAGACGGCGGATTTGTCTACTTGAAAGATGTGGCCCGTGTTGAACTGGGCGCAGAGAATTATCAATCCTACAGCTCCATCAATGGCTACCCCTCTGCAGGCATGGCTATATCACTGGCTTCTGGCGCCAATGCCATTGCAAGCTCCAAGCTGATCAATCAAACCGTAGATCACATTGCTCAAACACTGCCAGCAGGCTATAAGCTGGTTTACCCGCGCGACAATACGCCCTTTGTGCAAGAGTCAATTAAAGAAGTCGTTAAGACCCTGTTTGAAGCAATTTTACTGGTGGTTGCAGTCATGTTTTTATTTCTGCAGAACTGGCGCGCAACGCTTATTCCCGCCATTACTGTCCCTGTCGTGATTTTAGGCACTCTGGCGGTGCTGTATGTGCTGGGCATGACCATCAATACCCTGACCCTTTTTGCTTTGGTGCTCGCCATCGGCTTGCTGGTTGATGATGCAATTGTGGTGGTCGAAAATGTCGAACGTCTGATGCATGAACAGCGCATGACAGCCAAGCAGGCGTCTATTGAGTCCATGCATGAAATCAGCGGCGCGTTAGTCGGCATTACGCTGGTGCTGACGGCTGTATTTATTCCCATGGCATTTTTTGGCGGCTCGACAGGTGTAATTTACCGCCAATTTTCGATTACCTTAGTCACAGCCATGGCGATTTCACTGTCTGTGGCGCTGGTGCTGACCCCCGCGCTGTGCGCATTAATCTTAAAGCCGGCCGGTCAGACCTACCGCTGGGCCGTCAGTTTTAACCGCATGCTGCATCAAACCAAAAGCAAATACACACAGGTATCGCAGCTGGTTATTCACAACCGTGTAGCCGCCTTAGTCATCGCAGGCGCACTGATCATTGTCTTTGCCTTATTTTACCGCGCGCTGCCGACCAGTTTTTTACCTAATGAAGATCAAGGTTCACTGAGCCTGCAAGTGACGCTGCAAGACAATGCGCCAATGTCAAAAACCATTGAAACCGGTGAAGCGGTCCGCAGCTATTTTCTGGAACATGAAAAAGACAATGTTGATTTGGTCATGCTGCGTTATGGCCGCAACCGCACAGGGACAGGACAGCATTTAGCTCAGGGCTTTATCCAGCTGAAACCGTGGGATGAACGTTCAGGCCAGGCAAACAGCGCAGATGCTATCCGCGAACGCGCCAACAAATATTTTAGCCAAGCCCCAAACGCCCGTATTAATATTTCACTGCCGCCTGTGGTTAATGGCTTAGGCGATACTGACAGCTTAACCTTTTGGGTGCGCGATATTAATGGCCAAGGGCGGCATTTCCTCAATCAAAAATTTGATGAGCTGAAAAATGAAGTCAAAAATTTTGATGCATTTGAAAATCTTGATAAAAAATCTGCGCCAGATAAAGCAAAACTAGAAGTGCACATTGATCAGAAAGCCGCAATGGCTTCCGGCCTTGCCTTGGCAGATATCAACAGCACCCTTTCGGCGGCCTTAGGCGGAAAATATATTAACGATTTTATTGACCACGGACGCATCAAAAGGGTCATGATGCAAAGTGACGCCCCTTACCGCGCC
Source organism: Acinetobacter entericus (assembly GCF_026168575.1). Lineage (NCBI taxonomy): Bacteria > Pseudomonadati > Pseudomonadota > Gammaproteobacteria > Moraxellales > Moraxellaceae > Acinetobacter > Acinetobacter entericus. The sequence goes on from NZ_JAPEQW010000006.1 coordinate 26,895, forward strand.
AAGCCTGAAGACTTGCAGTACTGGAGCGTCAGAAACAGCAATAATGAAATGGTGCCATTTTCCAGCTTTTCGACAACAGGCTGGTCTGGAGGGCCGGAAATTGTCAACCGCTTTAATGGCTACAGTGCAGTCGAAATGGAAGCAGAGAAAGCGGCTGGCGTGAGTTCGGGCCAGGCAATGCAGCAAATTGATATGCTGGTCAATAAAGTGTCAGATATAGATTTGGCCTGGAGCGGCTTATCTTTTGAAGAGCAGAAAACCAGCAACCAGGCATTCATGCTGTACCTGATCTCCATTGGCTTTATTTTTCTCTGCTTAGCGGCTTTATATGAAAGCTGGTCCATTCCGGCTGCCGTGATGGCCGCCATTCCGCTTGGCATCGGAGGAAGCATTTTATTTTCATTTATCGGCGGATTCCCAAATGATATTTATTTTCAGATTGCCCTGCTGACCACCATTGGCTTGTCCTGTAAGAATGCCATCCTTATTATTGAATTTGCTGATGCAGCGCAGCGGCGAGGCCAAAAGGCCGTTGAGGCCGCGGTTGAAGGGGCCAGCCTGCGTTTCCGCCCTATTCTTATGACTTCTTTAGCCTTTGGCGCAGGCGTGATTCCGCTGATTTTCGCTCAAGGCGCAGGTGCTGTCAGCCGTCAGGAAATCGGCTTAAGCGTGTTTGGCGGTGTGCTGTTTGGGACCGTGCTGGTGCTTATTTTTATTCCTTTTGCCTTTGTTATGATCCGGTCTATTTTTAAGGCTGCAGCAGTGGATACTCAGTAAATACTGCTTTCGCTCTCAAAGTTCAATAAAAAAAGACGCATGATGCGTCTTTTTTTATTGAACAGAATATTTTTTATTCTGCAGATGTTGCAGATGTTGCAGGTGTTGCAGGTGTTGCAGGTGTTGCAGGTGTTGCAGGTGTGCCTATTGGGCTCCATTCAAAGCTTCCAGCTTTATTTTGCTTGATTTTTCCAATGCCCGGAAAAGGCAAATGTGCGGCGGCAATTAAGCTGTCCTGAGCCGCATAATCTTTGAAAAAATGCTCCCGATTTTTGCCAGACTGGACAGGATCAAAGTCAAAATTGACAGACAGCGCAGGATATTCAAATTGTAAATTTGCAGAATGCGCAATATCTCCAACAAAAACCAGATGCCGCCCTTGATACTGCAGCTGGTATAAAAAATGCCCGGGTGTATGCCCTGCACTTTCTACGGCCTCAATGCCGTTAATCACCGCACCCACCTTAAATGTCCGCACACTGCGTTTCTGGTTATAGGGCGCCAAGGCGGCTTTTATTTGGGCTGCAGTCCATTTGTATTGCGCCTGCTGATCCGCCGTTAAAAGCGCTAGAGTATTTTCAGAAAGCCAATATGACAATTCTTTTTCACTCACATAGACCGTGGCAAACGGAAAAACGGCCTTGGTTTGATTTTCTATCCCGCACACATGATCAGGATGTAAATGTGTCAGCAGCACGGTGCCAACATCAGAAGTTTTATAGCCAGCTGTTGCCATCTGCTGAACAGCGGCCCCCCGATGATTTCCCTCACAATTTCCTGCACCGCTGTCAATTAACGTTAAATTCCTCAAGTCATCTTCAATTAAAAAAGCATTCACGCTGGTCTGCACCGGTTTTACCGGATCAGCGCTTTGCCCCTGAAATATCGCCTGTACTTCCTGTTGGCTAAAATTTTGATCAAATACAGCTGCATTCAGCACCGTATCACCATCATGCAAGGCGGTAATTTTATAAGGGCCAAATTGGATCGATTTAAGCGGTGATGCCTGATCAGCAGAATGCGCGGCAGCAGCCTCATCCCCTTGAGTATGCGCAGTGCAAAGCACTGACCAGACTGCAAACAGCATCGCAAATATAATTTTTTTCATTATTTACCTTTATAAAATTATTCTCGTACCAGTATGTTTTTATTTTTTATTCATTATTAGAATTTGTTGCGCAATTCTGCCTAAAAATCATTCCATTTTTAAGTCATTTTTTTGCATTTTCATTTCTTCGATTCAGAGTATTTGCAAAATTTCACCCGCTTTTAATCTTATTCCATTTTATTTTCAGATTTCTTTCAGGTTCACCGATTAACATAGTATAAAAAGATACATAGCTTCCAATACATGACTGAGATTTCACCTTTCAAAGGCAAAACCGGCCTTAAACGGATTGCCCATGCCACAGGCTATTCACTGTCAGGCTTTAAGTCAGCCTTTCAGAACGAAGCTGCATTCCGTCAAATCATTCTCATTAATGCCATACTCATTCCCCTCAGCTGTTTCTTGAATATCAGCCGCGCTGAACATGCCGTACTGATCGCTGCAGGCTTATTAGCCATTATTGTTGAGCTCTTTAATTCTGCAATTGAGGCTGTGGTAGACCGCGTCTCTTTAGAACAGCACCCGCTTTCAAAAAATGCCAAAGATATGGGCAGCGCGGCACAGTTTACAGCGTTAAGCATTATATTTTTCACTTGGCTGATTATCCTCTGGCCCTGATAAATAAGCTATAAAAAGCAGGCGCTCAGCCTGCTTTTTATGTACGGTTGAAAAATACTTCAATTCAAATAAAAAAACCCGGCTTCCGCCGGGTTTTTAGAATCAGTTCAATGCTTAGTGAGCAGAGAATTGGTTCATTGTGTTTTTAGCATCGTCATGCGCTTTAAGTGCATTGTCACCAGAGAAGATTTCTTTGTGATCATCACCGATGTCAGAGCCAGCCATTGCTTGGTGTTTAACACAAGAAATCGTACCGCGGATTTCTTTACGTTGTACGCCAGCTACATAAGCAAGCATACCTTGGTCACCGAAGTAACCTTGAGCAAGCTCGTGAGTAGAAAGAGCAGCTGTGTGGTAAGTCGGAAGTGTAATCAAGTGATGGAACACGCCCGCTTCACGAGAAGCATCTGCTTGGAATGTACGTACTTTTTCGTCAGCATCAGCAGCCAATTCAGTAGCGTCGTACTCAGCGCTCATTAATTTAGCGCGGTCGTAAGCAGAAACGTCTTTACCTTCAGCAACCCAACGGTCGTAAGCTTGTTGACGGAAGTTTAAAGTCCAGTTGAAAGATGGAGAGTTGTTATAAACAAGCTTCGCATTTGGAACTGTTTCTTTAACACGGTTAACCATGTGAGCGATTTCTTCTACGTTTGGAGTCGCAGTTTCGATCCAAAGAAGGTCAGCGCCGTTTTGAAGGCTAGAAACACAGTCAAGTACAACACGGTCAATTTGCGTGTCTGGACGGAATTGGTACAAGCCAGAAGCCAAACGTTTTGGACGGTGAAGTTTACCATTGCGTTTGATTAGGATCTCGTCTTCTTGAGCATCAGCAATGTCAATTTCAGTTGTATCTAAGTAGCTGATGTATTGAGAAGCAATGTCGCCTGGCTCTTTAACCACTGGGATTTTTTGAGTCAAGTCAGCGCCTTCAGAGTCAGTACGCGCAACGATGATACCCTCGTCAAGACCCATTTCTAAGAATGCGTAGCGAAGCGCATGGATTTTAGAGATGAAATCTTCGTGAGGAACAGTTACTTTACCAGCTTGGTGACCGCATTGTTTAGCGTCAGATACTTGGTTTTCGATTTGAAGTGCGCAAGCGCCAGCTTCGATCATTTTCTTAGCAAGTAAGTAAGTCGCTTCTTCGTTACCGAAACCAGCATCGATGTCCGCAATAATTGGCACAACGTGAGTTTGGAAACCGTCGATTTGAGCAGTGATTTCAGCTGCTTTAGCAGTATCACCAGCTTCGTTTGCTTTTTTAAGCGCACGGAACAAGTCGTTTAATTCTTTCGCATCAGCTTGGCGAAGGAAAGTGTAGATTTCTTCGATCAATGCAGGTACTGAAGTTTTTTCGTGCATAGATTGGTCAGGAAGCGGACCGAATTCTGAACGAAGTGCAGCAACCATCCAGCCAGAAAGGTAGATATAACGGCGGTCAGTAGTACCGAAGTATTTTTTGTTCGCAATCATTTTTTGTTGTGCGATGAAACCGTGCCAGCAGCCCAAAGATTGAGTGTATTGGCTAGAGTCAGCATCATAAGCTGCCATATCACGACGCATAATCGCAGCTGTGTATTTAGCAATGTCTAAACCAGTTTTGAAACGGTTTTGCATTTGCATACGCGCAGCATCTTCAGGACTGATGTCTGCCCAAGTGCTTCCGAATTTTGCTTTTAATTCGCGGATTGCATCAATCGCTGTTTGGTATGTAGTCATGATATTTCCTGTATATAATAATAGGACTTGCTGCAACGGATGGCTAAAATCATACCCTCAATGATTTGTACAGATTTAGAGCACATCGGTTTGATGAACCTAGATTAGATTGACTGAAAAAATTAATCCAATATCCTGCATTAATTTTCAGTATTTATTTAAAAAATGGATAGATCAAAGTCTAATTATATTTTAATCAGAAGATAATAATCCATTGTTAATAAATGATTTTATAAAAAAATCACTCTGATTAAACCTTAAACATCCTGCTGTTATTTTATTCATTAGACTTAAGTCTGGTCAGTTCATAAAAATGCTTGCAATGGCAAAAGGTTGTCAAAATTGACCTAAATGACCAGCCTGAGCGCGCAAATTGCAATGCTTTCTATTTATACAGGCGGCAGCTGAAAATATGCCATTTCAGAAATAAAGGCCCATCAAATTGACCTGCAGGAAAGATGATCTGCAGATGCTGAAAAATGGGGAAAAACACCCAGTTTTATTCCGCTTTTTACACGGCAGATATGCATTAGACTGCATAAATGCCGCGGTAAATAGACGGCTTTATTTTCATCAGTTTCTCACACAAGGGGGATGGCTTATGGCATAATCAAAATAATTTCATGATTTTATTTTCGGTATTTATTTTATGAATCTGGAGCGGGTCGATCTTAATCTACTAATTTACCTTGACGTTCTTCTTCGTGAAAAAAATGTAACGCGTGCAGCTGAACAGTTGGGGGTGACCCAACCGGCAATGAGCAACATTTTACGGCGTTTGCGTAATTTATTTAATGATCCGCTTTTAATCCGTTCTTCTGAAGGCATGACGCCTACAGAGCGCGCTTTAGAATTGCAGCCGCGCATCCGTGACGCGCTTGCTGACTTATCCATGATTCTGGAACCGCGCACTGAGTTCCGGCCTTATACCTCTAACCGCGTTTTCCGCATCATGACCTCTGATTATGCTGAGGCCACTTTAGTTCCACGGCTAGTCAAAGCTTTGCGTTCTGAAGCTCCAAATGTCGTACTCGACTTTTTAACCCCGAGTGATGTGTCATACCGTGACATGGAACAAGGCAAAGTTGATTTGGCCATTAACCGCTTTAACGAAATTCCGCAAAGCTTTCACCAAGTTTTAGTTTGGCGTGACAGTTTTTCTTGCCTGCTGAACAATAAGCATCCTGCTGCCGGCAATCTCAATTTAAAAAGCTATTTGGATGCACAGCATATTTGGGTTTCTAAAACTGGCATGGGCGTCGGTTTCGGGGTCAATCCAGAAAAGCAAGCTGGCCTGGGCTGGATTGATCAGGCTTTAGAGCGGATTGGACAAAAGCGGAAAATTTCGGTGTTTACCCGTCATTATCAAATGCCGGGATTACTCGCGTCTAATGTTGATTTAGTGGCAACGCTGCCAACCCGTATAGCCCGCCTGCAAGCCAAGAGCCAAAATTTACTGCTTAAAGATCCGCCTTTTTATATTCCAGAATTTGAATTAAAAATGGCATGGTGCCCGCTATTGCATCATCACCCTGCACACCGTTGGCTGCGCCAGCTGATTTTGTATGTTGCCCGCCAAATGATTGAAGAAGAAAACCGCGAGTTTTTGATGAATAACTCTCAATTTTCACACTATTGAGCATTATTTTTCTTAAATTCTTCTTTTTTAAGCCTATACTAGAGCCTGAGGAAATAATTGACTTATTCCCTCAGGTTTTTTTATGTTAAAAATATTCATAATAATGATGATCCGCAGGTGGATTCGTGAGCCTCTTCCAAAATATTGTAATTATCGTCATCCTCATTGCGGGAGCCGGTTTTTTATCTTTAACGGAAATCGCTCTTGCTGGCGCGCGTAAAGTTAAACTGAAAATCTTGGCAGAATCCGGTGATGAACGCGCCCAAAAAGTGCTGGATTTGCAGGAAAACTCTGCTGATTTCTTTGCTGCCTCGCAAATTGGCCTGAATGCTGTCGCAATTTTAGGCGGTATCTTAGGAGAAGGCGCTTTCCGCCCCTATTTCCTTGAATTCGTTTCCCGCTTTTATCAAGGCCCTTGGGCAGAATCCATTGGCTTTGCGCTATCATTCACCTTGGTCACTTCATTGTTCATTCTGTTCGCAGACCTCATGCCTAAACGCTTGGCCATGATTGCGCCTGAAAAAATTGCAGTTTCGGTGATTAATCCGATTCAAGTGTTCATTGTAGCCTGCAAGCCTTTGGCCTGGTTCATCAACGCGATTGCCAACTTGCTGTTCCGCCTGTTTAAAGTCAACACAACACGTGAAGATAACATTACCTTTGATGATATTTCTGCCGTGATGGATGCCGGTGCGCAGGCTGGCGTACTGCAAAAGCAGGAACATCATTTCATTGAAAATGTATTTGAGCTGGAAGAGCGCAATGTGCCATCCAGCATGACCACCCGTGAAAATGTGGTGTTCTTTACGCTAAAAGAATCTGAAGCCAGCATTCGGCAGAAGCTTGCGGAATTTCCATATTCCAAATTTTTGGTCTGCAGTGAAAATATTGATGACGTGATTGGCTATGTGGATGCTAAAGATATTTTAGTGCGCATTTTAAACAATCAGTCTTTGCTTCAGCTTAATGAAAATACCATTCGTAATGTACTGACGATCCCCGATACTTTAACACTGTCTGAACTGCTGGACCGTTTCCGTTCAACCAAAGAAAAATTTGCCGTAGTAATTAACGAATATGCGCTGGTGGTCGGGGTTATTACCCTCTCTGACATCATGATTACGGTGATGGGCGATTGGGTCACGCCAATAGAAGCCGATCAGCAAATTATCAAGCGCGACAATAATTCATGGCTGATTGAAGGCAGCACACCAATTGAAGACCTCATGCATGCGCTCGCGATTGATGAAATGCCGGACACTGACAATTACGAAACTCTTGCTGGATTTATGATGTATAAGCTTCGTAAAATTCCACGTCCAGCAGATGCTGTTATTTTTGGCGGTTACAAATTTGAAGTGGTCGATGTCGATCATTTTAAAATTGACCAATTGCTGGTCACCCGCCTGCTGGAACAGCCAGAAGCTTCTCAGGAAGAATCGGATTAATCCGGTTCTTTTTTTATAAAAATAAAAAGCACAAATCCATAATCGCTGCTGCAGCTGCAAAGCCATGTGCATAACGGCATTAACAATTCCGCTCAATAAAAAATTTAAATTCCGTTACTCATTAATTTTAAACAGTACTTTAATTATTTAATCGTGATTCATTTTAAATGTGCATAAAATCTATAGCGTTCGTTGATTTTCTTTTATGCTCCCGCTGTATAGTTCATCGCGATAAATTCTAAATTGTAAGGATTGAAAAGCGTTGCTCCGCTTGCACCTTCTGCAGATCTGCCGTACGGACTTGCAGACAATCAGTTGAATACACAGCCCTGTTTGGTCATGCTGGCTGCAGGACTGCTATTTAAGATTATGCTCTTTCACTCAACAATGGGCTAACAAAATGCCAGCCATAAAAAAGCGCCTAAGGTGGCGCTTTTTCATTGAAAATTTTCTGCATTTTTGCAGCATGGTCAATGCTTGCTGATCAATACATCTAAAACGGCTTGATAATGAATTGTAATGTCTTCTGCAAGGATAGAATAGGCATTATCAAATTGAACCATTGGCCAGCCTTCTTTCCAAAATGGGAAGATATTATGCAAATCATGCGTAACAACAGCATCTTCACGCGTAATAGCCTGAAAGATTTGTGACAGTACTTGCGCTGTTTCCGCGCCGTCGATAGCCATATAATCAATTCCGCGCGCTTTTAAAATGCGGATGCGGTCTTTTTTATAGCGGATTTTTTTGCTTTGGCCTTCGTTCAGCTGCAATGCCAAAGTCACCGCTTCAACAAATTTATCTTCGAAAGAATGATTTAAAGCCACTAAAGCTTGTTTATGCGACTCCTGACGTCCAGCTTTACCGCCCTCACGGATAATGTTTTTCGCTTCTGTATTCAGCTCATCATTTTTCATGGAGGTTAAAATATCTAAGATTTCAATATCACTTAAATTTTCAGGAGATTGCACAGCCATAGCTTGCCTTTCAATACGGGTATAAAAACGTATTTTCTCATACTTCTGGCGCTAAAAGTGGAATATCTCAATCTTTGGCCTGAATCAGCGCTTTTAGCGAGAAAAAAACACACCATTAGACAAAAAATAAATTATATTGTTTAGCACATTTTTCCACACTGCACATTGCATGATTAAAGATAAACAGGCCGCCCTCTTTCTAGAGCAGCTGAAATTGCTCCACCCTGCTGCATTCAAACGCAATTATATTTTTTACGGCATGATGAAAACCAAAGGCATGCTGGATGAATTGAAAGAGCTTATCCCTTGGATACTAGCAGCCATGATTTTCGTGTCGATTAGTATGAGTCTAGGCGCTTATTTTCAATCCGCATGGCCACATTTAGGGAAGTTTCGCGCGGAAGGTTTAGCCGTTTTAGCAATTATGCTGTTTTTCATGCTCATTGCGCCGCTGATCATTAAGCAAATGAAGCACAGCTCAATCTCTCTTTATAAGCAGCTGTGCAATACCCCCCTTAAACTGGCAGGCATTATTCTGCTGCAAGCCCTGAATATTGCCTATATCGAAAGCGGCTTTTTGCAGTCAGTGCTGTTCTTTTTTACCATGAGTTTTGGCTTTGTGCGCTTTTATAAAGAAAATCTATTCCGCGAACACAGTGACAATCTGCAATTCCATTACTTGCAGGAAACACGCCGTATCTGCTTTTGGTCTTATAAGCAAATTTTAAGGCTGAAGTTCCAGCTCTTTTTCTGCAAACGCAGCGCAGACCGGGCACAATTTTTAAAACAAAAATTAAAACAGCTGCAAGAATTGCATGCGCAAACCATGCGCTTTGAAAACCAGCTGTGCAAAAGCTTCAAGCATACCAACTTAGATACTTATTTAGATGAACTCATGAAGTAACAGGGCAATTCAAATGCCTGGCCGGATGCTCTGCTGAGAACCTAGGCTTGAGTTGCTGAAACAGATTATGCCTGTTTTCTTGGACTCTTAGACGCACTGCTATAAGCGCTTACTGCGCCACGCATTACACAGCGCATTATTTTAATTTTCCCATATGTATTCCAGCATTTTTAAATATAAATGGATGTTTTGGCTGTAATTAAATCAAATGTTCGGATTTATGCTTGCCAAGCACAAGTTCGTCCACTATTATTGCGCACATGCCCGAGTGGTGAAATCGGTAGACACAGGGGATTTAAAATCCCCCGCCCACAAAGCGTGCCAGTTCGAGTCTGGCCTCGGGCACCATTTTAAATTTTGTTAAAATGGTGCAATAAAATACCCAGCAGTTTGCTGGTTTTTTTATGCCTGAAACTCAACAAATGAAAGAAGAATAAAATGAAGATCATTCAATATCTCGCCATCAGCCTATTTCTGTGCTTATCACATCATGCTTCTGCAAAAGACATCACATCGTCACTGGCTGATCAAGAACAGTTCTATGATCTCTTTCCCGGCACGCTGCTGGAAAAAAATAATCAGCTCTATCTCCACAGCTGCCAAACCATGGATGCTGAATTTAAGCTCAAATTTAATCATCCGGCTGATGAACAGTACATTCGAAAGCTCATGCAAAAATATAATAAGTTTTGGCTTTATTTAACGGCAGATGCAGACATGAAAAATGATGAATATTCGATGACTGTAGATGGAATCGCAGAAGAGCATCTCAATAAAACCTGTCATCTTACTGAGTGGCTGGATGAGCTGTGAATACTGAATAGAAAAGCCGTGATTGAAATATCAAAAAAATAGAGAGTGCTTTACCACTCTCTATTGGCAACCAGTTCTTCCATTTCAATATCCATATAGCCTTCTGCTTGAGCAGCCATCATCATGGCTTCGGCAATATAGTCCGCAGCGGTATCATCCAAAGAAGAATCCAGATCTTCAAACTGCGGCTTCATCGCATTAATTGAAATGACCGCTTCATGTGCAAAATGATAAATGTCATGTTCCGTCAACTCTGGTTTAGACAGTTTTTTGGCAAACTGTTCAACGCATTGCTTTACTTCTGCAACCAGAATATCTGGGTAATAATCATCATCAAACATTGGGAGAAGTAAATCTGCAAACATACAGGCACTCTGAACACACTAAAACTAAGCGTGCTTATATAACATACCTATACAGAATTACCAAATAAAACACATAAAACATTTTCCCGCACTCAGCGCCTGCCGCCTTCTAGCTGGCCGACTGCATGGCCTGCCACATGCTTACCGCATCAGACATCGCTTTCACATCGTGGGCCCGCACCATGCATGCCCCCTGCTGGATACTGAACATATGCGCGGCAACAGAGCCGACAGCGCGGTTTTGCGCATCAGCCCCCTTCAGGGCCTCACCGATAAAGCGCTTGCGCGATAAAGCAGATAAGATTGGGTAGCCCAGTACATGCAATTTATAAAACTCGTTCAGCAGCTTTAAATTCTGCGATGCATTTTTGGCAAAGCCAAACCCTGGATCAATGATAATATTTTCCGACCGAACCCCTGCAGCCAAGGCATCGTCAATACGCTGCTTGAGCTCAGCAATGACATCCAATGTAACATCATCATACTGATCCAGATTATTCATGGTAGTCGGCTCACCGCGCATATGCATAATCATGACAGGAATATTCAGCAGCGCTGCCGTTTCTAAAGCCTGCGGGCGCGTCAGCGCGCGCACATCATTCCAAATATGCGCACCGGCCTTGACTGCCGCCTGAATCACTTCTGGCTGTGATGTATCGATAGAAATGACCACATTCAGTTTTGCCAATTCTTCCACTACAGGCACTACACGGTCAATTTCCTCTTCAATCTTCACCGGTGAAGCGCCTGGGCGGGTAGATTCACCGCCAACATCAATAACAGTTGCGCCATCGGCAATCATCTGTTCTGCATGCGCTACCGCCTGCGCTTTGCCATTATGCTTCCCGCCATCACTGAATGAATCTGGCGTAACATTTAAAATCCCCATGATATGCGGTACAGATAAATCCAATTCTAAATGGCCGCACTTTAAGATTTTATTGGGCAAAGGCATCAGCTGCATTGATATACTCCTCGTATTCTGTGGGCATTTTAGCAATTTTAATTCTGACTGGGCTGAAATCTTTTCAAGAACATTCATGCACTGCCGCCAAAGGGCTGCACTATAAATATCCCGTAGTACCATACTGACCAGATTCAGCTGTTTTCTCAGCAATAAAAAAGCCCCAATTGCTTGGGGCTTTTTTCATCTTATTTTTACAGTGTTAAATTAGCTTGCTGGCAAAGGCGGCGGCGTTGCTGGGCCATCAGTCGGCACAACATCAATCACAGGATTATCAGCCACGTACACTTTTGGCGGCTGCGGCTCACGGCCTTCCATAATGTCACGGATTTGCTCACGGTCGATGGTTTCCCACTCAAGCAAAGCTTTCACCATGGCATGCGCGATATCTTTGTTATTTTCCAAAATATCACGCGCGACACGGTACTGTTCATCAATAATGCGGCGCACTTCAGCATCAACTTGCTGCTGTGTTGCTTCCGAAATCGTACGGCTGCCGATGCTGCCCATGAACGACTGCTGTGTGTCTTCTTCGTAAACCATTACACCCAGCTTTTCAGACATGCCGTATTTAGTCACCATTGCGCGCGCCATTTTCGTTGCACGTTCAAAGTCATTCGAAGCGCCAGTCGACATTTGATTAATGAAGACTTCCTCTGCAATACGGCCGCCAAACAAAATTGAAAGTTCGTTCAGCATTTTGTCTTTGTAATGACTGGTTTGGTCATGCTCCGGCAGCTGCCATGTCACACCCAGCGCCCAGCCACGCGGCATAATTGTCACTTTATGGACAGGATCTGTACCCGGCAAAATTTCTGCAACAATTGCATGACCGGCTTCATGATAGGCAGTCGCACGGCGCTCTTCTTCACGAAGCACCATTGATTTGCGTTCAGGCCCCATGTACAGCTTGTCTTTTGCATCTTCAAAGTCATGCATATCGACCGTATTTTTATTGCGGCGGGCAGCAAACAGTGCGGCTTCATTCACAAGGTTTGCCAGCTGCGCACCAGAGAATCCCGGTGTACCGCGTGCAAGCACTTTCACATCAACACCGGTGATAGACGGCAATTTCTTCAAATGAACATTTAAGATCTGCTCGCGGCCTTTAATATCCGGCAAGCCCACCATCACTTGGCGGTCAAAACGGCCAGGACGAAGCAGGGCTTTATCCAGCACATCTGCACGGTTTGTCGCAGCGATGACAATAATGCCTTCATTGCCTTCAAAGCCATCCATTTCCACCAGCATCTGGTTCAGGGTCTGTTCACGCTCATCATGCCCGCCGCCTGTACCTGAACCGCGGTGACGGCCCACAGCATCAATTTCATCAATGAAAATAATACATGGCGCATGGCGTTTCGCTTGTTCGAACATATCACGGACACGTGATGCGCCGACACCGACAAACATTTCCACAAAGTCAGAACCGGAAATACTGAAGAATGGCACTTTCGCTTCGCCGGCAATTGCTTTTGCAAGCAATGTCTTACCCGTACCTGGAGGGCCAACCATCAATACGCCTTTAGGAATTGTTGCGCCCAAACGCTTGAATTTCGCAGGGTCTTTTAAGAAATCAACGATTTCTACAACTTCTTGTTTCGCTTCATCACAGCCGGCAACATCTGTAAAAGTGACCTTAATTTGATCTTCAGACAGCATTTTCGCTTTAGACTTGCCGAAGCTCATTGGGCCATTCTTACCGCCTGCACCGCCGCCCATGTTGCGCATAAAGAACATGAACAGCAAAATGATTAGAAGCACAGGGAAGCTGGCAATGAGAAGCTGCATTAACAATCCTTGGCGCTGAGGCGCTGTGCCTTCAACAACAACGTTGTTTTTAATCAGGTTCGGCATCAGTTCCGGATCTTGAACCGCTGGACGAATACTTTCAAATTCAGAACCGTTCGACTTTTCGCCGCGGATTCTTTCGCCATCAATTGTGACTTGTTTAATTTGACCAGCATTCACCGCTGCCACGAACTCTGAATAGTTCATTGCTGTCGGCTGACTCCGGTCACTGACGTTGCTGAAAATGAGCACCAGCACACCCAGTATAATGAGCCACAATACGGCATTCTTAAAAAGATCGCTCAAAGCTTTATTCCCATATCAATCTAATTCGATCATGCCCAACCAAGGGGTTGACCCTAATATTTACGCTGCAGACCAGCTTTGCAATAAGTTAAAAAGGTACAAAATGCACAATTTTTAACGTATTGGCAAGCAGACTTTACTTGAAACCCTTCTTACGCCCTTGTCCAATCAGAAATACTTCTTTAGATCGGGCACGCGACGCCGCCGGTTTTGCTGTCTTCAATACATCAAAATTATCAACGACCTGCTTGCGGAACTCATCAAAACCGGTTCCTTGGAAAACTTTTACGACAAATTGGCCTTTGGGGCCAAGCACTTTGGTCGCAAAATCCAGTGCAAGCTCGCACAAATAAATTTGGCGCGGTTGATCTACAGCCTTATTACCTGATGTATTGGGGGCCATATCAGAAATTACAACGTCTACCGTGCGTCCATTTAAAATATTTAACAATTTTTCGAACACTTCTTCTTCCCTGAAGTCGCCTTGCAGGAAAGTCACATCTGGCAGCGCATCCATTTCTAAAATATCGGATGCAATCACCAAGCCCTTATCGCCCACCAGCTTGCCGGCAATCTGCGACCAGCTTCCAGGCGCAGCGCCCAAATCCACCACAGTCATGCCCGGTTTAATCAGTTTATATTTTTCTTGAATTTCAAGAAGCTTGTAAGCGGCGCGCGCGCGATAACCTTCCTTTTGCGCCTTTTTAACAAAAGGATCATCTAAATGTTCCCGCATCCAGTCGCGGCTGCTCTTGGATAATTTTTGGTTGGTAATGCGCGTCGCCATAACTCTCTAAATAAAATAAACTTCTAATCCTTGATTGTACGTGAAAAACACCGTATTTGCAGTATACATGTGTATCTAAATCGAGGTTTCATGCCAGTTTTTTTCAATAATTTGCATCGATATTTTCAGAGAATTTAAAGCGTTTAATCTTTGCATTTGCTATACTAAGCCGTTTTTAAAATCAGGTTACATTTATGGCGGCTTTATCTATTCAAGAACGTAAGCGTTTGCGTCAAATCGGACATGCGCTTAACCCAGTTGTGATGGTGGGCGACAAAGGCTTAACTGAAAATGTAATTGAAGAATTGGCTCGCGCATTAAACGATCACGAACTGATTAAAGTAAAAGTAGTTGCTGAAGACCGCGAAGCGCGCGCTGCATTAACTGCTGAAATTGCAGCAGCGTCTGGTGCAGAAATTGTTCAGACTATTGGTAAAATTGTATTGCTGTACAAAAAAGCAGCCAAACAGAATGCAAAATTATCCAATCTTGTTCGTCATGCTCATTTATCTAACTAACTGATAAAATGGCCAGTTATGATCTAAATGCATTTGACCGCCGTTTTGAAGCAATTTCACTCGTTGGCGCAATTGAGCAGCAAAGCCCATTTACATTAAATGTGGGCTTCTGGCTGCGTGACCCAAATCAGTTTGTGCAATGGCCTCAGCCTGCTGCATCCCACCCGCGTCAAGATTTTCTGTGGGAACAGACCTGTTTTGAAATTTTCATTGGCGTGCACAATGAAGATTTTTACCGTGAAATCAACCTCTCCCCTTCTCAGGCATGGCAGGCTTATCAGTTTGAAGAATACCGCTACCCTGAAGATATGCCGCCGAAAGCAGCTTATGATATTGAACTGAATCAGCTGAAACGCACTCATTATGGAATGAATGTCAGCATCGACCTCACCGAATTCATGCTGCTGCATAAACTGAAGTGGTCCGATATCTACATTGGCTTAAGCGCCGTGTTAAAAACGACTCAGGGCGATCACTTCTATGCCATGCAGCATAGCAGTCCAAATGCAGATTTTCATAACAAGCGTGACTGGCTACATCAGTTCTAAACTGAATGCAGGCTGTAAGAAAGCAAAAGGCGATCCTTTTGCTTTTTTTATGTCCAACGTTCTATAGCTTCAATCAATCTGAGTTAACCGCAGTTTTTCACACTATTTTCACGCTTTGCAGCTATCGCGATATAACCCAAACCACATTAACCATGCAAACAGCTCAATTTATTGAATTATTAATATAGCAAAAAAGAGAGCAATACATCACCATACTGCTCTCTTTTATTGCGGAAAAAGCTGAAATTAAATTCAGTTTTCTAAATTTAAGCGCCAGCCTCTGACTTATCAGCTTCCGGCTTAGCGCTTGAAACTTTTTTCCATGCATCTAAGGTATGCTCTTTTGAACGCTTATAAGTTTCTGTCAATTGATCTTTGTGTTTCAAAGAAATTTGACTTACATCCTCTTTCAACTCTTTACTTAACTTAGAAATATCTTCAATCACAGCGTTGAACTCAGTTTTCACAAAGTCCTTTAATTCTGTTAAATCTTTTTGTGATGAGCCTAAATGCAATTTCAGCTGTTCAATTTTCTGCAGAACATCTTGTTTAAGCTGACGCAGCTGATCCTGCACACTCGCATTCAGCTGTTTTGCTTCCGCCTGAATGATTTCTTTGCTTTCAGCAACGGCCTCTGCAACTTGACCAGTTGCATCTTTCGCTGCCTGTTCCAGCTGCTCTGCACCATCTGCAGCAATGGTTTTAAGCGTTTTTGCAGTTTCATTTTGTTTTTGTGATGCCGCCATGATCTTATACCTATAGTTATTGATTACTTTTTAATCTTAGCTCAATTTGATAAATTTTAATTTCTGATTTGTCAGACAATAATTAAATGCTTACATTTTTCGCAAGACTAAAAAACAAACTTTCAGCTGAAATGCAAGCCCTTTATCTTCGATATAAAGGATAAATAGAATGGACTTCACAGGGCTTTCTGCGTATAATGCCGTGTTAAGTTCAAGCGAGCAGACATAGGGAGGGTAGGTTTTATAATAGCCTTCCTTTTTTTTCGTCTTCTCGCTTTTTTACAGCCTAAATTTCAGGAGCTTTGGTTTGAGCACCCCAGCAATTTTAGCCCTTGCCGATGGTACTATTTTTAAAGGTACTTCAATTGGCGCATCGGGTAGTACGACTGGTGAAGTCGTTTTCAACACTGCCATGACTGGCTATCAAGAAATTTTGACTGACCCGAGTTATGCACAGCAGCTTGTAACACTAACTTACCCGCATATTGGTAATACAGGCTGCAATGATGAAGACGCTGAGTCAGGTCGAATTCATAAAGTATGGGCCAACGGATTGATCATTCGTGACCTGCCTTTATTGCATAGCAACTTCCGATCAACGCAATCTTTAGGCGAATACTTAGAAGAACATAACGTTGTCGCGATTGCAGATATTGATACGCGCAAATTAACGCGTATTTTGCGCGACAAAGGCGCGCAAAATGGCTGCATTCTTGCCGGCGAAAACATTACAGAAGAAGAAGCTTTAGCTAAAGCGCGTGCATTTGGCGGTCTTAATGGTTTAGACCTCGCTAAAGAATGCTGTGACCCTGAAGGTTTCGAATGGACTGAAGGTTCTTGGACTCTTGGAAAAGGTTTCTCCCAACCTGAACTTAAATTCCATGTAGTTGCATACGATTACGGTGTCAAAACCAACATCTTACGTATGCTCGCAGACCGCGGCTGCAAATTGACTGTCGTGCCTGCGCAAACTCCTGCTGCTGACGTACTTGCGTTAAATCCAGATGGCGTGTTCCTGTCAAACGGCCCTGGCGATCCAGCTGCATGTGACTATGCAATTGAAGCTGTAAAAACAATTGTAGAAACGACTGAAATTCCAGTATTCGGCATTTGCTTAGGTCATCAGATTCTTGCACTTGCATCTGGTGCAAAAACGGTAAAAATGCCGCACGGCCACCACGGCGCTAACCATCCTGTACAAAATCTTGAAGATGGTACTGTGATGATTACTTCTCAAAACCACGGCTTCGCAGTAGATACTGATTCGCTGCCGGCTAACTTGAAAGCTACGCACAAATCACTGTTCGATCAAACCTTGCAAGGCATGCATCGTACAGACAAGCCAGCGTTCAGCTTCCAAGGCCATCCTGAAGCAAGCCCTGGTCCACATGACTGCGCACCACTGTTCGATCATTTCATCGAACTTATCGAAGCATCTAAGAAGTAATTAAGGAAGCATCATGGCTAAACGTACAGACATTAAAAGCATCTTAATTATTGGTGCTGGTCCGATTGTGATCGGTCAGGCATGTGAGTTTGACTACTCAGGTGCGCAAGCATGTAAAGCCCTTCGTGAAGAAGGCTACCGTGTTATTTTGGTCAACTCTAACCCAGCGACCATTATGACTGACCCTGCTATGGCAGACGCAACTTACATCGAGCCGATCACTTGGCAGACTGTAGCTGCAATCATTGAGAAAGAACGCCCAGATGCAGTTCTTCCGACAATGGGCGGTCAAACAGCATTGAACTGTGCCCTTGCACTGGATGCCAACGGTATTTTAGAAAAATACAATGTTGAATTGATTGGCGCGACCAAAGAAGCGATCGAAAAAGCGGAAGACCGTAAACTTTTCGATATCGCAATGCGCAAAATCGGTTTGGAATGCCCTCGCGCTGATGTTGCAGAAGACATGGAACATGCACTTGAAATTCAAGCGCGTTTCGGTTTCCCTGTAATTATCCGTCCATCATTCACGATGGGTGGTTCAGGCGGCGGTATCGCATACAACCGTGAAGAATTCATTGAAATCTGTGAACGCGGTTTCGATCTTTCTCCAACGAAACAATTATTGATCGATGAATCATTGATTGGCTGGAAAGAGTACGAAATGGAAGTTGTTCGTGACAAAAACGACAACTGTATCATTGTATGTACCATTGAAAACTTTGACCCAATGGGCGTGCACACAGGTGACTCAATCACTGTTGCTCCTGCGCAAACATTGACGGATAAAGAATTCCAGTTACTTCGTAACGCATCTTTAGCAGTGCTTCGCGAAATTGGTGTAGAAACTGGCGGTTCAAACGTTCAGTTCGGTATTAACCCGAAAGACGGCCGTATGGTTGTGATCGAGATGAACCCGCGTGTTTCTCGTTCGTCAGCATTAGCGTCTAAAGCAACGGGTTTCCCAATTGCAAAAATCGCAGCGAAACTTGCTGTTGGTTATATCCTTGATGAGTTGAAAAACGACATTACTGGCGGTACAACGCCTGCATCTTTCGAACCAGCAATTGACTATGTTGTTACGAAAATTCCTCGTTTTAACTTCGAGAAATTCCCGCAAGCTGACGCAACCTTAACTACACAGATGAAATCTGTAGGTGAAGTGATGGCGATTGGCCGCAACTTCCAAGAGTCTGTGTCTAAAGCACTTCGCGGTCTTGAAGTTGGCGCATGCGGTTTTGACGAGAAAATCGCAGTGGGCACTGAAGGTGCACGTGAGAAAATTCTTGTTGAATTGAAAGTTCCAGGTCCAGAGCGTATTTGGTACGTGGGCGATGCATTCCGTCACGGCTTTACTTTAGATGAAGTATTTGCTGCAACAAACATCGACCGTTGGTTCTTGATTCAAATCGAAGACATCATCAAAACTGAAAACCAAATCAAAACTTTAGGTTTTGGTGATTTGAATGCGGACAACATCCGTTCGTTCAAGCGTAAAGGTTTATCTGACCTTCGCATTGCGGACTTGATGGGCATTTCACAAAAACAATTCCGTAAACACCGTTGGAACTTGGGCGTAACTCCAGTTTACAAGCGTGTAGATACCTGTGCTGCAGAGTTTGAATCTGACACAGCTTACATGTATTCAACTTACGATGAAGAATGTGAAGCGAATCCGTCTAACCGTGACAAAATCATGGTGATCGGCGGCGGTCCTAACCGTATTGGTCAAGGTATCGAATTCGATTACTGCTGTGTACACGCTGCCCTTGCAATGCGTGATGACGGCTATGAAACCATCATGGTGAACTGTAACCCTGAAACCGTTTCTACAGATTACGACACATCAGACCGTTTGTACTTCGAACCAATCACTTTGGAAGATGTACTTGAAATCGTGCGTATCGAGAAGCCTAAAGGCATTATCGTTCAGTACGGCGGTCAAACTCCGCTTAAATTGGCTCGTGCTTTAGAAGAAGCTGGTGCGCCAATTATCGGTACATCTCCAGACGCGATTGACCGTGCAGAAGACCGTGAACGTTTCCAGCAAATGATCCAGCGTCTGCAGCTTCGTCAGCCAAACAACAGCATTGTAAAATCTGCTGAAGAAGGTATGGCTGAAGCAGCAAAAGTTGGCTATCCACTTGTAGTACGTCCTTCGTATGTACTTGGTGGCCGTGCGATGGAAATCGTTTACAACGATGACGAATTGAAACGCTACTTACGTGATGCGGTTCAAGCATCTAACGAAGCGCCAGTTCTTCTTGACCGCTTCCTAGATGATGCAATCGAAGTTGACGTAGACTGCGTATCTGACGGTAAAGATGTTGTAATTGGCGGCATCATGCAGCACATCGAACAAGCCGGCATTCACTCAGGTGACTCAGCATGTTCTATTCCTCCTTACTCTTTATCTAAAGAAGTTCAGGACGAAATGCGCCGTCAAACCATCGCGATGGCAAAAGAGCTTGGCGTAATTGGTTTGATGAACGTACAGTTTGCAGTTAAAGGCACTGACGTTTACATCTTAGAAGTGAACCCGCGTGCATCACGTACAGTCCCGTTCGTTTCTAAATGTATCGGCGAATCTTTAGCGAAAGTTGCTGCACGCTGTATGGCGGGTCAATCTCTAGTGTCACAAGGTTTCACAACCGAGATTATTCCTGAACACTTCTCTGTAAAAGAAGCGGTGTTCCCATTCAACAAGTTCCCGGGTGTTGACCCAATTCTTGGCCCTGAGATGAAATCTACAGGCGAAGTGATGGGTGTGGGTAAAACATTTGGTGAAGCATTCTATAAAGCTGTTTTAGGTGCGAATGAACGCTTACCTGGTCTTCCAACAGAAGGCGAAGTGAAGCATGCATTTATCTCTGTACGCGACTCTGACAAGCCACGCGCAGCAGGCATTGCGAAACAGCTTGCTGGTTTTGGCTTCAAGATTCTTGCAACTGGCGGCACGTATGACGTGATTAAAGAAGCAGGTATTGAATGTGAACGTGTGAACAAAGTTACAGAAGGCCGTCCTAATATCGTGGACCGCTTGAAAAATGGCGAAATTCACCTCATTATCAATACGACTGAAGGTAAACAAGCTCAGCAGGATTCATTCTCAATCCGCCGCTCTGCACTTCAAGGTAAGGTGTATCATACAACTACTTTGAATGGCGCTGACGCTGTATGCCAAGCTTTAGCAATCAAATTGCCGATGGATGTATACCGCCTGCAAGACCTGACTAAAGGTTAATTAAGTTACTGATAAGACCCGTCACCTTATCGGTGGCGGGCTTTTTTATTTTATAAACCTGTATTTTTTACATACCCATTTATGAGGGACAACAATGCAACGTTATCCTATGACTCCCGAAGGCAAAATTGCCTTAGAGAAAGAATTACAGCAACTTAAAAGTGTTGACCGTCCACGCATCATTGCAGCCATTGCTGAAGCGCGTGAACATGGGGATTTGAAAGAAAACGCGGAATACCACGCTGCCCGTGAACAGCAAGGTTTCTGTGAAGGCCGTATTCAAGACATCGAAGGCAAACTCGGCGCGTGCCAAGTGGTTGATGTGAAAGTCCTTGAACAAAATGGCCGTGTGGTTTTTGGTGTAACCGTGACCATTGAAAACTTAGACACTGAAGAACAAAAAACCTACAAGATTGTCGGCGATGATGAAGCAGACTTTAAGATCAACAAGATCTCTGTAAACTCTCCTATTGCCCGCGGCCTGCTGAGTAAAAATGAAGGTGACGAAGCAAAAATCGTCACTCCGCAAGGTGAAGTGGAATACGAAATTGTGAAAGTTGAATATCTTTAAAATTTAAAGATTCAATATCTAAAGCCCCTCAACTGAGGGGCTTTTTTGGCCTAAAGCCGCCAATCGCAAAGCTGCGCATCAAAGACCAGTGATATTGATAACAAACATTTTCGTGTTAAAAGCGCCAAATCATTGACCATATCATTCAATTCACATTGGCCTAAACCACCATTGTGTATTCAGCACTTTTAATTCAATTTTCCCATATAAAATAATTGAGCTGAATAATGAAAAAAGAAAGTGCCAGTCAAACTGCGCAAGCTGCAGCAGCTATTCGCGCCTATGACAACCTTGCCAATCGGCCGCCAATCTTTCATGATGCTTATGCATTGATGATGACCAGTCCCGCATGGCGATT
This sequence comes from Acinetobacter entericus, assembly GCF_026168575.1. Taxonomy (NCBI): domain Bacteria; kingdom Pseudomonadati; phylum Pseudomonadota; class Gammaproteobacteria; order Moraxellales; family Moraxellaceae; genus Acinetobacter; species Acinetobacter entericus. The sequence goes on from NZ_JAPEQW010000006.1 coordinate 48,543, forward strand.
GCTTCTCTCAAATAAAGCCTTAATGCGCGTATTTCAAACGCAGAGCTTTCGCCATACTTTTGGCTTGCTTGTTATGCAAGTTGCAACACGTTCGCTTTATAGTGAAGACTGGTTATTTGAAGCTCTTGATCGCGGTGTAAAACAATATGTCATGATTGGAGCAGGATTAGATTCTTTTGCTTTACGCGCTGCCGCCCACTACCCAGATGTAAAGATTTACGAACTTGATCACCCTGATACTCAAGCATTAAAAATTAAAACTTTAAGCCAACTTGGGGAAATTCCAGCTAATGTTGAATTTGTCCCCATTAACTTCGAAGCTGAAAAAATAAGCGATGCACTTCAGCGCAGCAGCTATGATGTGAAGGAACTTGGATTCTTTTCTTGGTTAGGCACCACTCATTATCTAAAGCCAGAAACCACTTTAAGCACACTGCGGGATCTTGCCGCATTTGCAGCTTCTGAAAGTGAAGTTGTATTCGACTATTCGATTCCTTATCAAAATTTACAGGGCATTGAACGCCTTGGCACCATGTTACTCAGTCAAGTGACACACTTACTTAATGAACCAATCATTGGGTTTTTTAATACACAGCAACTGCACGACTTAATGTGGGATTTGCGCTATCTCGTTGTAGAAGATTTATCTGGAAAAGATATTACAGAGCGTTATCTAGCATCGCGTAAGAATGGAATGCGTCATACCGATGCGGCACATTTGATTCGTTTACAGATTATTTAGACTTTTGCAGGCAGTCATATAAAATAGCGCAGTGCATCGTTAAACGAATTATGTTCTATGTCTGAAAAATTGATTAATTCTCCTGTGAATCACTGGTGTGAGTTCGAATTCATTTCCAAAACAGTGAAAAATCCAAACATTCACATTAAGGGAAATTATTCATATTACTCTGCTTATTGGGATCAGGGCTTTGAACGCTGTGTCGTGCGTTATTTGCATGATAAGCCTGCAACAGCAGAGAAACCCATTGATCAGCTCCATATTGGTAATTTCGTCTGTTTTGGCGCTGAGTGCGTGATTATGATGGGCGGCAACCAACTCCACCGTACTGACTGGATTTCGGCTTTTCCGTTTGATACACGCAGTTTTGTGCCTGCTGGCGATACAATCATTGGCGACGGCTGCTGGATTGGTTCACGCGCCATGATTATGCAAGGTGTGACGCTTGGCGAAGGTGCTGTGGTGGCTACAGGCGCTGTAGTGACCAAAGATGTACCGCCTTATGCTGTTGTGGGCGGTGTCCCTGCAAAAATTATTAAATACCGCTTTTCTGAGGAAGATATAAAAAAACTGCTTTCACTTAAACTCTATGAGATGAATGAAAAGCAGTTTTTAAAGATGCGGGAACAGTTGCAGACGGATGATCTAGACACTTTGTTCAAACAACATGTTCAGTATTAAGTTTGCTTTTGATAAGCAGGTAATGCAGTCCCTGCTTCTCTTATTAATGCTATCGTGTCTTGATATAATGAATAGTTATATTCTAAGTCAGATAATGCCTTGTCATAATATTCCTGTTTTTCATATTCTTTTTTACTGCACTCGTCCTTATACGCTTCATAACAGTCAGATAAACTGTTTAGATCTAGACTTAATGCATAAATCATCATCTTATCTTTATAACTTAATTGAATGATAGTATCCTCAGGCATATCTCCATATGCCCATGCCTGTAATGTTTTTAAATTTCCATTTCCCAAATGTGCAAAAATAAAACTGACATAACCATTAAATCCATTAAAAAATTTCCGGATTTTGGTCTGCTCGTCCCAACGACCAACCAATAAATATTTAATTTCATTTCTTCCAAATCTATCTATGAGATGCGTACGAATCTCCTCACTTCGTAATCTTAAAATAAGTTCCTCTTTTAATAATTTTTTTTGCTCTTGAGGTATAAAATGATTGGTTAAATCCATTGTAAATGAAGTCATTGGGCTTGTTGACATACTTGTTAATAGCATTTGTAATTGGTAAAAAACACCCTCAACTTCATCAACAAAAGAGCACACACGATACCCCTTATCTGGTGCCAATTCAGGATGCTCAACATTCCGTCTTGGACTAATAAAATCATGCCCAGTATTGTAAATATATAATTTTAAGTTTTTTGCATATGGGTGCTGTGCTGCCCATAACCGTACCAATTCTTCAGCTTTTTTTATATTACGAGGCGGTTCAATCTTTTCTAGATTAAAAATTTGTGAATCTGTTGTTAAAGGTTTTAAAAATGAAGTAAGTACACCTTCAACTGCACCTACTGGTATTTGTGAATTACCAACTCCCCAAACTGAAAAATAAGGCTCATAGAAACCAATGCCCGATGCCTGCACTGCTTCATAAAATACACGGTAAAGCGCATCTCCTTGTGCAAGAATATCAAAGTTCTCTATTTCTAATATTGCCCAAGCTTGGTCTTTTACACCTTGTTGTAACCCTATAGCCCATTTTTGTACTTTTTCAGAAAAAAATTCACTGTATTGCGGAGCTGTTACTGTTGCAACGATATAATCAATCCATAACTGTAATGCATTACCGTTACTCTTGGTGCCTCGATATTTCTGATACAACTCATAAGCGGTACGTTCTGAATAATTGATATCAGGCATATTTCCCGTAAAAATTTCAGGTTCCCATAAGTAAACAGCACCTAAAGACATCATTTCCCCTTATTTTTTAATAGTTTATTTAAAAATATTTATATTTCGAATAATACTACAATTCAATAACCTAATCGTCGAATTTTATTGCTTAAAAATTGAATTTTCTTTCACTTTGATTATTGATACATATATCATTTTAATCTGAATATTTTCCCCAGATGACATAGCTATAAACCAAACTATTCTCTATAAATAAAGTCCATCAAAACAAAAAAAAATTAGGACACGGAATGCCTTATAGCATCAACAAAACAGGTATCTTTGCTTTAGCTTTGCTTGCCGCAATAGTCGCCACGCTCTGCGATGCCAATCATGTATTTACCCAAACGCTTAGCTACCCTCACCCTTTATTATTCCAGCAAGCATGGTGGGTCTTTCCTGCGTTTTTTATTGCCTTCTTATTTATGGCAATCAATTACCTCTATGTTAGCCGCATACTCAATCAAAAACTGGATATTAAGCTAAGTACCGCGCATGGAAGCTGGCGCAGCCTATTTGAAGATTTGACCGCATTTTCCTGTGCATACCTGCTCAGCGGCTTTGGCAATTTTCACCCTGTTTTATTGTGCTTTATTCTTTATCTCACTTTTATTATTCGGCTAAGTTTCACTTACGAGCGCGCCTGGCTGTGCATATTGGCAATCTTATTGGCCATAGGCGGCATGTTTTTTGAGGGGCTTTTGGCTGAATTTGGACTGGTCAAATACCGCCATGCGGATATTTTCAATGTGCCTTATTGGTTAGGCGGCGTATACATGCACGGCGCATTCGCCTTACGCTCCGGCATGCGCGCACTGGTTTATAAATCGGCTTAATTTTTGCTCATGAACCAGCGATTACAAACAAGACCTTCAAAAATTTCAGGCAAAAAAAGACCACGTTTTGGAACGTGGTCTATAAAAATGGTGGCTATGACGGGACTTGAACCTGTGACCCCCGCATTATGAGTGCGGTGCTCTAACCAACTGAGCTACATAGCCTTAAACTGTGCGCGCATTATGTGGTTTTATCCAAAGTACGTCAAGTACTTAATGCGCTTAATTGATCAAAATTTGGTGAAGTGAGCCGATAAGCCGGGTTCTGTCGTGAACGATCATTCCTCTAGGCGTACAATCACTCGTACGCTCAAGCGACCTACCCGGATCCAGCACGGGCCGTGCCTCAGGATCCCTATTTGGTCTTGCTTCTGGTGGGGTTTACCTTGCCGTGAACTGTTACCAGACACGCGGTGCGCTCTTACCGCACCCTTTCACCCTTACCTCCGAATCCGATTGCTCGAAAACATCATGGAGGCGGTCTACTCTCTGCTGCACTTGCCGTCGGCTTTCGCCGCCCAGGCGTTACCTGGCACCCTGCCCTATGAAGCCCGGACTTTCCTCCCCTGCTTCAATCACGGAGATTTCCACAGCAGCGATCGTCTGGCTCACTTCGAGCGGGATGATAGCAAATAAACAAACTAATTGCTTGATGTTTTTTGATCAGTCAGCTTTTCATACTTCAGCTGCAGCTCTTCCTGCGTCTCTGCATGATTGGGATCAAGCGGGATGCAGTCGACAGGGCAAAATAATTGACACTGCGGCTTATCATGATGCCCGACGCACTCTGTACATAAATCAGGGTTAATCTCATAAATGAGCTCCCCCATAAAAATGGCCTCATTGGGGCATACAGGTTCGCAGACATCACAATTGATGCATTCATCGGTGATATATAAAGACACGCTACCAGCCTTGTTGTAGTTTGCGCTCAAAGGCAGCTTCGACATTTGCAGGAACAAACTTCGTCACATCGCCTTTTAAGCGGGCAATTTCACGCACTAATGTGGATGAAATAAAGGAATACTGTTCTGACGGCGTCAGAAATACCGCTTCAAATTTAGAATCGAGCTGGCGGTTCATATTCGCCAATTGAAACTCATATTCAAAATCGGATACGGCGCGCAATCCGCGCAATACTGCGGTTGCATTCTGCTCATGAAAGAAATTCACCAGCAGGCCATCAAAGCCTACAAATTCAACATTGTCTAAATGGCTTAATGATTCTTTTGCTAATTCTACACGCTCTTCCAAACTGAATAATGGATTTTTATGATGACCAATAGCAATTGCGACCACCACTTCATCAAACATGCGTGATGCGCGTGTAACTAAATCAATATGGCCATTGGTAATTGGATCGAATGTGCCCGGATAAATTACGCGAGTTTGAGACATCCATTTGTACTCAGTTTGTTTTGTAGAAACTTATTTTAGCAAAATCTTGTTTTTGGGTGAAGAAACTCCATCAATTTAAACAGTCCATAAGCATATAAGTTCGGGTACAATAGCCTTAACTTTGGAAGTTTCTGATTATGTCGAAAGTAACTGTTGTTAAAAAAAATAACGGCGGAACGATTGCGCAGAACAAACGCGCCCGCCACGATTATTTTATTGAAGAGAAATTTGAAGCTGGACTTTCCTTGCAAGGCTGGGAAGTTAAGTCGCTTCGTGCTGGCCGCATGACCCTTAGCGAAAGCTATATCACCTTTAAAAATGGCGAAGCGTATTTGTTTGGCGCTCAAATTCAGCCCTTGCTGAGCGCATCTACGCACATTGTGCCTGAAGCCCGCCGTACACGTAAACTCTTGCTCAGTAAGCGTGAAATTGAAAAGCTAATGGGTTCCGTCGATCAAAAAGGCTACTCATGTGTTCCGCTCGCCTGTTACTGGAAAGGCCGTTTAGCGAAACTGGAAATTGCTTTGGTTAAAGGCAAGCAGCTGCATGACAAGCGCGCTACTGAAAAAGACCGTGACTGGCAGCGTGATAAAGCCCGCATTATGCATAAATAAACCGCACATCATAAAAACCTCCAGCTGGAGGTTTTTTTATTGATCAATAATGAATCAATTTTTCAGTTCAGAATGATTTTCTAGTGACAGAAGTCCCAGCATATTGTTCAAAATTAGCCATAAAGAAAAAAGCCAAAAGAAAAATTAAATTCTTTTGACTTTTTAATAACTTATAATTAAATACTCAAACAATTAAAAAATAAATTATTTAAATTTATTCAACATCAAGGCTAAATATTCACCAAACCAGATGGCGGTATTCAAATCACCGGTGGGCGGTGTCACCTCAACTGGCGCATTATCTGACTGAGTCATTAAACCCAGAAAGCTCGACATGCGGTTCAGGTCTTGCGCACTGCGCCCCGTCGGCATCATCGGCAAGCCAGACCACAGCATGCCATGCTGCATAGCAAATAAATTAATCTGCTGCAAAACGGCCAACTTGTCGCCGCTTAAACCGCCGCCATTGGTAAAACCAGCCGCCAATTTGCCTTGCCAAGTCCGCGCAAGCCAGCGTTTAGAAGACTGTTCCATAAACTGCTTCAAGCCCGATGTAATGCTGCCCATATACGTCGGACAGCCAAATACAATAGCATCAGCCTGATCTAAAACCTCCCAATCTATCTGTTCAATATTCATGCTATGCACTGCAATGCCGGCCTGTTCCGCACCCTGAGCAATGCAGGAAGCGACTTTTGCTGTATGGCCGTAAGGGCTGTGATAAACAATAGCGATAGATTTTGCGGATAAAGGCATAGTAATTAAAAGTCTACAGATTCAATCAAGTTTAGCATTTTCACGCCATAAACACGAACGTTGCCATGCGGCCAGTTTTAGATTCTCTGCGGTAAGAAAAAAAATCCTCCGGCTGCTGATAAGAACACTGATCGCCGCCCAGTACGGTATTCACCCCATGCAAAACTAAAATATACCGCGCAATGGCATACAGATCTGCATAGAACTTTCCTTCTTTCAGACCTGCTTTGAATGCGCTGTCCAGCTCAGGATATTTAGAGCAAAACGCCTGTTTCACTTCAGCGCCAATTTCAAAATTGTCTTGGCAAATAGCTGCCCCAAGCCACGCCCATGACGGCGGATTTTTCATCTCGTCAATTGTAGCTTCGATGATGCCGCCAGCCAAACCGCGCCAGCCTGCATGCAGATTGGCCACCTCAGTGCCTTCTGCATTGCCCAGCACCACAGGCAAACAGTCTGCTGTCATCATCATTAAGGCATGGCCTGCAATTTGCGTCACCAAACCATCTCCTTCCAGTGCATCAAAAGGCATCTCTGCATTGATGGTACGGCAGATGGTGCTGTGCGTTTGAGTCATCCATGTGATTTTACGCACGCCATGAACAGAAAAATCTTCCAGCAGCGCCATACGGTGGCGCTGCACACGCTGCTGGTCATCATTGACATGCAAGGCCAAATTAAAGCCTGCCAATTCAGGTATTTCTGACGGCAGCGCCTTTTTATGATGCACTCGGGTCTGGCCTGCATACACACCCTTCGGCAGCCCTTGAACAAATTGCATGTCCCATTCCTTTTGTCGGTTATCTATAGCTGCCGGCTCAATGCTGGCCGCTGCCAGCATTGAACTCAGATCAATACGCTTTGTTTTCAGTACGCAAAACATCAACCAAGTGGCTGAAGTCTTCTGGCCACGGCGCTTCAAACATCATATCTTCGCCTGTGCGCGGGTGTACTAGCCCCAGCTTAGCCGCATGCAAAGCCTGACGCTTAAAGCCGCGCAGCGTATCTGCCAGCAGTTCCGATGCGCCTGCAGGCACGCGCACACGGTTCATATATACAGAATCGCCGATCAGGCCATGCCCGATATAGCTGAAATGCACACGGATCTGATGGGTGCGGCCCGTTTCCAAGCGCGCTTGAATGCGGGTGAAGTGCTGAAAGCGCTCTTTCACATTATAGTGCGTGACCGCTTCTTTCCCACCCGGCAGAATGGCCATTTTAATGCGGTCTACCGGATGGCGCTTAATCGGCTCATCAATGGTGCCGCCGGCAATAATGGCGCCATAAGCCACCAGATCATAAATCCGGTAAACCGATTTCTTCGCCAATTGCTTGCTGAGCGAGAACTGCGCTTCCAGATTTTTTGCAACAACCAGCAAGCCGGATGTATCTTTATCAATACGGTGCACTAAGCCCGCGCGGGTCAATTCCACAGATTTAGGATAATGATGCAGCAAGGCGTTCACCAGCGTTCCTGTCGAATTGCCGGCGCCCGGATGCACCACCATGCCCACAGGCTTATTAATGACGATAATGTCATCATCTTCATACACAATGTCTAAAGGAATGTCTTCAGGCAGGCTGCGGGTTTGCGCTTCCAGCTCAACGTCAAGCGTGAGCAGTTCATCACCCTCAGATTTATACTTTGGCTTGACGCTGTTACCATTCACTAACAAATGGCCTTCTTTCAGCCACTGCTTCAGTTTTTCGCGTGAAAAATCAGGCCAAACGGTTGCTGCGACTTGGTCTATGCGCTGTCCAAAAAAGCTGTCATCCAATTGAAATTGCAACGATAAACGTGTTGCAGTTGAGTCTGAAGTATGGTTATCTGCATCCTCAGAATCTTCAAGCAAATTGAAGTCGGTTTCAGGGATATTGGAATTAGAAGATTGTGCTTGAGTCATTTGATCATTCAGGCAAAAGTGGTTTAATAGTGCAATTGTAGCTCATTGCCAGTATTAACAGAGGAATTTTTATGTCGCTGCCACATTATAAAAAGACAATGCTTGCTCTAACGATTGGTATTGCAGCCGCAATGTCAGGCTGCAGCAGCAATCCAAAAAAAGATGTGGTCGATACTGGTCCGCAATCCAGCGAACAGGTTTATATTGAAAAAGCAAAAAAAGCGCTTGATCGCCATCAATATACTGATGCCGCTAAACACTTGGAAGCATTGGAAACTTATTACCCGACAGGCAGCTATTCAGCGCAGGCGCAGCTGGAACTGCTTTACGTTAAATTTCAGCAAAAAGACTATGAAGCCGCTGTCACTTTGGCAGAACGCTTTATCCGCTTGAATCCGCAGCATCCAAATGTAGATTATGCGTATTATGTCCGCGGTGTTGCCAATATGGAGCAAAACTATGACGGCCTGCTGCGCTATACGTCATTAAAGCAGTCACACCGTGATGTGAGCTATTTAAAAGTGGCTTATCAGAATTTTGTAGATTTTATCCGCCGCTACCCGTCCAGCACCTATGCAGTAGACGCAGCGCAGCGCATGAAGTTTATTGGCCAGGAATTGGCTGAAAGCGAAATGAACGCCGCCCGCTTCAACATTAAGCGTAAAGCGTACCTTGCAGCTGTTGAGCGCTCATTATGGGTTATTGAACACTATCCGCAAACGCCGCAAATTCCAGAGGCTTTGGCAACGGCGGCTTACGGTTATGACAAACTCGGCGACAAAGCAACGTCTCAGCAATATATCCAAGTGCTGAAAATGAACTATCCTGAACTGGTGAAATCTGACGGCACGGTCAATATGCGCGCCGCCCGCAGTGAAGGCAGTTTCTGGAACCGTGCGACTTTAGGCGTATTTGGCAAAGAAGGCCGCACCCATTCTGAACAGGATGCAGTGAAAAACACAGACAGCGAAGAAAAGCGCAGCCTAACCAACCGCTTATCTTTTGGCTTGCTGGACCGCCCTAAAGCCGAAGCGGCTGAGATTCAGCAGCCTGTTGAATCGGATGCAGCGCAGCCAGCCGAATAAATCCGGCATTTAGGATGATTTTTCATAAAGGGCAAGTTATCATACTTGCCCTTTATCATTTCGGGCTTGGCATTCATCACCGCTTGATCCAAATGCTTAAAAAGGATACAACTGACTGATCGGCATGTCCGCCAGCTGCTGGCTTGCACTTAAATGCAATCAGCAAAAATTGACTCTTTCTATTTTCCGCAGACTTTGAAGACATATTGATACAGCATGGCGATTCCTCAGCATACCATTGATCAAATTTTAGACCGTACCGATATTGTCGATGTGATCGGTCAATTTGTGAAATTAAAAAAGACTGGGCGTACCTATTCAGGCTGCTGTCCGTTTCATCAGGAAAAGTCGCCATCTTTTCACGTATACCGCGACAAGCAGTACTTCCACTGCTTCGGCTGTCAGGCCAATGGCAATGCCATCCGTTTTTTAATGGATATCGGCAGCCGAAATTTCATTGAAGTCATGAAGGACCTTTCGAGTCAAACCGGCATTGAACTGCCAAAAGATAATTTTGACTCCAACAAATTAAAATACAAACGGGAAGCGCAGAAACCGAAAGCGCCTGCAGAATCAGCACAAACAGCACAGTCCAGCCCGGTTCGGGCAAAAACTGCGCCTGCAGCCGGCGAACAGCAGCCCTCATTTGAGCATGATCCATTTGCAGAATTTCAGCCTCAGGATGACGCCTTTTACGGCAATGACCCTTTTGCGGCCTTTGATCAGCCTGCAGCCTTTGAACAGGCCCAGCCGGACGGCAATCTGTACGACTTGCTGGAAAATATTGCGCAATTTTACGCGCATCAACTGCCGCACAGCAAAACAGCGCAGCAGTATTTTAAACAGCGCGGGCTGTCTGCGGAAACCATTGCGTATTGGCGCTTAGGCTATGCGCCAGAAGACTGGCAGCATTTAGAAAAAGCTTTTCCGCAGGATATTGAAGGCTTAAAACTGCTGGGCCTGATCCGCACCAGTGACAGCGGCCGTGATTTTGACTTGCTGCGCGACCGGGTCATTTTTCCAATCCGTGACCCGAAAGGCCGGGTGGTTGGCTTTGGCGGCCGGGCGCTGAATGACGAAATCAAACCCAAATACATTAACTCGCCAGATTCTGAAGTTTTCCATAAAAACCAGCTGCTGTATGGCTTATATGAAGGCCGAAAGCAAAAAGCCCAAGACTGGCTGATGGTGGAAGGCTATATGGATGTGATTGCCCTGCAGCAGTATGGCATTGCAGGCGCAGTTGCAACTCTGGGCACAGCAAGCAACACTGAACATCTGAATATTCTATTCAAACAAAATAACCGCATCACCATTGCCTTTGACGGTGACGCTGCCGGGCAAAAAGCCGCCCGCCGCACTTTAGAAATTGCCCTGCCGCTGCTGAATGACGGCCGTGAGCTGAAATTCTTTGTGTTGCCGAATGATCACGATCCAGATTCCTTAATCCGCCGTGAAGGCATTGAAAACTTCAGACGGCTGTTAGATACAGCGCCTTTGCTGTCTGAATTTGTCTTTGCGCATTTAACTCAAAATTTTGATGTCACCAAACCTGAAGGCAAAAGCCAAGTGATGGGTGAACTTAAACAGCTGACAGAATTGCTGCCGAAAACGGGGTCATACCGTTATCTGCTGCAGCAGTATTTCCGTGAGAAGCTCGGTTTCAGCCGTAAATGGCAGCCGCAAGTCAACAATGACGCTTCACTCAGCTTCAGCACCAAAATTGATGCTGAAGAATATGTCATAGCGATTTTAATCAATCACCCCTATCTGTACATTCATTTTGAGCCGCTGCGCGCGCTGATTTCATCCGACTTATTGCTGTTTAATATTCTGAATATTTTCAATACTATTTTTGATGATTTACCGGATGACCCTGAACTGTCCCGCTATTATGTTTTAGGCGCATGTTCAGCATATCACCATGAATTGCAGCATATTTTGGAAAATGCCAATATCAGCGATTATACGTCGTCTCCTGAACAGGCAGACAAATTGGCCGCAGATTTTTCAATCAAACTGCAATACGAATGCCTGCAGCAAAAGATCAAATCAAAGAAATTTTCCAGTCTTGCTGAAATGCGCAATCTGAAACAGAAAATTTATGAGATCAGCAAAAAAAGATCGTTGACGCTCTTAGATGAATAAGCTCAGACGGAAGCCAATACAAGCCGTCTAAGTGATACTTTTTAAAATCCGGTTTCATTCGGTTCGCCGATACAGGCGCATGCATGACAAAATCATAAAGCCCTGCAACCATAATGTATGATTGTATGCATCTAAGAAACATTAAAAATCAAGAAAAAGCCTAAACAGCTTCACTTCATCTTTATTTAAATTGACTACCATTTTTAAAACTGTTTTTTAACTTCAGCGCTTAGATTTACGGCGCTTTTCCGCAACGTCCGCCAACTCCCGCTCCAGCATTTCAAAGTAGGCCGGATCTTCAGCAGTAGCTGCATGGCGCAGCACGATCGAAGTCGGATGCAGCAGCTTGTTGCTCAAACGGTAAGAAAACTCCTGCAGCACCTGTTCTGCAGCTTCCCCTTTTTGCAAACGCTCTAAGGCCAGCGCCAGCTCTTCTTGTCTTAAACTCTCACCATGCTCTCTATAAGCATGAATTGTTGCGCCAGCCAAATTAACCTTCTGCTGAATGACCAGCTCAGTCGCCAATTGATTAACCATGACCTCGGCTTCAACTGCCGCTTGGCGGCGCTGCGCGAGGTTCTCATCAATCACGCTTTGCAGATCATCGACACCATACAGGTAGACGCCATCCAAACTTTCAACTTTCGCTTCAATATCACGTGGCACGGCTAAATCAACCAGCAGCATCTGCTTATATTTGCGTTTTTTTAACGCTGCTTTCACATCTTTAAAATAAATAACCTGATGCAAACTGCCTGTACAGCTGGAAATTACATCGGCGCGGTGCAAATTCTCCGCCAGCTGAGCAAAATCAATAATCTCAACCTCCGCGCGATGCGCAATTTCCTGCGCCAGCGCTTCTGCACGGCTGCGGGTACGGTTGCAAATAATGATTTTGCCCACGCCCATTTCCGCTAAATGCTTTGCCACCAGGCTGTTCATTTCACCGGCTGCAACCACCATAACAGTTAACTGCTCAGGCTTGCTGAAGACCTGCAAAGCCAGTTGCGCAACTGCATAGCCCATGGAAACCGCATGGCTGCCGACGGCGGTTTCTGAACGCACGCGCTTGGCTGCATAAAAAGCATATTCAAAAATTCGGTTTAAATTGGACGATACCGTTTCTGCATCTTTTGCTAAAGACAGCGCGGTTTTGACTTGGCCTAAAATTTGCGGTTCGCCCAGCATCAGTGAGTCGAGTCCGCTGGCAACCCGCATGAGATGTGTCACCGCCTGCGCGTTTTCGTAGCGGTAGACATGGTTTGACAATTGCTTTACATCAATATGATTTGCTTGGGCGAGCCAATTTAATACCATATCTGGATTATCAGACATGGCATAAACTTCTGTACGGTTACATGTAGACACCACCACCATATCACTCAGATATTCGGCATGGCTTTGCTGTGCAAGCAATGCACTTAACTTTTCAGGGTTAAATGCGATTTTTTCACGCAGCTCTACAGAAGCGGTTTGATGGTTGACACCCAATGCAAAGAAAGACATATCAGATCATCATTTCGCTAAATTTATGCTATTGTGCAACATCGGTGTCATAAAAAGCATTACTTGGATCAAGAAAAATTGCGTCAAACAAATAGCCGGCTCAGCGGCTCGACAATTAAGCAGTATTCTACCACATTCTTGCTGGTCGGTAGCATGGCTTCCAGTGCTCAAGTTCGAGCATTTGGAGAAGTTTACCACGCCAATTCAAATTATGATGCCATAAAACAAAGCATGATTGCAGAGTTTGCCCTAGCCTATGACGACATCCCGACGGCATTGCATAACTATACTGTGCTTGCTATTAAAAGCAACTCTACCTCGGTCAAGCAGCGCGCCCTGAATGTCGCGCTGGAACAAAATGATTTGCAGGCCGCTTTAGATATTGCCACGCATTGGGTGGTGCAGGAGCCGGAAGATGTTCCTGCCCTGTTTTATCTTTCGCATATTGCCTTAAAAGCGCATGAATATGATCTGGCGGCAGAAACCTTAGATAAAATTTTAAATATTGACCCGAATGCAGATTTGGAACAGATTTTAGCAGGCATTTCGCCTGAATCAGCCGATGACCGCGACTTTCTGATCAATGCATTGCAGACCAGCAAAGAGAACCGCAATCCATCCATCCTTGTGCTGATTGCCGCTTTAGAAGCGCAGAATGGACAATTGAATGATGCGCTGAATACGGTCAATCTCGCTTTAAAAAAACGCCCGAAAACAACGGGCTATATTTTAATGAAAGCCAATTTGCTCACCGCCTTAGGTGATGAAGAGGCTGCTCGTGAATGGTATGAAAAATCCAGCCGCAAGCACCGCAGCAATCTGGATGTCCGCTTAGCGGAAGCAAAGTATTTAGTCAAAATCAATGAATCTGAGCTCGCGCTGAAAAAACTGGAAGACATTATCAAAAAATGGCCCAAAGCCGAAGAAGCGCTGTTTCTAGGCGGCCTTACCAGCATTGATTTAGAGCAGTATGAAAAAGCCGAGAAATACTTGGTTGAACTGCGCTACTCTGCCCAGTATCAAAATGAAGCCTATTATTATTTAGCGGTTAATGCTGAGCGAAAACAGCATTTTGAGACGGCAAAAGCCTATTACCGCTTAGTGGATGGCAGCCTCTATACCGTGTCGCGGCGCAGCATGGTCAATATTTTTACCCAGCAAAACAAACTGCATGATGCGCTGCGCTTTTTGACGCAAGAACGCGTCAACTACCCTCAGCATGCCAGTTTTCTGTATTTAACGCAGGCAGACATCTTAAAACGCATGGACAATAAAAAAGCGGCTATGCGGCTTTTGGATGAAGCCATTAAAAACTTGCCTGATGACCCTGAGCTGATTTATGCAGAGGTTCTGATTCTAGACCCTTATCAAGAACGGGATAAGCTGGATAGGCGGCTAAACAGCCTGCTTGCGATTGAACCGAACAGCCCGACGTATCTGAATGCATATGCATATACCTTAGCCTTGCAAAACAGGCGGCTGGATGATGCGCGCAGATTTGTAGAGCATGCCTTAGAATTTGCCCCAGAGCAGGCTTCTATTTTGGATACGCTGGGCTATATCTGCTATTTGCAGAACGATTTTGTCACCTCTGCAGAAGTATTGAAAAAAGCCTACGAATTGAGTGGCAGCGTTAAAATTGGGGTGAACTATGCCCGCTCTGTGTATATGCAGGGCAACATTGCAGAATTTAGTCAAGTGTTACAACAACTCAAACAAAAACACCCGAATGATCCTCAATTGGAACAATTGAATACGTTATTGTTGCCTCAGCACATGAAAAAGAGTTAACCCTAGTTTATGCATATCCTTTCTAAATTCTGCCTGTCTGTTATTGCTGGCAGCACCTTGGCTTTAACCGGCTGCCAACAGTACATTCAGCCTCAGGAGCCGCTGCCGGCCCCTTCGGCAGAAGCACCAAATCAATTTAACCTGCAAGGCAAAATTGGCGTACGCACTCCGCAGCAGTCCGGCAGCGCCTTCTTTACCTGGGCGCAGGAACAGGATGAGTTTGATATCGAACTGAGCGGGATTTTAGGCGTAGGCAAAACCCAAATTTCCGGAAAACCCGGTGAAGTAACACTGAACAGCGCGAAAACAGGCCTGATCAGCGCGGCCTCACCTGAAGAGCTGCTGGAGCGCGCCACAGGCTGGAACGCGCCTATCACCCATCTAGTCAAATGGGTACAAGCAAAACCCGCCACTCAGCATGCGCAGCTCAACAAAGATGGCAGCGGCCGTATTGCGCAAATTCTTGAAGATGGCTGGCAAGTCGATTTAAGCTATGAAAACAGCGACCCATTGCCCAATAAACTGGTTTTAAAGCAAGCGCTTGAAACTGGCAAAGAAAACCGTATTACAATGGTCATTCAAAACCGCTAAGCCAACAAAATTTGAATTGTTATGATCCGAGTTCCCTCTCCTGCCAAACTTAACTTGTTCTTGCATATTACTGGGCGCCGTGCAGACGGTTACCATGAACTGCAAAGCATTTTTCAGCTGATTGATTTATATGACTGGCTGGAATTTACACAAACAGAATCACCGCAAATCAGCATTGATGGCTTAAACAGTGTCGATCTGGAACAAAACTTAATCTATCGCGCGGCGCAAGCGCTTTTGCCTTACGCAAAACAGCCGGGCGGCATCAATATCCGCATCGAAAAAAATATTCCAATGGGTGCCGGACTCGGCGGCGGTTCTTCAAATGCGGCCGCCACGCTGATCGTGCTGAATAAATTATGGCAATGCGGCTTAGTTACTGAACAGTTGGCAAGACTCGGACTTAAACTCGGAGCTGATGTGCCTATTTTTGTTCATGGCCGCAATGCCTGGGCGGAAGGCATTGGTGAACACTTAACATTCATAGACTTAGATCAAAAACAATACATAGTGCTGAAACCTGACTGTTTTATCAGCACTCAATTGCTTTTTTCACAAAAAACATTGACAAGAGACACGAAGCCTACTAAATTTTGCGCCTATCAGCTAACGCCGTTTAGTTTTGGAAATAACTTTGAGCCAGTGGCAAGAGGTTTATACCCTGAAGTAAACGAAGCAATGCAGTATTTAGATCAGTTCGGTACAGCAAAGCTTACAGGTACAGGTGCTTGTGTTTTTGCTGAGGTAACGGAAAATATGAATGTGAATGACATTCTGAAAAACGCGCCATGTAAATCTTACTTGGTCAACAGTTTAACAGAATCTCCATTGCGTCATTTTGAAGTTTGATAGGGGCGTCGCCAAGTGGTAAGGCACCGGGTTTTGATCTCGGCATCCGTTGGTTCGAATCCAGCCGCCCCTGCCACTAAATTCACCTGTAGATGTATGTTGTATTAAAGGGGCGTCGCCAAGTGGTAAGGCACCGGGTTTTGATCTCGGCATCCGTTGGGTCGAATCCAGCCGCCCCTGCCAGTAAATTCACCTGTAGATGTATGTGGTATTAAAGTGGCGTCGCCAAGAGGTAAGGCACCGGGTTTTGAGATCGGCATCCGTTGGTTCGAATCCAGCCGCCCCTGCCAGTAAATTCACCTGTAGATGTATGTGGTATTAAAGTGGCGTCGCCAAGAGGTAAGGCACCGGGTTTTGATCTCGGCATCCGTTGGTTCGAATCCAGCCGCCCCTGCCATTTAATACAGCACATCAATTTAGGGGCGTCGCCAAGTGGTAAGGCACCGGGTTTTGATCTCGGCATCCGTTGGTTCGAATCCAGCCGCCCCTGCCATTTTCTCAAAAAAGACAGAACATTCTTTTGTGGCTAGCCTGTTAAATCATCTTGACAAAACAGCTCAAAAATATTAAAGTTCTGCCGCATTAGGGGCGTCGCCAAGTGGTAAGGCACCGGGTTTTGATCTCGGCATCCGTTGGTTCGAATCCAGCCGCCCCTGCCATCTATTTCCATACATATCAACCGCCAAGGGTGCTTCATGCCCAATCTTGTCGTTTTTAGTGGAACCGCGCATCCACAATTCGCTCAAAAAGTCGTTAGCCACTTACATATCCCACTAGGTGCTGCTGCTGTTTCAACCTTTTCTGATGGTGAAATTGCTGTAGAAATCACTGAGAATGTGCGTGGTAAAGACGTATTTGTTGTACAGCCTACTTGTGCCCCGACTAATGATAACCTAATGGAAATCTTAGTTATGGCAGACGCGCTTCGCCGCGCAAGTGCAGGCCGTATCACTGCCGTTATTCCTTACTTCGGTTATGCCCGTCAAGACCGTCGTCCTCGTTCATCACGTGTTCCTATTACCGCTAAAGTTGTTGCAGACATGCTGACTACTGTAGGTATTGACCGTGTTGTAATGATTGATCTGCACGCAGACCAAATCCAAGGCTTCTTCGATATCCCTGTAGACAACATCTACGGTACGCCAGCATTGCTTGCTGATTTACGCCAACAGTCTCATGACAACTTAATGGTTGTTTCTCCAGACGTAGGCGGTGTAGTCCGCGCTCGTGCAGTTGCGAAGCAAATGGGCGATATTGATCTTGCAATCATTGATAAACGCCGTCAAAAAGCGAATGAATCACAAGTGATGCATTTGATTGGCGATGTGAAAGGCCGTGACTGCGTTATTGTCGATGACATGGTTGATACAGCGGGTACTTTATGTAAAGCTGCTGACGCGCTGAAAACATTTGGCGCGCGCCGTGTTGTTGCCTATGCAACTCACCCTGTTTTATCAGGCAAAGCGATCGAGAACTTGAAAAACTCAGTGATTGATGAATTGGTTGTGACTGATACCATTCCGCTTTCTGAAGAAGCTCAAGCACTCGGCAAGATTCGCCAAGTTTCAGTAGCAAGCATGGTTGCTGAAACAATTCGTCGTATTAACAACGAAGAATCTATTAGCGCAATGTTTGATTCTTATCTATAATATAGCGCTAAATTTTCAAAACCCTGCTCTTAGCAGGGTTTTCTATCGCTGAACTGGTCGAAAGTTCAGCTCAATTAAACTTAAATAGGATGTCTATCATGGCAAACTTCGTATTAAACGCAGCAGCACGTGAAGAAGCAGTTCAAGGGAAAGGTTCGAGCCGCCGCCTTCGCCTGCAAAGCAAAGTACCAGCAATCATCTACGGTTCAGGCGAACCTGTTGCTGTAACTTTAGAACTTCGTGAGCTTGTTAAAGCTTTAGAAAACAACGCATTCTTTGAAGAAGTTGTAGAAATCAAAGTTGGCGACAAAACTGAAAGCGTTAAAATCAAAGCGTTACAGCGTCACCCAGCTAAAAACACGCCTATGCACGCTGACTTTGTTCGCGCATAAGTGTAATTAGTGTCAAATATTTCACTGATTGTCGGTTTGGGCAACCCTGGTAAAGAGTATGCCCAAACCCGCCATAATGCAGGCTTCTGGTTTGTAGAACGCCTTGCAGAGCAATATGGCATAAATTTAAAAGCTGACCCGAAATTCAATGGAATCAGCGGGCGCGGCAATATAGAAGGCCATGACGTTCGTCTGTTGTTGCCTACAACATTTATGAACCTCTCCGGTAAAAGTGTTGTCCCCTTCGCAAAATTCTACAATATCTCTCCTGAAACCATGCTCATCGCACATGATGAACTGGATATGAACCCCGGCATTATCCGCCTAAAAACTGGCGGCGGTCACGGCGGTCACAACGGTTTGCGTGACATCGTTCCGCACACGGGTCCAAATTTCCACCGTTTACGCATTGGAATAGGCCACCCCGGTTCTAAAGAACGTGTCTCAGGACATGTTTTAAGCAAAGCGCCAAGCAGCGAACAAGATTTAATGGACGATGCAATCAGCCATGCTTTAGCCCGCATCAATATGCTGGTAAATGGTGAAATTCAGCCTGCCATGAATCAAATCAATGCTTACAAACCAAACTGATAAGTCAATAAATTGTTGAACCATGCTGCTTGCCATGCTGCCATTTTAAAGGCAAAATGCGCTTGCCTGATTGCTGATCCAGCAAGTTCAGTTTGATTCAACCACAAGATGAAAATCTTAGGTCCACTAAGGAGACGCTAGCCATGCTATCTCGTTTATTAAAAGCTAAAATTCACCGTTGCGTCGTTACACAAGCAGAATTACATTATGAAGGTTCTTGTGCAATTGACGGCATTTTATTGGATTTAGCCGGTATCCGCGAATATGAAAAAATTCACATGTGGAACGTGACTAATGGTAAGCGTTTCAGCACGTATGCGATTCGCGGTGAAGAAGGTTCCGGCATCATTTCAGTCAATGGCGGTGCAGCGCATCAAGCAGATGTTGGCGATTTAATGATTATTGCCACATTTGGTGATTTTACAGAAGCCGAAGCAAATGCGCATAAGCCGCGCTTGGTGTATGCAAATCCAAACAATACTGTGAACCACACTGCGAACTGTATTCCTGTTCAAGTTGCGTAATACCCGAATTCTTTAAAAAAGCCCGCATGAATGCGGGTTTTTTTAAACTCAAAATTTTAGTTGTGACTGCCCTGCCACCAGTCATTTTGCTGTTCGCAATTCAGCGCTTTCAAGTTTTCACCCACCAAATTCACCAGCAGCGGCTGCCCGTTTTCACGCACTTTCAACTCAGCAAATTGCGCATTGCGATAGCATGGCTCCAAACCTTCTGCAAATAGAAAGCTGCGGGCTGCCGGATACAGCCCTTCAAAGGTATTGTGAGGATTCCGCAGCACTAATTTTGCAGATGCACCGGGATAGTCATTCAGCAGCTGCGGATCAAAGCGGGTCTGAATGACTCTGCGCTGCGCATCAAGCTGTACATAGCTTAAGATGCTGGATTGATTATAAAAATACGCTTTTTCCGCATCGGATGGTAAATGATCTTCTATCAATTCCATCGCAGGCGGCTGCTCAGCCAGATACAGCTCATAATTCAGCGCCATATAATCCCCTTGTAAAATCGAGCGGGGGTCAACAGGCTTGAGTTTCACATAAATGCTGCCGCTGTGCGCCAAATGCCATTCATGCCGGCCAATCATAATCAGAAAGAGCGCAATACTGAATGCCGCCAGCCATAATGGAATCATTTTCTTCATGGTGCAGCTCCCTGCAGTTTCACAGCTGAAGATTTCATCAGCAGCTGAGCCATAGCCAGCAGCAGCGCGCCAGACACAAGAATGCTCAGACTTTTCAGCAGAAAGCTCAAGTCCAAATTGTAATACAGCAGCCATAACATCAAGATCAGCAGAACAATAGTCAGCCCCTGCACCAGCCGCTGTTGATACGCGACAGCCCATGACAGGAATACCAGCAGCAGGAAAATTTCAAAATAGCCCATCAAGATCAGGGTGAAGCCTAAAGCCCCCGCCAGCCACTTTTCCAAACCGGCATCATGCTGATCTGAGAGCCCGATATACAGACAGAGCCATAACAGTGGCAGACCGTAGACAATCGTATTCTGCACCGCCGGACTGAATGAAAAATCCAAGTGCATAAAATTACTCAGCAGCGTTTGCAACACTGCCGCGGCCCATAC
The DNA here is from genome assembly GCF_026168575.1 of Acinetobacter entericus. Lineage (NCBI taxonomy): Bacteria > Pseudomonadati > Pseudomonadota > Gammaproteobacteria > Moraxellales > Moraxellaceae > Acinetobacter > Acinetobacter entericus. Next base: position 68,919 of record NZ_JAPEQW010000006.1, read on the forward strand.
AATAAACAGCATCCAGAGTGAAAATGTCTGGCGGTACATGGATTTTAGCCACCAAATTCCTGTACACAGCAGGCCAATCAACAGCAGGCCGTTTAGGATCATTATACTGAAAAACAAATGCTCATCCGCACGGAACAGATTCCCCCTGCCCAAAGTCGCAATACTCAATCCGTAACAGGCCGCCAGCTGAATCAGCACAATCAGCCAATGCATGCGGCTAAGCATGCACAACAGCGTAAAACCCAGCTGAATCAACAAAATAAGGGTAAAGCTATCTGTCAGCATTTGCGTGTGCACCAATACAGCGACTTGCCCGCATAACCACAAGCAATAAGCAAATTGCCGGGCGAATACACAGGAAACACGGCGGATCATCCACCAAGCGAGGGCAACAAAGGCCAGCCCCATCAAAATTGAAAACGTTTGCCAATACGTCAACAGCAAAGAGGCCAAAATAATGCCTGCAAACCAAGCGCCGATCGCCAGAGGGATCACGGCAAATTGAGTGTTAGGCAGCATTTTTATCAGCAGCAAGCTGATCACCGCAAACCAGGCAAAAATCAGTAAAGCCAGCACCAGCAAGCCGGCAATAGAATCATCCAGCAGATGTTCGGCAAAATGGAAGATTAAAATGCTGACACTGGCCGCCAGCCCGGCTGCCTGCAAACTGGTTTCTAAAGATAATCGCTGTTTATAAAAATACCCGCATAGGCAAAGCGGCAAAAGAATCGAAAGCGCCAGATACGGCCATTGATACGGTGCTTGGCCGCTGCAGAAATTAAACATGCAATACGCTGATATCGCCGCAATAAACGCAATAAAAACAAAACGCAAAGCTGGATAAAACTTTAAACAAAACGCGGCGCTTAGCGCTGTAAGCACATTCATGCCGAACAAATACAGCAGCTCCTTCTGCTCAAAAAGAAAATTTTGTTTAAAAAATAGAGACAGCGCCAGCTGGCTTACTGCACAAAACAGCGTGAATACGCCAATATTAGGCCGATAAAGCCATGGCAAAAGCAGCACAGCCCAGATTAAAAACAGCAAATAGCTGTCTGCGCCTGTCTGATACACTTGCCCAATGACCGCCATGCTCATCCCCAGCATTAACCCGCTGATGCAGTCTAAACTCTGCCGAATCCAGCTGTGTGCTGTAAAATAAATGCTGGACAAGGCGCTGCACAGCAGCAGAGTCATCGGAATAGCCAACTGCAGATATTTTGGAATCATCAGCCAATTCGCGGCGATTAAATACACGATGCTGGCCGCAATCAGTGACAGTCCAATAACCTGTAAATATTGAATGACTTGGGCTTTGCAAAATAAGCGCGGAGAAAATTCATTTTTGGGTGCTGAAAATTCGGAATCAGTCATTTTTATGATTATTTATCCGTTTTAAAGATCTTTTGGCAAGATAGCACGCTTTTGCGGATTTAATAAAAAAGCTTACAAATCAAATTATCTGTTTTGCTTATCTTAAATTTTGCAATGATTCACGATAAAAAATCCCCCATTAAAGACTGAAACAGGCATATACTCATTGCACATCGCTTCAGGGCGGGGTGCAATTCCCCACCGGTGGTAAGTTCAGCAATTGATCATGACTGAATCAGCCCACGAGCCTATCGCTTAACCGCGATTCGCAGATTTGGTGAAATACCAAAGCCGACGGTATAGTCCGGATGAAAGAAGACGACGTTAAAAGTTTCAATTACAGCCTCGGCTGCAATTGATCTGCTGCGCCTATTTTTCAATGTCCTGAAATGTTCAACCGTATTTTAAAACTTACGAGAGCGTTTCAATGTCCAGTTTAATTCAACCCGAAATTTTCTTTTCAGCCCTTCCTCCATTTGAGCAGCGCATAGCGCAAGCGCTTGAAGATATGCGCCAAGGCAAACCCGTTTTGGTCATGGATGATTTTGACCGCGAAAATGAAGCCGACCTGATTGTCGCTGCTGAAACACTGAATGTCGAAACCATGGCTCGCATGATTCGAGACGGTTCAGGCATCGTTTGCCTAACGCTGACCAATGAATTAGCCGACCATCTCGAATTGCCGCCTATGGTGACAGACAACTCAAGCCAGTTTAAAACCGCATTCACTGTCACGATTGAAGCTGCTGAAGGCGTCACCACTGGGGTTTCAGCCCAAGACCGCACCACCACCATTCATGCCGCCGTTAAAGATGGCGCAGCAGCCAGTGATTTAAACCGTCCGGGACATGTCTTTCCTTTACGCGCCCGTGATGGCGGCGTTCTCACCCGACGCGGTCATACTGAAGGCAGTGTAGATCTGGCGCGTTTAGCTGGCCTCAAACCTGCAGGCGTCCTCTGTGAAGTAACCAATCCAGATGGCTCAATGGCTTCTGGCATTCAAGTCTTGTCTTATGCGCAAACACACAATCTCACTCTCATTACCATTGAAGAAATTGTGCAATATCGGCTTGCGCACCAAATTTAATATAAAGCTCTAGCATAAAGCCCAGCCTGTACGCTGGGCTTTTTTCTGCAGGTCGAAAAATGTTTGCTTTTTAGGCACATTTAATTTAATAAAAGAATATAACCAATAATTACAAATAAATAAGGTTCAATCATGCTCAGCTATTTTTCAGATTTAAGCCATGAAGACAGCCAATTCATCCAGCGTACATATCAGGTGCTTTTCGGCGCTTTGGCACTAATGACTCTATTAGGCATATTTTCCTACACCCAGCTGCCGCCCGCCTCCGCTGGCCTGCTGATGCTTTTAGATTCTATTATCTGGATTGCATGCGGCTGGTTTGGTTTACGCAACCCGATTAAAGCGGTTTTTCCAATCTTTTTAATCATCACAGGATTATGCCTAAGCCAAATTGCGCATTTATACCGTCCAGATGTATTTATGACAGCTGCTGTAACCACCATGGCGATTTTTGCAGGAACCAGCTGCTATGTTTTTTTCAGTAAAAAAGATTTTTCCTTTTTACGCGCTAGTTTAAATATCGGATTTTAGGTCATTCTTGCCCTATCTGTTGTTTCACTATTTGTTCATATCAGCGCTTTATCTCTATTTATCGGTATTTTCGGCTCAGTCATATTTATTGGCTGGATCCTTTACGATACCAGCCAAATTTTAATGCGTGCAGAACAATTGAACTATAACGCGCATATGGGTGCTTTCGATTTATTTATGAACATTATCGGCCTGTTCAGCTTTGTTCGTCATCTATTTAATTTCATTGATGATTAATCCAGTGTGAAAAGTATAGCTAGCAGATGCATATACGCTACATCTGCATGGCCTCATCCTAAAATATAGCTGCTGCTTTCGCGGCAGCAATTCACTCTTTCATTTTATTATGCCATAAGGCCAATCCATACTCCGGCCATGGTTTGGCGCTGCGCCAATTGTTCATCACATATGCCACAGCCACCAGGCTGACCGCACCGGATAAAACCGGAAACAGCAAAAATCCCCAATCATAGTGCACGGCCTGCGCCGTCAATAAAATGACCAAAGGATTGGCGCCGGCTGGCGGATGTACACATCTCAAAAATTGCATACAGCAAATGGCTAAACCAACAGCTATAGCAATACTGAAAGCATTGACTGGAAAATACAGTGCAACACATAAACCTATAGCCGCAGACACCACGTGTCCAAAAATCACATTGCGCGGCTGCGCCAATGGCGATTGCGGTACGGCATACAGCAATACACAACTCGCGCCGAACGGCGCCATAATCCAAGGCTGATGCGCGTAACCACTCAGCAGCAATAAAATAAAAATACTCAGCATACCGCCTGCAAACCCGCGCAACAGCATGCCTGCACTGGGTTTAGGCGCTAATTTTTCTTTGCCTGACAATAAAAACATAATGCAGCCCTTCGATATTGATTTCAGATATGGCGCGCGCTAAAATCAAAATAGTACAGATCTGTACTACTTGTAAATAGCCGATTTAAAAAATTGGCAATGCGATAATATTCATTGGACCCAATGCGAGCGCAAATGCATGTCTAAATCGGCAGATAAAATTTTGAAAACTGCGGAACAGCTGTTTAATCAGCAAAGTTTCAGCGGTGTAGGCGTTGATTTAATCCGCGATGAATCGGGCTGTTCGAAAACAACACTCTATACCTATTACAGCAATAAGCATCAATTGGTTCAGAGTGTGCTGCAAGCCCGCGATCAGCGTTTTAGGGAAAGCCTGCAAGCTGCTGTGGACGGCCTGCAAGGCGTGGACGCTTTAAAAAAAATCTATGATTGGCATATTGAATGGTTTCAAAGCGACCATTTCAAAGGCTGTTTGTTTGTCCGCGCAGTTGGCGAATCCAGCCCAAACGATCACAGCATCATTGCCATCGCCCAGCAGCATAAACAATGGGTTCGCTCTCTGATTCAAACGCAGACCCTTAAGCTAAAACGCGGTCAAGACATTACGCAGCTGATGTATTTACAGCTGGAGGGCTTAATCAATCAATTTCTGGTCGAAGGCTTTCAAGCACAAACAGCGGCAATGAGCAGAGCTCTGATTTTTGATGTCATTGAATCTTTTCAGACGCAAACCGAGGATCAAAACCAGACGCCGTAAATGCCATAGATCGCAACAGCAATCAAGATCAGCCCACATAAGGCCAGCAGCTTTGGATACCATGCGGATTGGGCTAAGCGGTTAAATGACAAATAGACCATGCTTAATGTTGCAAAATCCAAGATGATCCAGCTCATGGTCAAGACGATTAAACTGAGGTTTAAATCGGCGGTAACACCGGTAAATTGCGGGAAAAATGATGCAAAAAAGATAATATCTTTGGGATTAGAGATCCCCACTAAAAAGCCTTTTTTAAAACCGCCAGACACTGCATTGAGTGTCATTTCATTTTCGGCAGAAGTGCGTGACGCCACTTCTTTCATAATATCAAAACCGATATAGGCAATATATAAGCAGCCCAGCACCTTAATGCCATTCAGCCATTGTTCATTAATATTCAGTGCGCCTTTTAAAATCAGCACCGATAGCATAATCAGCACCAGCGAAGCAAAATTCGTTCCAAAAATCGTTTGCAGCGCACGCTTATAGCCGCCTTGCAGCCCCGCACTGGCGACAAGCAGCATTACTGGCCCTGGCGTCGCGATCATGACCACAACAGCCGCGCAATATAAAAAATATTCCGCAAAATTCACCTTATGCCCCCATTATTCATTTTTAATTTCATAAAAAAAGAGGACTTAGTCCTCTTCATCCATGCTTTGCAGCAAATGCATACTCATGCCATCCGCTCTTAAAAAAGCCAGATCATAGCTGGCCGTTGCTAAAGCCAAAATGCGGCGTTCAAACTCATCCCAAAGCGGACGGACTTGCTTATAATGAATGCCTAAACCGCTTTCATCTGTAAAGTGGCGGTTTTTTTCACACAGCTTTAATGCATGATAAAGTTTCCGGCCGCGTGTTGCATCTGGACGCAGTCTCACACGCTTCGACAGGACAAAACCTTCCACATGCCGCAGATTCGCCAGCGGCAGCAGCGGCACTAAAATTTGATCCAGCTGTGCATCCAGCCGATGCCAAACTGCACTGTGCTGTTCCGGCGTGTAGGCATTCCATCTGATCACTTCATGATTAAAGCGCCTGCAGCCGCGGCAGACTGAATCACCAAATACCGTCGAACAGCGTCCCGCACAAGGGGTTAATGAGGCAATCCGGCGATCCGTAGTCAATGCAAGCTCCCATATGATTCATCAAATCTGCACTGCCGGCATTTTGCCGGCTGGTCAAGAATATACACGCTCTGCTGCTGGATGAGAAGCCATGAATCTGTATCGGATGACTCGCTTATTGCGGCAATTCACGTTAAAATATGCGCCTTTCAAAATTCTTAATTTTCAATTGGAGTATCCATGAACGCTACTGTAGAACAGCTTGCACCTGTAGAACAGCATGCGGCCGATGGCTGGGTTGTTGCAGCGCTTTATCAATTCAAAGAAGTACAGGACTCTGCTGATTTACAGCAGCGCCTGCTGGATTTGGTAAAAACCATCAACTTATGCGGTACTCTGATTGTTGCAGATGAAGGCATTAACGGCACTGTTGCGGGTGACCGTCAAGCGGTTGACGCTATTCATCAATTTCTTTTGAATGAAGGTTTTGCATCCATGGAATATAAAGAGTCTCACAGCTCTGAGAAGCCATTCCGCAAGATGAAAATCAAACACAAAAAAGAAATTGTCACCTTGGGCGTAGAAGTTAAGCCGCGTGATTTGGTCGGACACTATCTTGACCCGAAAGAGTGGAATGAACTGATCGCCCGTGATGACGTGATCCTGGTTGATACCCGCAACGATTACGAATATAAAGCAGGCACCTTCAAAGGCGCGATTGATCCTCAAACAGAAACTTTCCGCGAATTTCCTGACTACGTAAAAAAACAGCTGGAACAGCACAAAGACAAGAAAATTGCGATGTTCTGCACAGGTGGCATCCGCTGTGAAAAATCAACTTCTCTGCTTCTTCAAGAAGGTTTCAATGAGGTTTACCACCTCAAAGGCGGCATTTTAAAATATTTAGAAGAAACCCCGGCAGAAGAAAGCATGTGGGAAGGCGAATGCTTCGTCTTTGACGGCCGTACCGCGGTTACACATGGCATGGAAGAAGGCGAAAATATCAAGTGTCACGCTTGCGGCTGGCCACTGCTTCCTGCAGAAGTCGAACTGCCAAGCTATGAACATGGCGTATCATGTAAATACTGCATCGACAAAACATCTGAACAGCAAAAAGCAGGCTTCCGCATGCGCCAGTCCCAAATTTTAGCGGCCAAACGCAAGCGCCTATAACGCTTACTGCCGGCAGGCAATGTGAAATTTTATTCATCAGGCCCTCTTAGCAGGGCCTGATTTTTTACACCCGACATACACAATAGAAATAAAAAGTGACAAAAATCACAATTTAAACACTTTGCGGCGGCGCTCCTGCTCTATATATTTTGAATTATAAATCGCCATTTCGATTCACAATTAATTGAAAAGGAACGTAAAATGCCTAAAAATTTAGCTGCACCAATACAGCACAACCACCGTCTGCCGCATCATCACCAATATGCGGAATTACATAAAATCAATCAGATGCTGCATCAGCAATCTCATCTTTTTATTGTCGCCTTGGGGACACTCATTGGCGCACTGATCGCGCTTTTTATCGCTTATCACCTTAAAACAACAACTGCCAATGTTCTATTGCTCAGCTGGATTCCTTTTGCGCTTCCCTACCTGTTGCGTGAAATCTATATCTACACACTCATTCATATACAAGACGATGGTGAGTATTAAAGGCCAGACTCATTTTCATGGAGAGTACAGCTGCACATGAAGCGCACGCGGTCTTTGAACCACACTGTGCAACTCAGTCCGCCGCCAAATCACAGGCGGACTCACTGATATTGATGCTTTACGGAAGCAGCAATAACGCTTAGGATAATTTGGATATATTTGAACACTTAAAGCATGAATTTAACCGAGTGGATACTGTCCATCATGGAACAGCTGGGCTATTTAGGCATTGCCCTGCTGATGTTTTTAGACAATGTAATTCCGCCGATTCCTTCTGAAATTATTATGCCTTCTGCAGGCTATACCGCATCACAAGGTAAGCTGCTACTCAGCGGCGTTATTATTGCCGGCTGCATCGGTTCTCTGATTGCAGCGGCCTTGCTGTATTGGATTGGCTATCAATTTAATCATGATGCCATTTTCCGCTTCACAGACCGCTATGGAAAATATCTATTTATAAAATCTGAAGACATCCAAAAATCACTGCTTTGGTTTGAGAAATACGGCCACCGCATTGTATTTTTTGGTCGCATGATGCCTGCTGTACGTTCACTGATCAGCATCCCTGCCGGCATGAGCCGCATGCCCTTTTGGAAATTCATGTTCTACAGCGCGCTCGGCACGATTATTTGGACCACATTTCTGGCCTGTGTCGGTTTTTATTTTGGTGAAAATCAGGCATTGATGCATGAAATCTTCAGCCGTGTCGGTTATGTCATTATTATGATCGTCGTTTTAGTGCTGCTATGGCATTGCTATCGCAAACTAAAAAACAAGAATATTTAGCACGCCGCTCAGTGTGCTTGAAAAGCATAATTTTTTTAATAAAGCCTATTTTCAACTTACTACCTAGTTAATCCATTGTAATTTTAAAATTTTCAAGGGGGGGGATAAAAAACATATGAAACCGTATTTATGGATATTTACAGGAGCATACACCGTAGCCCTGATGATATTTGGAGTCATCTCTATATTTATTCATATAGGAAGCAGCAGCAGTGTTCCAACACTTATTGCCGGCGGTTTTTTTACAGCTTGGCATTTTGTTAAACGGGAAAAGCGCATACCCAATGCAGATGAAAAGGTTCAACTCATTTGGGGATCTATCGCTTGTACATTCATTATCAGCGCATTGCTGGTTTTTATTTTTGTCTTAGCAACAGGAACAAGCCAAGCCGTCATTGCAAGCTTACAGCTTATCCCAATGTGGATTTGGCTGATTGCCATAGCTTTTATCATTCTCATTGAGTTTGCAGTGTTTTATTTTAGTTATGGCTGGTTTGCAATAAAATGCTTAGAAGGACAGCAGAAGAAACGTCAACGCTAATTTTACAAACTCATCAACCCAGAATATAAAAAAAGCGCCTGAACGGCGCTTTTTTTAACTTTAAAAAATTAATTCGGTGTGTGATACATCAAATACAATTCATTTAAATTCTCTGGGATTTCTTCTGCCAACTCGTCCATTAACTGCCCGTTGCGGCGGAAAGTTTCCATTTGCGGATCTTCGTCGTCAATACCGCTGAATACCATAATCGGCAATGTCAGATCGACCAGCTGCTCTTCGAATTCTTCTGTAAACCAAGCTTCTTCATTCAGGAACATGGCATCAACAAAGCCCACACTCCAGTCGCCTAAGCTGGATTCAACATCCGCTTCTTCAATTTCAAAAGGAAATTCAATTCCTTCTTCATTCGCCAAGTTCTGACGAATAGATTCCAGCCATGCTTTGACTTGCGCAATAATTTCAGCCGGCACTTTCTTTTGATTATTATCAAAAAGTTCGTCCAGCCATTTAGCAAATGCCGGGCCAACCGCAATTGCGCAAAGAAAACCATGAGTCGCAGCAAAATCTAGACCGTGTTCATTGTCATCACCGTCGAGATATTCACTTAATAGGTCTAAATCTAAAGCACTCATTTCACATCCAAACATAGAAACTTAAAGCCGTAGCATAGCATTTTCATGGCCTGTGCAGAATCAGATTTTATTCCTCATCATCATCCAGATCATCATCGTCGAAATCGTAATCAAATTCTTTTAATTCTCTTTCTAAACGGCGCTGGGCCAAAAGATCATCGATTAAGCGGCGTTTTTCCAACGATTCCTTTGCACTTATCTTGCTGCCGGCTTCATCGAAATTAACGTCATCATCACCGTAGTTATCATCTAGTTCAAAATCTGTAGAAGACACTAAAACTACCTCATAATGAAAAATGTGAAGGGTCCTAGGCGCTATTTATATGGGTTATAAAGCCTTGTCAAGTTTTATTTGCATTTAACCAATTTAATTTGCATTTAAATTGAATTTTGCTCTTTTATTCTGACCAAATTCTGTGGCATGATATAATCCACCCTGCGTCTTTCAGTTTTATGACCTTTTTATGTTTATGCCGTAAAATGGAAAATAGAAGCGCGCTAGGGATGAACTTGAAAACAACAATTTCACCCCCATCTAAATTACTGAATTTATTTTTTAATATTTCGTCAGGCAGCGAAGCGCTGAATATTCCTGATGAAATACGCAAGCTATCCACTGATAAATTGATTAAGCGAATTGTGCTGAAATGCACAGTTTTTTACTGCCACAGATTCAACGAAGAGTAAGCAAAAGATGAGCGATATGACTTCCCCTACTTCCCAAGTAGCGGCTCTGATTAGCCGAGGCAAAGAGCAAGGTTACCTGACTTTCGCCGAGGTTAACGATCATCTCCCGGACTCGATCACGGAAAGCGAACAGATTGAAGACATCATTCAAATGCTGAATGACGTCGGTATTCCTGTACACGATCGCGCGCCTGAAACTGATGATGCGATGTTCGAAGGCGGCAATGAAGCGGCTGACGAAGTTGCTGAAGAAGAAGCTGCTGCTGTACTTGCATCTGTAGAAAATGAACCAGGCCGAACGACTGACCCTGTCCGCATGTATATGCGTGAAATGGGCACAGTTGAACTGTTAACGCGTGAAGGCGAGATCAGCATTGCAAAGCGCATTGAAGAAGGCATTCGTGACGTTCTTCATTCTATTGCTTACTGGCCAAATGCTGTAGAAGTGGTATTGCAGGAATACAAAGATTATGAAGCGGGCGAACGCCGTCTTGCCGACATCCTTTCAGGCTATTTAGATCCTGAATCAGATGAAGAGATTCCTGAAGTTTTAGAAGAAGAATCTGACATTGACGAAGATGAATCTTCAGACAGCAAATCAACCAAAGATGTAAAATTGGATGATGATGACGAAGAAGAAGAATCTGAAAGCAGCGATGATGATTCTGAAGGCGAATCGGGGCCAGATCCTGAAATAGCTAAAGCGCGTTTTACCGAACTTGAAAATGCCTGGAAAAATACCAAAGCAGCCATTGAAAAGCACGGCCGCAACAGCCAAGAAGGCGCTGATGCGCTTGAAGCTCTGGCATCCGTGTTCATGATGTTCAAATTTACCCCGCGCCTGTTTGATATTATCTCTGAATTAATCCGCGGCACTCACGAGCAGATCCGTACTTCTGAGCGTGAAGTGATGCGCTATGCGATCCGCCGTGGCCGTATGGACCGCACGCAATTCCGTACCTCTTTCCCAGGTCAGGAATCGAACTTTGCGTGGCTGGATGAACAGATTGCGAAAGCTTCGCCAGATCAAAAAGGCTACTTGGAAAAAGTCCGTCCAGACATTTTGGCATTCCAGCAGAAAATTGCGGATATCGAAAAAGAACTGGTTTTGAACGTCAAGGAAATCAAGGACATTTCTAAACGCATGGCGGTGGGTGAAGCGAAAGCGCGCCGCGCGAAAAAGGAAATGGTTGAAGCCAACTTGCGTTTGGTTATTTCGATTGCGAAAAAATACACCAACCGCGGTCTGCAATTCCTGGACTTGATCCAAGAAGGCAACATCGGCTTGATGAAAGCGGTAGACAAGTTTGAATACCGCCGCGGCTATAAGTTCTCGACATACGCAACGTGGTGGATCCGTCAGGCCATTACCCGTTCGATTGCCGACCAGGCGCGCACCATCCGTATTCCAGTACACATGATCGAAACCATTAATAAGATCAACCGTGTATCTCGTCAGCTTCTTCAAGAAATGGGCCGTGAGCCGACGCCTGAAGAATTAGGCGAACGTCTGGAAATGGACGAAGTGAAAGTCCGTAAAGTGCTGAAAATCGCCAAAGAACCGATTTCAATGGAAACACCGATTGGCGATGATGAAGATTCGCATTTGGGCGACTTCATTGAAGATGGCAACATCACATCTCCAATTGATGCTGCGACTTCAGAAGGCCTGAAAGAAGCAACCCGTGAAGTGCTGGAAAACTTGACTGAACGTGAAGCGAAAGTTCTGAAAATGCGTTTTGGTATCGACATGCCGACAGATCATACTCTGGAAGAAGTCGGCAAACAGTTTGATGTGACCCGTGAACGTATCCGTCAGATTGAAGCGAAAGCTTTACGTAAATTGCGCCATCCTTCCCGTTCTGAACATTTGCGTTCATTCCTGGAAAATGACTGATAGCTAAGCATGCAATGCAGGCTTGATTTTTTTCAGCCAGCCTCCATTAAGTACTTATGTGAAAACTCAAAGCCTGCACTGTTGCAGGCTTTGTCTATAAAATTTGAGGTGAACTATGATAGACCGCACTCCATCTCGCGAACTCCGTGAAGATCTTTGGATATTCCCTATGGACTACCCGATTAAACTCATTGGTAATGCAGGTGCAGATTTGCACGGCGCTGTCGTAGGAATTTTAGTGAAACATTTCCCAGAGTTTGATGAAGCTACATTAACAGTGCAGCCATCGCGTACAGGCAAATATCACTCTATTACTGCGCAGCTTCGTTTCGAAGAGCTTGAACAGGTGCATGCGCTGTATGCAGACTTGGCCGCTTGTGACCATATCCGGACTGCCCTGTAAGCATTCATCCAGTCTTGGAAAAACACGCTTTAGGGCGTGTTTTTTTTTGGCCTTACAGCGCAAAAAACATGCATCTGCATCCCCTTGCGCAAAACAATTCCCTATAATGTGATGAATACCAATCATTCCCAAAAAGGATGCTGCCGACGTGACTGATTCTGCTGTCAAACCGTCTTTAATCATTCGCCAGTACAACTCGCTGACTCCATATGAAGACCGTTTTCTAGAAATGAAGGCACTGACGGAACAGCGCAATGAAAACACGCCTGATGAATTATGGATTCTGCAGCACCACGATGTGCTGACCCAAGGCCAAGCCGGAAAACCAGAACATATCCTGATGGCCAGCAGCATTCCTGTTGTGCAGACCGACCGCGGCGGACAAGTGACATGGCATGGTCCAGGTCAGCTGGTGGCTTATTTCATGTTTGACTTAAACCGCCTTGGCTGGAATGTCCGCACACTGGTGTCCTATGCAGAAAATCTAATGATTGAACTGGTCAAGAAATACGGTATTGAAGCTTATGCCAAACCGGATGCGCCCGGCGTATATGTGAATGAGCGCAAAATCGGCTCACTGGGCTTTAAAATCCGCAAAGGCCGCTCATATCATGGCCTGGCGTTGAATATCGACTGTGACCTGTCTGGCTTTCACACCATCAACCCCTGCGGTTATGCTGGACTAGAGATGGTCCGCATTCAGGATTTAGTAGAAAACTATCCTAAATTTGAGAACTTATGCGTCGATATGATTGCAACATTACAGAACAGCGGTTACTTTAAGGAAGTTCGAGTCGAACAGCGATAAAGTTTTTGCTTTCAGCATAAAAATAAATTAGAGTATTTACTCTAAATAAATAATATTCAAAAAAGGGATGAACGCGTGATTGCAGCAAAATCCGTTAAGCCCGCTTTGCAACTAGCCTATGTCAAACTCATGATGGACGTGATTGGCAGAGGCTTAGTCATGGCGAGCCAAGTCGATGAAGAAGTCAAACAGGAAGTTGCCAAATTTCCAGATCATTTTACCCTGTCAATGAAAGTTTTTCCGCATGGCCCCGCTTTTATTGCTCGAGTAACTGACAGCAAGCAGCTTGAACTGGTGCCCGATTTAGACATCAAGCCAGATCTGACCATTACTTTCAAACACCTGAATCATGCTTTTTTAGTATTTTCCTTCCAAGAGAGCACAGCGCAGGCCTTTGCCAATGACCGCATGATTGCAGACGGCGATATTTCCTACGCCATCCGCCTTGTGCGGTGCTTAAATAAGATGGAAGCGCTGATTTTGCCAAAGCTGGTTGCAGAGCTGGCTGTCAAAGAATATCCAAGCAATTTAAGCCTAAAAGAAAAATTAACTGGAGCTGCCGGCATCTACTTAAAAGTAGCTCAATCTTATTTCAAACGGAGCGCCTAACTCATGGCTAAGCCTTATTACGAATTTTTCTGTCCAGTAAAAGTGATTGCTGGCCATGCAGCCTTGGAACATATCCCGTTTGAACTTGCAGCCTTAGGCGCAGCCCGTCCGCTGATCATTACCGATAAAGGCGTGCGCAGCAACAATCTGCTCGCGCCGATAGAAGCGGCTTTTGAATCAACAGATGCAGTCATTGGCTGTATTTTTGATGATGTGCCGCCAGATTCAAGCCTTGAAACGGTGCGCAAAGCCGCGCAGCTCTACCGTGAAAACAACTGTGACGCCATTATTGCCGTGGGCGGCGGCTCAGTCATTGACACCTCCAAAGCCACGAATATCCTAGTATCCGAAGGCGGTGACGACCTGCTGAAATACTCAGGCGCGCATAATCTGCCAAGACCGCTTAAACCTTTTTTTGTGATTCCAACCACATCCGGCACAGGTTCTGAAGTCACTATGGTTGCCGTGGTTTCAGACAATCAGAAAAATGTAAAAATGCCGTTCGCATCCTATTATTTAATGCCGCATGCGGCGATTTTAGATCCGCGCATGACCCAAACGCTGCCGCCGCATTTAACTGCGATGACCGCTATGGATGCCATGACCCATGCCGTGGAAGCCTACACTTGTCTGGCAGCCAATCCAATTTCAGATGCCTATGCCACTGCGGCGATCAAAAAAATCAGCGCCAACTTATTTAATGTGCTGGATAACCCGACTGAGGCGAATGGCCGTTTAGAGCTAGCTCAGGCTTCCACCATGGCAGGCATTGCATTCTCCAACTCCATGGTTGGCCTCGTGCACTCCTTAGGCCATTCCTTAGGCGCTGTGGCTCACCTGCCGCATGGCCTATGCATGAACCTGTTCTTACCGTATGTGCTCGAATACAATAAAGAAATCAATGCCGATAAATTAGCAGATCTACTGCTGCCTTTAGCTGGCCCAGATATTTATGCGCAAACCCCTGCCCATTTGCGCGCAGATAAAACCATTTCCACCCTTCAAACCATGCGTGACCGCATCTATGCGTTAACCAAATTGCCTCGCACATTGCGTGAAACGGGTAAGGTTTCCGAGGCGCAATTTGAAGAGATTGCAGAGAAAGCGCTCAACGACGGTTCGATTATCTATAATCCGAAAGAAGCCACGCTTCAAGATTTAAAGACTATCTTAGAAAAAGCTTGGTAATTACTGAAAAATAAGCGAATATAGCGAAAAATAAGCCTGATGTTTTTTTAAACATCAGGCTTTTATGTTGCAGATCGGATAACTTTACCGCTTTTAGGCAAACTGGCATATTTTCTGCTAATAAAATTTGCAAAGTTACTGACAAAATGCGCCTTTTTAGGGTAGATTGGCGCGCTTTTGAATTAAACATAGGGAGGGGTCGTTCGTCTCAAACGATCCTTATTTAGTATGACTGATCCTTGATCAACGATTAAGAGGAAACGCCGTTGACAAATATCTCTGGGACTCAATCTGCAGCTAAACTGCAAAAAACACTAGGGCTCTGGCACATTATTATTATTGGCTTAGCTTATATTCAGCCAATGACCTTGTTTGATACTTTCGGCCTCGTTTCGGAAGAAAGTCATTACCATGTGCCGACATCCTATATTATTGCTTTAGTTGCAATTTTGTTTACTTCCATCAGTTACGGACATATGATCCGCCGCTATCCATCTTCGGGTTCTGCATACACCTATGCGCAAAAATCCATTCACCCGAATGTTGGCTTTATGGTGGGCTGGTCATCTTGGCTGGATTATTTATTATCGCCAATGGTCAACATCATTTTGGCCGTAATTTACCTGGAAGCGCTTTTCCCAGATATTAATCACTGGGTTTGGGTCATTGGCCTCACCGCCTTCATGACTGCTGTGAACTTACGCGGCGCAAAGTTTGTAGCCAACTTTAACAGCCTGATCGTATTTGTTCAGCTGGGCGTGATTGCATACTTTACATGGCTGGTTTACAGCTTGCTGGCCAGCGGCGTAAATGCTGACGGCACATTAGTCAATGCAAAATACCAGCTTTGGAGCTTAGAGCCATTCTGGAATGAACTGACTCAAATTGGCCCATTAATTACTGGCGCTACTCTTCTTTGCTTCTCATTCACAGGATTCGACTCCTTAAGTTCGCTTGCTGAAGAAACCAAAGATACGGAGAAAACACTGCCTAAAGCGATTTTCTTAACCGCTTTGCTTGCCGGTGTCATCTTCATTATCAGCACCTACTTTATGCAGATTTATTTCCCGAATGATCCAAAGACTTATTTTGAAGATGTTGCTGCAACACAGCCGGATATTCTTCAAGCTGTCGGCGGCGCGGCTTTCAAAACCGTTGTGCTGTATTTTGCAATTGTCACAGTAATGGCATCAGGTATTTCTGCACATGCCGGCGTTTCACGCTTAATGTATGTGATGGGCCGTGATGGCGTCATCAACAAAAAGATCTTCGGACATATCAGCCATAAAAGCTACACACCGTCATACAATATTATGATCGTCGGCGCAGTAGCATTGACTGCAGGCTTTATGGATCTGGACATTGTCATTTCAATGATCAGTTTTGGCGCATTAACCGCATTTACTTTCGTCAACTTGTCCGTAATTTCGCGCTATGCCCTGCGTGACGGCCGCACCAAAAACCTGAAAGACATTGTCAGCTTCATTGTTATTCCCTTACTCGGCTTCATCAGCATCTTTGCGATGTGGCTGGAAATTGAAGAAACTGCACTGAAATTTGGCCTATGGTGGGCAATGTTCGGCATCTTGTACCTTGGCTATAAAACCAAAGGCTTCAAGCACCCTGCACCGCAGCATAACGAATTTGATGATACTCATCATTGATGAATGAAGAACCCTCCTTAAAAAGGCGCATCATGCGCCTTTTTATTTTCCTCTCAGAGGAAAACCGCCTTTGCCATTTTCACTTCTGAAATCACCAAGTATGAGACGAAGGCTAAGCTATCTCAACCGGCAGTTAAACCCCATTTGGGTATCAACAATATTATTCTTATAACCCAGAGCTTGAATAAACAAATTGCGGTCTTGCAAAAGCTTACGGTCCGCTTCAGACAACCGGTCTTGATTTTGCACAGCCAATTTTAAAGTTTCATCCAGCACCCCCTGATAGATGCCGCACACCTCTTGGCGTTTCGGCTTTTTTAAAATCCGCCCAAACCAGCTTCTTTCAAAATCTTCAGGCTTTAGTGTTTTGCCCCACTCTTCTATACGCTGATTTTGCCGGGCGCTTAAGTCCAACATGCCTTGCTGGATTTCTTCTTGAGCTAAGGGTTTAATATCAGTGGGCTGAATGCTTTCAACAACTGCAGCCGCAGACTGATTTTCTGTTTGAGCCGCCCAGCCAAATGAAGCCGTCAATCCTGCCGCCAGCATCGCTGCACATACATTCAAATTTATAAATTTCAAGTTCTAAGTGCCTGTTTTTAATTCTTTCATTTTTGTTATACACAGTTTTAGATTTGTTCAGAAGCATCCTTGCTCTTAATTTTACAAAATCTCATCACTGTAAAACGTGCAATGCCGTGTTGACTCATAAAAAAAAACCGCTCTATTGAGCGGTTCTCTTGATAGCTTAACAGGCTTAAGCCAATGTTTTGAAATCTTGCTGCCGCCATGCTTCATACAAAATTACTGCCGTTGCATTGGATAAATTCAAGCTGCGGGAATTTTCAGCCATCGGCAGGCGAATCCAATGCTCTTTTGGAAACATCATGCGCACAGCTTCCGGCAAGCCGCGTGTTTCCGGCCCCATCAGCAATGCGACTGGGCGGTTCAAATGAGACGTATGCGGTGTTTCAACCCCTTTGGTCGTTAAAGGATAAACCGCATCATGGGCGATGCCTTGCGTTTCTAAATATGCAAGACATTCAGTAAAGTTTTCCCATACTTTCATATGCGCCCATTCGTGATAATCCAAACCGGCACGGCGCAATTTCTTATCATCCAGCTCAAATCCTAAAGGCTTAACCAAATGCAGCTGCGCCCCTGTATTGGCGCACAAACGAATGATATTCCCTGTATTCGCTGGAATTTCTGGCTCGTATAACACTACATGGATCACTGGACTTCTCTACTCTTTTAAATAATGCAGCAAGGCTGAATTAGCCTTGCCACTGCAATTGTTCCCGCAGGCTGACCACATCGCCAATAATGGTCAATGTTGGCGCCTGTATCTGATGCTCGGCCACTTTAGATGCAATATCTGCAAGCGTGCCAACCACGACTTTCTGCTCTGGTGTTGTGCCTTTAGAAACCAGTGCAACCGGCATGTCTGGGCGCTGGCCATGAGCAATCAAATTTTCACAGATTTTTTCTAGACCAACTAAACCCATATACAGCACCAAAGTTTGGTTTTGATAAACCAACTCATTCCAAGGCAGTTCAGGAGAACCTTCTTTTAAATGACCCGTTAAAAAACGCACACTTTGTGCATAATCCCGGTGGGTTAAAGGAATACCTGCATAAGCTGAACAGCCGGATGCAGCGGTAATACCCGGCACCACTTGAAATGCGATTCCCGCTGCGAACAACTCCTGAATTTCTTCACCGCCACGGCCAAAGATAAAAGGATCTCCGCCTTTTAAGCGGCAGACCCGCTTGCCTTCAGATGCATATTTAACCAGCAAGGCATTGATGCCGTCTTGCGGCACAGCATGATTGGAACGCGCTTTGCCGACATAGATTTTTTCCGCATCGCGGCGGCACAATTCCATAATAGGCGCTGACACCAGCCGGTCATAAATGACCACATCGGCCTGCTGCATTAAACGCAAGGCTTTCAAGGTCAGCAGCTCAGGATCGCCTGGGCCTGCTCCCACCAAATACACCTCACCTTTGGGCTGTTTCCACTCTATTAACGCCTGTTCAATTAAACGGTCAGCTTCAGCAGCATTGCCATTAAACACCTGCTCTTTGAGCGGACTTGCATACAAATCCTCCCAAAAAATGCGGCGTTCATCTGGATTTTCAATCTTGGCTTTAACCGCTGCCCGCCATTTGCCTGAAAAATCAGCAAGCTTGCCCATGCCGTGAGGAATGCTGGCTTCAAGCTGCGTCCGGATCTGACGGGATAACACAGGCGATGCGCCATTCGTGGCGATAGACACCACCAGCGGCGAACGGTCAATAATAGCCGGCACCATGAAACGGCAATGCGGCGGATCATCAACACTGTTAACCAAAACATTTTCAGCTTCACAAGCTTCAAATACGGCCTGATTGACTGCCTTATCATCCGTTGCCGCAATCACCAGACGGTAATCGCGCAACGCAAAACCTGAACTATAAGCAGATTTTGTATATTGACCGCCGCTCTGTTCCACAATTTCAAGCAGATTGGCATCTATATCCGGCGAAATCACATGCAGCGCAGCGCCCGCTTTTGCAAGCAGCACGGCCTTACGGTAGGCAATATGGCCGCCGCCGACAATCAGACAAGGCTGCTGCTGCAGCTTCAAAGAGATTGGAAAGATATCCACACACTACCTCAATAGTTTAAATCTGATTGTCTTAAGCAATTTTTGTGCACAAATGCGTGCACCTTATCGATAATTAATCGATAAATTCAGCACCGCCCATATATGGACGCAGTACTGCTGGAATTTCAATTGAACCGTCTGCACGCTGGTAATTTTCCATTACAGCCAGCAAAGTGCGGCCAACGGCCAAACCAGAACCATTCAGCGTATGGACAAATTCAGTTTTCTTTTGATCTGCACGGTAGCGCGCTTTCATGCGGCGCGCCTGGAAATCACCCATGCATGAGCAAGATGAGATTTCACGGTAAGTATTTTGGCTTGGCACCCAAACTTCCAAATCATAAGTTTTAATTGCGCCAAAGCCCATATCGCCGCCGCACAGAATAATCTTACGGTATGGCAAGCCCAAAGCTTGCAGAATGCCTTCTGCATGGCCAGTCAGCTCTTCCAGCGCATTCATTGAATACTCTGGCTTCACAATTTGCACCATCTCAACTTTGTCAAATTGGTGCTGGCGGATCAAACCGCGCGTATCGCGGCCATATGAACCCGCTTCACTGCGGAAGCATGGGGTATGCGCTGCATATTTCAAAGGAAGGCGTGCCGGATCGATAATTTCATCGCGGACAAAATTGGTCACCGGCACTTCTGCAGTCGGGATAAGGTAATATTCTTTTTCGCCTTGCAACTTGAATAAATCTTCTTCAAATTTAGGCAGCTGGCCTGTGCCGCGCAAAGAATCGGCATTGACCAAATAAGGCACATACGCTTCAGTATAGCCATTCACATCGGTATGGGTATTCAGCATGAACTGCGTGATGGCGCGCTGCAAACGCGCTAGTGGGCCTTTGAGCACACTAAAGCGGGTGCCAGTCAGTTTGGTTGCCGTTTCAAACTCTAAACCGCCCATCATTTCGCCAAGATCGGTATGATCTTTAATCTCGAAATCAAATTCGCGCGGCGTGCCCCATTTTAAGATTTCAACATTGTCACTTTCATCTTTGCCTTCAGGCACAGATTCATGCGGCATATTCGGAATAGATAAAGACTTAACTTCAATTTCTGCCTGAAGTTCTGTCAGCGCAGTTTCTGCAGCTTTAATTTCATCGCCAATGGCAGACATGCGCGCCATGATTTCGGACGCATCGCCGCCCGATTTTTTAATTTGACCAACTTGTTTTGCGCCCGCATTGCGTTCAGCCTGCAAGCTTTCAGTTTTAGATTGAATTTCTTTACGGCGCGCTTCTAGTGCGGCCCATTCTGCCGCGTCCAGCTGAACGCCGCGTTTTGCCAAGGCTAAATTTACAGCCTCAATATTATTTCTGAGTAATTTCGGGTCGATCATAGCCAATCATTTGCAAAGAAAAAAACTGGCTATAGTGTAAGCTCTTAACGCTAAAAAATACAGTAATCGAGCTTACAGCTGGGGCTTATTAATACAATAAACTGCAAGATTTTTACAGTTTACTGATTTTCATAATTGGGTAAATTCGGCAGATATTCAGGCTTAAACAGGCCCTTAGTCATCTGATAAGGCAAATTCAGCTCTGTCATGCCCTCGGCATAGCTGGCTAATTCGTACAGCGGATAAACAAAGACTATGCCGCTGGCGCCATAATAAAAATTATCACTCAGCTGCAGCTTGCCGCGTTCGATATTATGCTCTTCCAGCCACATCGAATTGGCGTCATACAGCGCGCTCAGTACCTTAGCCTCAGCGCCTTTTGCCAATACATCCTGCAGCGCCAAACGTTTCTTTGCCTGTAAATCAAAGTTGACGTATTCCACATGATACATGCCATGCGCAGCGCCCGCTGTATACGTATAACTTTCTAAAGCGAATGTCGCTATTTTACTCCACTGACTGATATAGCGCACATGGGTTGTGCTTTGTCCCAGCCCAGGTTCTGCGCCTTCGGCCAAATTCACTTTTTCATTCGGCGCGGTTGAAAATGCAATCGGGTCTGCTTTCTTAATGCGCTCTGCAAAATACTGGTTGATCCAGTCCACATTGGTTTCGACCGTTTGAATAGAATATTGGGTGCAGCCTTCTGCATCACAGGCTTCCGGCTTAGCCAGCTTCATTGCAACTGTTTTAGACTGAATCAGAGGAATGCTTTGCTCTTTCACCTGCGCTTTTTGTTGATTGTCCTGTACAGGCTCATTCCGCGGCTGGCATGCAGTCAGCAGACTCAGTGAAAGAAAAGCAACGCCTGCAGCAGCCCAAACATTTTTATAAACTGTATTCATCACTCAATCCCTATTGCCAAAAGCGGAAAACAAATAAAACGATCCCACTATACCTAGTCTATACACCTGATAACATTACGAAATGTATCTGCAATTCTGTACCAAAACCGCACTGACAAAAAAAGCAGGCTTTCGCCTGCTTTTTAATTCTGCTTCAAGATATTTCAACATCTGCAGCCGACTTATTCACCTAACTGACTAATGTTGGCTTACTGATCAATAATGTCAGTCCCTTTAGGCGGGGTAAAATTAAAAGTTGATGCAGGAATGGGTGCATTCACTTTCATATTGTTAAAGCGCACATACGTGGTTTGACCCAATGAGTCTGCCAGAATCATCAGCGTTGGCGCTTTATTTGCGCCAAAACTAATGGTTAGGCTTTGGAAAGCGCCATCACCATGTTTTGGATACAGGGTGTAATAGGTTTTGCTTTTATCCGGCTGCGTCACGCGGTATGACTTCATAATTTGACTGGTATTACCTGAAAGCAGCAACGCCGGAGTATTCGCCACTTGATCATCTAAATTTTGGCGCACGGCTTGCTGCAGGTCAGGATCATAAATCCATACAGTCTTGCCAGACGTCACAATCGTCTGTTTTGATGGACTGGAGGTTTCCCAGAAGAATTTACCTGGACGCTCAACCTTCATCACCCCTTTAAAGGTTTGATTCATATGCTGAGCAGACAGGCCTTTTTTCTGTACAGCCTTGCCGCCAGTGACTTTCGTCGTCTGTTCAAAATTTGCAGAAAAACTTTTCACACCGCTCAGCTGCTGAACCAGGCTGGCTGTCGCTTGCTGCTCCGATGCTGCGGCGGCAGCAAAAACTGTTGTACTTATCACAGGTGCCAATGTCGCTGCACCCAATGCCATAGCACACATGGTTTTACGAAGCATATTCATAGATTCACCTTTTATATTTGCAGTATTGCAATTTGTCAGATAGCCCATCTTAAACCAATTTCTCAAACGAACATGAGCGAAAACAATAAGTTTTGTATTGTTATTAATGCAAATCAGGAGATTTTATTCATCATGATGGAGAAATGCGCACAATATAAAAAAGCTCCCGATCAATGGGGAGCTTTTATTCAGTTAAATGATTCAGCATTATTTCCACTGCCACCCTATTGAGGCGCCTGCACCAAAGTCACCTTCAGTATTGGTTGTGGCAGCCAGTTTATAAACATATTTGTTATTTTCTGACACGCCGCTAAAACCAACTGCAAAGCCTTGCTCGCCTTCCCATGTTCCCACACCGGCACTGAACATATTATAGCCGGCTTCTGTCGGCTGCGGCAGAGATGCAATTGCAATACTAGATGCGACTGCGGCATATACCCCATCCTCTAGACGATCAATCCTGTGGTTCAATTCATCGGCACGGCTGTCTGTATAGCTTTTCGCCTCATTCAAGCCGTTTCCGCCATCCTGCCCAGCAGCCCCCCTCAAACTCAGCAGCCATTCTCCTTGCGTGCCTTCAAAGCCATTATCAACTGCAATCTCATAAGCACTCAAACCACTTGCCCCCATGTCACCTGTTGCGCCAGTTTGACCTGTAGCGCCTGTTTCACCCTGAGGGCCTTGCGGGCCAACTGGCCCAGCAGCGCCTGTTTCACCTTGAGGGCCATGTCCATGACCATGTCCGTTGCCGTTGCCGTTGCCGTTGCCGTTGCCGTTGCCGTTGCCGTTGCCGTTGCCGTTGCCGTTGCCGTTGCCGTTGCCGTTGCCGTTGCCGTTGCCGTTGCCGTTGCCGTTGCCGTTGCCGTTGCCGTTGCCGTTGCCGTTGCCGTTGCCGTTGCCGTTGCCGTTGCCGTTGCCGTTGCCGTTGCCGTTGCCGTTGCCGTTGCCGTTGCCGTTGCCGTTGCCGTTGCCGTTGCCGTTGCCGTTGCCGTTGCCGTTGCCGTTGCCGTTGCCGTTGCCGTTGCCGTTGCCGTTGCCGTTGCCGTTGCCGTTGCCGTTGCCGTTGCCGTTGCCGTTGCCGTTGCCGTTGCCGTTGCCGTTGCCGTTGCCGTTGCCGTTGCCGTTGCCGTTGCCGTTGCCGTTGCCGTTGCCGTTGCCGTTGCCGTTGCCGTTGCCGTTGCCGTTGCCGTTGCCGTTGCCGTTGCCGTTGCCGTTGCCGTTGCCGTTGCCGTTGCCGTTGCCGTTGCCGTTGCCGTTGCCGTTGCCGTTGCCGTTGCCGTTGCCGTTGCCGTTGCCGTTGCCGTTGCCGTTGCCGTTGCCGTTGCCGTTGCCGTTGCCGTTGCCGTTGCCGTTGCCGTTGCCGTTGCCGTTGCCGTTGCCGTTGCCGTTGCCGTTGCCGTTGCCGTTGCCGTTGCCGTTGCCGTTGCCGTTGCCGTTGCCGTTGCCGTTGCCGTTGCCGTTGCCGTTGCCGTTGCCGTTGCCGTTGCCGTTGCCGTTGCCGTTGCCGTTGCCGTTGCCGTTGCCGTTGCCGTTGCCGTTGCCGTTGCCGTTATCATTATGACCACCCTGTCCGCCACCGCCATGGCCACCTTGCCCATTTTCATGCCCGCCACCGCTGCCACCATGACCATCATGGCCTGAGCCGCATCCCGTATAGCAAGAATTATCAGCAGTAACAGGATCTATACTGTTTCCTGCCCATGCCGCACTGCCAATTGCCAATAGAATGCTTACAGCCAGCATTTTAGGCATTGCTTGCGTAACTGGTGAATATGGTTTTGGTTCATGCATCATGCTGTTTGAGAAATGAGTTGAATCTTCAAGCCCTGTAACTCTCAAACCATTTTCAGGAAGTTTCCTACTTTTGGAGCAGGTATTTATGAATACTTTTCTTAATATTCTATTCATGTCATTATCCTTTTTTTGTACTTCTCCCCTCCTATTACACACATTCATTTATGTGACGTAAATCACATTTAATTACAGATTAGAGATTTAATTATTAGTAAAGATTTCAGGTTATTATTTATTTTTCTTGTGAATTTTTATTTTTTTTATTGAAATAAATCTTTTTGGAATGATTTGTTTGACAAAAAAAACCCGCAAAATTTGCGGGTTTTTTTTCTATTAAAGCTTAAACTTCAACAGATACGTAGCGACGACCGAATTGGCCTTTCACTTCGAATTTGATTACGCCGTCAGCAGTAGCGAACAAAGTATGGTCACGGCCCATACCTACGTTTGCACCAGCGTGGAATTCTGTACCACGTTGACGAACGATAATGTTACCAGCAGTCACAGATTGACCGCCGTACATTTTAACACCTAACATTTTAGGATTCGAGTCACGACCGTTTTTAGTCGAACCACCGGCTTTTTTAGTTGCCATGTCTATTTACTCCTCGTAATTAGCCTGAAATAGCTGTAATTTTCAACTCAGTGAACCATTGACGGTGACCTTGTTGTTTACGATAGTGTTTACGACGGCGCATTTTGATAATGCGGATTTTGTCGTGACGACCATGGCTAACTACTTCAGCAGTAACAGTAGCGCCAGCAACAACTGGAGCACCGATTTGAATGCTGTCACCGTTAACAAGCATCAACACGTCATCAAACGTAATTGTTGCGCCAGTTTCAGCTTTCAATAATTCTACTTTAAGGGTTTCACCCTCAACCACACGGTGTTGTTTACCACCGCTTTGGATAACTGCGTACATAATGTACTCCAAACATGCCCGTGTCGCCGTGCCGGTAAAGGAAGATACCGATCTTAAGACGATCGCCACTGGGGTCATACAAGGGCAAGGATTTTAAGCGATCTGTATAAAAACAACAAGCCATTTGCACAAAAAATTATCCAAAAACAGCGGCTGTTTTATAAGCAATTGTTTTTAGCGCCTGTACATTCGCGCAACTGCAGAAAACATCTTTCAAAAATTCAAATAGATTTTTAAAATCAATTCGCTACTATAAGGCTTAAGATGAATCACAAAATGCCAGCCAGATTTACTTAACTCAGCATTTTATATTCACATCAGGTGATCTGAACTTAGCCTGATTTAAAATTATCACCTTATTTTAAATCAGCCGCCGAGCTTCATATCTGTAATTATTATACGAAATTGCTAAACTATAGCGGCAATTCAAAATTACTGAGGTTCTTCTTCACATGACCATCGACTTCAAGCAAGACATTCTCGCTCCTGTTGCTACTGACTTTGCCGCGATGGACAAATTTATCAATGAAGGGATTACCTCAAAAGTTGCTTTAGTCATGGCCGTCAGCAAACATGTGGTTGAAGCTGGCGGCAAACGCATGCGTCCCATTATGTGCTTACTGGCCGCCAAAGCCTGCGGCGCAGAAGATATCGCAGAACACCGCAAATTAGCTGCCATTATTGAAATGCTGCATACTGCAACTCTGGTGCATGATGATGTTGTCGATGAATCAGGCTTGCGCCGCGGGCGCCCGACAGCCAATGCCACCTGGAATAACCAGACTGCAGTTTTGGTCGGAGACTTCCTGATTTCACGCGCATTCGACCTGCTGGTCGACCTGAATGACATGGTGCTGCTGAAAGACTTTTCTACAGGCACCTGTGAAATTGCAGAAGGCGAAGTCTTGCAGCTGCAGTCTCAGCATCAGCCGGATACTACGGAACAGACCTATTTAGATATTATTCACGGCAAAACTTCACGCCTGTTTGAATTGGCAACAGAAGGCGCAGCTATTCTTTCAGGTAAACCTGAATACCGCGAGCCGCTGCGAAAATTTGCCGGCCACTTCGGCAATGCCTTCCAAATCATTGATGATATTTTAGATTACACCTCAGATGCTGAAACATTAGGTAAAAATATCGGTGATGATTTAATGGAAGGCAAACCGACTTTGCCTTTAATCTCTGCACTGAAGAATACCTCTGGTGAAGAGCACGACGTAATCCGCCGCAGCATCGCTACTGGCGGCACTGCAGACTTAGAACAGGTAATTTCCATAGTTCAGACTTCTGGCGCCTTGGATTACTGCAGCCGGCGCGCCACCGAAGAAACCAACGCAGCGCTGGATGCATTGAATGCGCTCCCTGACAGTGAATACCGTCAAGCGCTGATTAATCTCGCAAATTTGGCATTGCACCGCATTCAATAAACTAAAGAATCGTAACCGCTTGCTTATGCATATAAAATTGAATGATTTATTCCTGCAAATGCAGCACCAGCTTGACACCCGTCAGGCTGTGCTGGATCACAATCTATTGATCGAGCTGGTGAACCGCATCCGTCCGGCAGACACCAAAAACCCAGAAGAAATACATCAAACATTTAAAGCCTTTTACACGGCCTTATTGTTGACGCCGGATGCCGCCTCCACTCTGCAAAGTTTCGTTCTTAAATTAATTAGCCGCTATAAGCAAACCAGCCTCTATGCGGATACCGGAATTTTGTCTTTAGATGGATTCTTTAATCAGCTTATGCAGCGTTTGGGCGCACACTTTTTACCTTTAATTCATGACGAAAGCCAGCTGCAGGAGCTCTTGCGTCAAGTTTTTCATCAACGCAGCGATAAATACTGGCTGGATGAAATTGACGATGCAGAATGGCAAAATCTGTTTAGGCTGTTTAATCAAGGCCATGGCAATCAGGATGAAAAAAAGCAAATCCGCCGTGAATTGATTAAGGCCATCACAATTTTGTCATACCGCGTCAGCGGCATCGGCTTATACCCTGAATTTATCAATGCGCATCCAGAACTGACCGAGTATGAATCGCCGTTTTTAGTTCAGAATCGTGAAATCAATGAGTTTATTCAACAATATAAGTATCTGCACCAAAATGCGGAGCAAATGAGCGCCGTCGAGCCGCCAGATGCATCGCAAGCGCTGGTGATGCTGGATCAATGCCGTGAAGTGACGCTTAAAATCCGCAGAGCCACCAAACGCAGCGGGGTCAGCGTTAGCCTGACTTATTTACTATCGTTACTGGAACAATGTTTGGAACGCATTGAAATTCTGCTGAACCTGATTGTGGAAGAAGATGATGTCCGCTACAGCTCGATTGGCGCATTGCTGGTTGATGTTACCGACGCCCTGTATAGTGAACGCAGCGTCCGCTCTTTATTAGCGACAAACAGTGAATTGATGGCGCTGCAAGTCACCGAAAATGCCAGCAAGACAGGTGAACATTACGTCAGCAGCGATAAAAAAGGCTTTATTGCCATGTATAAAGCTGCTGCTGGCGCCGGCGTTATTATCGCGGTCATGGCGTCACTGAAAATACTGGCAGCCCGCTTAACATTGGCGCCGCTGATGCAGGCCTTTTTGTTCAGCATGAACTACTCTTTTGGCTTTATGCTAATTCATGTGCTGCATTTTACCGTTGCGACCAAACAGCCGGCAATGACTGCAGCCGCATTGGCGGCCACGGTGCAGCATCGAAAGGGCTCAAAAAATGCGCAAATAGCAGAATTGGCTGCGCTGATTATCAATATTATACGGACACAATTTATCGCCATTTTGGGCAATATCTCAATTGCAATTCCAACGGCCGCACTGATTACTTATTTTTGGCAAGCCGCCATGGATGAGCCTTTGCTGAACCATGCCAAAGCCTCTCACTTGCTGCACAGCTTAGACCCCTTTACCTCACTAGCGATACCACATGCTGCGATTGCTGGCATCTGCTTGTTCTTGTCTGGCTTGCTGGCTGGATATTTTGACAACATGGCCATTTACCGCAAAGTCGGGCCACGCATTCAAGCCCACCCTGCACTTAGAGAAATAATGGGGCAAGAGCGCTTAAATGCATTCGCGGCTTATATCGAACGCAATTTAGGAGCTTTGGCAGGCAACTTCTTGTTTGGCATCATGCTCGGCAGCATGGGAACGCTTGGGTATATTCTCGGCTTGCCGCTGGATATCCGCCATATTGCCTTTGCATCCGCCAATTTTATTCAGGGCTTGATGTGCATCAATGGCGGACCTGAAATCGGTTTGGCAATTGTCTCTTTCTTAGGAGTGCTGTGCATCGGCCTGACCAACTTATTTGTCAGCTTTACCCTGACCATTATTGTGGCTCTGCGGGCGCGCCGTGTGCGCTTTGAGCAATGGAAACCCTTGGCAAAATTGGTGCTGACCCATTTCCTGACCCGCCCTAGCGACTTTTTTTGGCCGCCGAAACAGCCTTTGGAAATTGAAGATTCATCCCATGGGCAGAAGTAAAGTCATTAAAAAAATTGTTAATTTATATTATCAAGTGTTAAAAAAACACAAAAAAGAAATTAGCATAATTTACACACACTTGAAATAAAGTGTACTGATGAGTACACTTTACCACTTAATTTATTCGGACTTGTTCCTTATAAAACAACAAGGATTCAAGCATGCCGAAACTCTTGCTTTTCCTGAGTTTGTTATCATTGACAATCAGTATGTTGCTATACAAATCACATGCTTTTAGCGCTTATGATTTAAGCGCTGTGGCATGGATGTACGAACACAGAACCCCTGTCTTAAATATCGCAGCTCAAGGGTTTTCTATAGCAGGCGGCATGCCATTTGTATTATTTTTAACCGCACTATGGTGTTTACGCCAAGCATGGTATAAAAAATATTCAGATATTGTTTTTATCAGTATAGGATTGGTTGGAAGTATTTGCATCGCTTGGGTGCTTAAGTATTTCGTCTCTAGACCGCGTCCACCTGAAATGTATTTCTTGGTGAAAACCTATGGAGATTCATTTCCAAGTGGACATAGCCTTTATGCGGCTGCTTTAGGCTGTTTGGCGATGTACATTTCCCAGCAGCATCCGCGGCATAAACTGATCTGCCTCATTGCAAGTCTATGGATTTTGCTGATGGGCATTTCAAGAGTCTATGCCGGCGTGCATTTTCCTTCCGATGTCTTTTCTGGCTGGAGCATAAGTTTTATTTGGATCACGCTGCTGTATTTCGCACTCGTAAAATACCAGCAGCCTAAATAAATAATTTTAGATAAAAATCTAATATAGAGGTGAAAGAATGATGTCTGCAAAGCTTTGGGCTCCTGCCCTGACTGCTTGCGCATTAGCAACAAGTATTGCACTTGTCGGTTGTAGCAAAGATCCAAAAGACGCACAGCAAGCTGGCGCTGCTCAGCAGATGCCTCCAACTGAAGTTGGCGTGCTTGTTGCCCAGCCGCAAAGCGTAGAACAGTCTGTAGAACTTTCAGGCCGCACTACAGCATATGAAATTTCTGAAGTGCGTCCGCAAACCAGCGGTGTCGTTCTGAAACGTCTATTTGCTGAAGGCAGCTATGTCCGTGAAGGCCAAGCGCTTTACGAGATCGATTCCAGCTCAAACCGTGCGAATGTTGACAATGCGCGCGCGGCGATTGCCAGCGCTGAAGCAAATTTAAATGTTCTGCGTGTAAAAGAAGGGCGTTACCGCCAGTTGGTGGGTTCAAATGCCATTTCTAAGCAAGAGTATGACGATATTGTCGGCCAGGTAAAACTGGCTGAAGCAACGCTGAATGCTAACCAGGCGGTGTTAAAGAATGCGCAAATCAACTTGGGCTATTCAACTGTCCGTGCGCCAATTTCAGGTCAAACCAACCGCTCAACAGTCACTGTCGGCGCATTGGTAACCGCCAATCAGGCAGAACCGCTGGTGACCATTCAGCGCTTAGATCCAATCTATGTGGATATCAACCAGTCCAGCGCAGAATTGCTTCGCTTGCGTCAGCAGCTGAGCAAAGGCGCAGTGGACAGCAGCAACAACACCAAAGTGCAGCTGAAGCTGGAAGATGGCAGTGACTACCCTGTGGAAGGCCGTTTAGCATTCTCTGATGCCAGCGTGAATCCAGATACAGGCACAGTCACTTTACGTGCCGTATTTTCCAACCCGAGCCACTTGCTGCTTCCAGGCATGTTCGCGAACGCAAAAATTGTACAGGCCGTTATTCCAAATGCGTACCTGATTCCGCAAGCCGCGCTTACCCGCACACCGACTGGCCAAGCAATGGCTATGTTAGTGAATGCAAAAGGCGCTGTTGAATCCCGCCCAGTAACCACTGTTGGCGTTCAAGGCAAAGACTGGATTGTCACTGACGGCTTAAAAGCCGGCGATAAAGTCATTGTAGACGGCATTGCGAAAGTGAAGCCTGAACAGCAAGTTACAGCTAAACCTTACCAGCCTCAAGCTGCTGCGCCGCAAGCTGCTCAAGGCGCCGCTGGCCAAGCAAAACCAGCTGCTCAAGCTGCTGCGAAGCCTGAACAAAAAGCTACTTCAAATTCATAAGGGGTAGACTGAATGGCTCAATTCTTTATCCATCGCCCAATTTTTGCTTGGGTGATTGCGTTAGTCATTATGCTGGCGGGTATTCTCACGCTGACAAAAATGCCTATCGCGCAGTATCCAACCATTGCCCCGCCAACGGTAACGATTTCTGCAACTTATCCAGGTGCATCTGCAGCGACTGTTGAAAATACAGTAACGCAGATCATCGAACAGCAAATGAATGGCCTTGACGGTCTGCGCTATATTTCATCAAACAGCGCAGGCAATGGCCAGGCATCTATTCAGCTGAACTTTAACCAAGGTGTTGATCCGGATATCGCGCAAGTTCAGGTGCAGAACAAATTACAGTCTGCAACTGCGCTTTTGCCTGAAGATGTTCAGCGTCAAGGGGTCAAAGTCACTAAATCAGGCGCAAGCTTCCTGCAAGTTATTGCATTCTATTCGCCTGACAGCAGCTTATCTGCAGATGACATTAAAGACTATGTAAACTCGAATATTTCAGAACCGCTCAGCCGTGTTGCCGGTGTCGGTGAAGTACAGGTATTCGGCGGTTCATATGCGATGCGCATTTGGATGGATCCTGCCAAAATGGCAAGCCTTCAAGTAACGCCAAGCGATATCGCCGCAGCGCTGAAAACGCAAAATGCTCAAGTGGCTGTCGGCCAACTGGGCGGCGCACCGTCTGTGCAGGGCCAAGTGCTGAACGCGACTGTGAATGCGCAAAGCCTGCTGACAACGCCTGAAGAATTTAAAAACATCTTCTTGAAAAACACAACAAGCGGCGCACAAGTGCGTTTGGGCGATGTTGCCCGCGTCGAATTGGGTGCAGACAACTATCAGTTTGACTCTAAATTCAACGGCAAACCTGCCGGCGGTGTGGCCATCAAGCTTGCTACTGGCGCGAATGCTTTAGATACAGCCGCTGCAGTTGAAGCCCGCCTTGTAGACCTTCGTAAAAACTACCCTACAGGCATGCAGGACAAACTTGCATTTGATACAACTCCGTTCATTCAATTGTCAATTGAGAGTGTGGTTCACACCTTGGTTGAAGCGGTGATTCTTGTATTCCTGGTCATGTTCCTGTTCTTGCAGAACTGGCGCGCGACCATCATTCCAACAATGGCTGTGCCAGTCGTAGTATTGGGCACATTTGCTGTTATTAATGTCTTCGGCTTCTCTATCAACACGCTCACCATGTTTGCCATGGTGCTTGCGATTGGCCTTCTGGTCGATGATGCAATTGTCGTCGTGGAAAACGTTGAACGGATTATGGCCGAAGAGCATCTGGATCCTGTGGAAGCCACAGAGATCTCGATGAAGCAAATTTCCGGCGCATTGGTCGGCATTACTTCCGTACTGTCTGCGGTATTCGTACCAATGGCATTCATGAGCGGGACAACAGGTGTAATTTACCGTCAGTTCTCGATCACGCTGGTTACAGCCATGATCCTGTCACTGATTGTCGCGCTGACCTTTACCCCTGCCCTGTGTGCGACCATCCTGAAACAGCATGACAAAAATGCGGCGCCAAGCAACAGCTTGCCTGCGCGTTTCTTCCGCTGGTTTAATGAAACATTCGACAAAGTCGCCGGCAAGTATCAAAACGGCGTAAACCGCATGACGCACCATAAGCTGTTTTCTGGCTTATTGTATGGTGCTGTGATTGTGGTTTTAGGCCTTCTGTTTACTAAACTGCCGTCTTCATTCCTTCCAGATGAAGACCAGGGTGTCGTGATGACACTGGTGCAATTGCCGCCAAACGCGACATTGGACCGGACAGACAAAACCATCAGCACCATGACTGACTACTTCCTGAACAAGGAAAAAGATTACGTTGAATCAGTATTCAGCGTATCGGGCTTCTCGTTTACAGGTGTCGGTCAAAATGCTGGTTTAGCTTTTATTAAATTAAAAGACTGGGAAGAGCGGACAACACCGGAAGCTCAAATCGGTAAGATTATTCAGCGCGGCATGGCATTGAACATGATCGTTAAAGATGCGTCTTACATCATGCCATTGCAGCTTCCTGCAATGCCTGAATTGGGTGTGACTGCTGGCTTTAACTTGCAGCTGAAAGATTCAAGCGGTTTAGGCCACGAGCAGCTGCTGAATGCGCGTAATGCCATTTTAGGCATGGCTGCACAAGACAAGCGCTTAACTGGCGTGCGTCCGAACGGTCAGGAAGATACCCCTCAGTACAAAATCATTGTTGACCAAGCCCAAGCTGGCGCTATAGGTGTAAGCATCTCTGAAATCAACACCACAATGGGTATGGCATGGGGCGGTTCTTACATCAATGACTTTGTTGACCGCGGCCGCGTGAAGAAAGTTTATGTTCAGGGCGAAGCGGATTCCCGCATGATGCCTGAAGACCTGAATAAATGGTATGTCCGCAACAACCAAGGCACCATGGTTCCGTTCTCGGCATTTGCAACAGGCGAATGGACTTATGGTTCACCGCGTCTGGAACGCTATAACGGCATTTCATCCATGAACATTCAAGGCACACCTGCTCCGGGTGTCAGCTCTGGCGATGCAATGGCGGCTATGGAAGAAATTATTGCGAAACTTCCGTCTATGGGCCTAAAAGGCTTTGATTATGAATGGACAGGCTTATCACTTGAAGAGCGTGAATCTGGTGCTCAAGCGCCAATTATTTACGCACTGTCTTTATTGATCGTATTCCTGTGCCTGGCTGCGCTGTATGAAAGCTGGTCAATTCCATTCTCTGTACTTTTAGTTGTCCCTCTAGGCGTTGTCGGTGCAGTCGCATTAACCTTCCTTGGCATGGTATTGCTTAAAGATTCAAATCTTTCAAATAACATCTACTTCCAAGTCGCGATCGTAGCAGTCATTGGTTTGGCTGCCAAAAACGCGATTTTGATTGTAGAATTTGCGAAAGAACTTCAGGAAAAAGGCGAAGATCTGTTTGAAGCGACAATGCATGCCGCAAGAATGCGTTTGCGCCCAATCATTATGACAACCCTTGCCTTTGGTTTTGGTGTACTTCCGCTTGCGTTAGCATCTGGCGCGGGTGCAGGCAGCCAGCACTCTGTAGGTTATGGCGTACTTGGCGGCGTAATCAGCTCGACCTTATTAGGTATCTTCTTTATCCCTGTGTTCTACGTATGGATTCGAAGCATCTTTAAGTACAAACCAAAACAACAAAATAATCAGGAGCACACATCGTGATGCAAAATATATGGTCTATTACAGGTCGTAGCATTGCGGTTTCTTCACTTGCGCTTGCTTTGGCTGCCTGCCAAAGCATGCGCGGTCCAGAACCAGCAGCACAAGCAAACATTCCGCAAGGCTATACAGCAAGCGCGTCTGGCACTTCTGCTGCAGAGCAAGGCTATAAGGACTTTTTCTCAGACCAGCGTTTGGTTCAAGTTCTGGATTTAGCACTGGCAAACAACCGTGATTTGCGCACTGCAGCGCTGAATATTCAGCGCGCGCAGCAGCAATACCAAATCACTGAAAATAACCAGCTGCCGACCATTGGCGCAAGCGGCAGTGTGCTGCGCCAAGATACCCTAAGCTCACAAAAGCCCATCACGTCTTATAACGTTGGCCTAGGTGTGACAGCGTATGAACTGGACTTATGGGGCCGTGTCCGCAGCTTAAAAGACAATGCCTTGGACAGCTACCTTGCAACGGCAAGCGCACGCGATGCGACTCAAATTGCATTGATCGGCCAAGTTGCACAAGCATGGCTGAGCTATTCATTTTCAAACGCAAATTTGAAACTGGCTGATCAAACGTTAAAAACACAGCTTGAATCTTACAATCTGAACAAAAAACGTTTTGATGTCGGCATTGACAGTGAAGTTCCTGTTCGCCAGGCGCAAATTTCTGTAGAAACCGCCCGCAATGACGTTGCAAACTACAAGACTCAAGTGGCGCAAGCAAAAAACTTGCTGAATCTTCTTGTTGGCCAGCAAGTGCCTGACAACCTGATGCCAAATCAGCGGGTCACCCGCATTACCTCAGCCAGCGCTATCGGCTCTGGCTTGCCAAGCGACTTGCTGAACAACCGTCCTGATGTGCGCGCAGCGGAATACAAACTGTCTGCAGCTGGCGCGAACATTGGCGCAGCCAAAGCGCGTCTGTTCCCGACCATCAGCCTGACAGGCACTGCGGGTTATGCATCGACTGATTTGAGTGATTTGTTTAAATCAGGCAGTTTTGTCTGGGGCTTAGGGCCAAGCTTGGATATTCCAATCTTTGACTGGGGCACACGCAAAGCCAACATCAAAATTTCAGAAACAGACCAGCAAATTGCGCTGTCTGATTATGAAAAATCAATCCAGTCAGCATTCCGTGAAGTCAACGATGCTTTAGCTGTGCGTCAAAACATTGGTGACCGCTTGTCTGCCCAGCGCCGCTTGGTGGATGCGACCAACACAACTTACAAACTGTCGAATGCCCGCTTCCGTGCAGGTATCGACAGCTACTTAACCGTATTGGACGCGCAGCGTACCTCATATGCAGCTGAACAAGGCTTGCTGTTGCTTGAACAAGCAAATTTAAACAGCCAAGTAGAGCTGTATAAATCACTTGGTGGCGGCATCAAAGCCAATTCTGGTGATGCACCTCAGGTTCAGCTGTCTAGCGCAGAACGCAAAGCAGATACTGCAAAATAAGTTAGATCCTTGAAAATCGATAAGGAAAGCTCACTTCGGTGGGCTTTTTTATTGCTTTTTAAAAGCGCATTGCCTATCTTCAAAAGTATTCAAATTAAATACAACCTGCACTTTATGATTTTAAGCAATTTAGAAACCGTTCCTGGCCATACCATTACACAGCAGCTGGATGTCGTTTATGGCAGTACCGTGCGCAGTAAGCATGTTGGCCGTGACTTTATGGCAGGCCTAAAAAATATTGTGGGCGGCGAACTTAAAGGCTATACCGAACTGCTAGAAGAATCCCGTCAGGAAGCCATGAGCCGTATGATTGAGAAAGCGCAAGGCCTAGGCGCAAATGCTGTGGTCGGCATCCGTTTTTCGACCTCAAATATTGCACAGGGCGCGTCTGAGCTTTTTGTATATGGTACAGCGGTACGCGTAGAAGCCAACGCGCCAAAACTGGCAGACCCATTCCCTGCTCAAGGCTAAAGTGATGGATGCTTTTTTATTTAAAGTCCTTGTCTTTGTGATTTTGTTTACTGTGGGCTGGACCTTTGGCCGCCATGCAGAGCGCAAACATTTAAACGAACTTGAAGTACAGGAAAAGCGTTTGGCCTATATCCGCATAGACAATAACCGCTTTCAGACCAGTGAAAATTTTGGTCAAATGGTCAGCAGCAATGTGGTGATCTCGCACGATTACTTTAAATATGTCATTGCCAGCATACAAAACTTTTTTGGCGGGCGTTTGACCAGCTATGAAAGTATTGTGGACCGGGCACGACGTGAAGCTGTCGTGCGTTTAAAGCTGGAAGCTGAAAAAATGGGCGCCACCCATATCATGGGGCTGCGTTTAAGCACCACTGAATTAGGCATGCAAGGCGGCATGATTGAAGTCTTTGCTTATGGCACGGCGATTAGACCTTAATATTAATAACCAAATTTAAACGATGATGAAATTTGATCAAATCAGCCATCAAATTTCATCATAAAACTTTCTCTTACACACTGATCAGAATTTGAATTGGTCTTTTTCTATTTAGCAGCAAAGATAAGGCAAGCATACAAAAGTAACTCCGTTTAATTTAAAAAAAAGTGATCAACATTTCTAAACTAACGCGCCATTTCACACACCCATTGACCCGCTTTTTCAACGCATGTTTCCATTACTAAAGGATAATTGGTCAATTCTGTAAGATGAAATTCCTGCTGATCAAAACGAATAATGGATTGATATGTACCATCATCCATTTTAATGTCTAAACCGCTGTCTTTAATCCGATACATCGTATTTCCAACTGCCTTTCTAAATCCATCAAAATAATAAAAATTGATTTGATTATTCTGAATGCTTAAAAAGCCTATTCCGCCATAATACTGTGACTTATGATTGCGCATATCGATAATATGAACGCTGGTATTGTCATACACAAAACGCCCCTCTTCTTTAAGCCAGCTGCTTTTTAAAATTGACAGCTGCTCTGAAAAGATATGTCCATTTAATAAAATACATTGAACTGGACATTTTTTAGCATCTGCAGATGGAGTTTTTAAATATTGCTGATGATTTAAAATCTCAAAACGATAGGTGATTTGGCGGGTATCCAATTGAGCTGATGGCAACCGTGTATTAATGTTCGAGTTTTTAGAGTTATAAAATGTCGATTTCAGCCATTTCTGCGTATCAAAAAAATGTTCACGCGGGCGCCAGCCTTGTTTCTGCTCTTCTGAAGGCTCTGCATACGCCCGCGCCTCTTCAACGAATCGATCAATCGGTTTAGCTGTGGACAACATTGAAACTGCCATTGAGCACAAGCAAATTACGAAACAGCTGACGAATCTATAAAACTGATGTGACACTTGTTTCATACCCTGCTTAAACCTTGAAAAGTTCATACTAAAAAATTTAAACCAATCACTTCACTTGCGCTTTACGGATCATTTTATACAACATGCTTGGCGATAAACGCGAGACCCAAGTCCCCAAGACTTCTTTACGGCCGCCGACAACAATATATTCCTCACCTTTCAGCAAAGCTTTTACTGCCATTTGCGCAAATTCATCCGCTTCCAAACCATTGGCTGTCGCCTCATTATCATAGCCCTGCGCCTTGCCCTCACCATTGAGCGCATTAATCGACACATTGGTTTTAACAAAACCGGGGAAAATCACCGAAACATTTACCCCGTCGTCAGCAACTTCTGCACGCAAGCTGTTTGCCCACATGTGAATCGCCGCTTTGGCTGCAGAATAAGATGCGCGGAATTGCGTGCCTAATAAACCTGCCACACTGGACACAAAGACAATGCGTCCGGATTTTTGCTTTAAGAAAGCTGGCAATACGGTTTTGGTTAAAAAGACTTGAGAAAAATAATCCACTTCCATAATGGCGCGTTCAGTCTGCATGGTGGTGTCGGCAATCAAAGCGCGCTGGCTTAAGCCTGCATTATTCACCAGCCAGTCAATTCGGCCCTTGCATTCCAGCACTGTTTCATAGGCATGGCGGACTTGGCTTTCATCGGTAATATCGGCGGGAATAGATACATGCTGATCCGGATTCAGCAAACTGACACGGACATTTTCCAGCTCCTCAAAACGGCGCGCCGTTAACACCACTTGCGCGCCCTGCAAAGCGCATTCCTGCGCCAAGGCTTTGCCCAAACCGGATGAAGCGCCTGTAATCCATACGACCTTACCCTTTAAATCATCCAGCTTTGCCATGATGCATTCCTTATGAAATCATTGTTTTATTAAAAAGTTGCTATCCTGCAGTTTAATCGTTTTTTTGTGTCTGCTCATTATTCAAAAAAACCAAAAAGTGGTCAAAATAGCCGCTTATCGAGTTGGCATCATAAATTTTACCCAATTTATCAAAACGCTTATAGCCCAGCTGGGTCGTCACATGAATCACGCCATTGAGCGTTTTATCCACCACCACATTAAATTTCAGCATTTTTTTCGGCTCGCGGATTAAATGCGTGACCCCTTGATCCACCACTGCTGTAAATGCTTTTAATGCTGGCGGAACGCAGGCATTATTGCCGTCTTTCATTTTCTCGACATGCCCCAGCAGCTCATTGGCCAAGCTATGGTCTATAGGATAGGTCACATAAAAGTGCCCGTTCTTTTCTATGGTCAAATCACGCAGATAATTCACCATCGGCACCAAACGTTCATTAGCGAAAAATGAGACCGACCAAGGCATATATTTACGGGTGGTGTCTAAAATCTGCTGAATGATTTTTTCAGATTCATGATCCCCAGAGGTCGACATTTTGGCAATATTGCCAAAGACCTGATCAATAATTTCACAGGCAATATCCGCCAAATTCTCCCCGAGCGGTTTCGCCAGGCTTTCTTGATCTCCTGCATTCAGCTTTCGATGCAAGTCCGTAAAACGCTGATGTGTTTCCGGCAAAATTTTCAAAGAGATAGAATAACTCATGCACTGAACTCCTTTTTTTATAATGTGCTGCGAACCTTGCGCTTATATCTGCCCCTATCATAAAGCCTTAGATGAATACTGCCAACTGGTTCTTATTTTCAGACTGAAAACGGATAAAGTTTCCATGCGCGCAAAGTGCCTAAACCCCGTTTTTTTTTGCTACAATAGACGCAATTTTTTATCTACTTTTGATCTGTTTAGACTATGACTGATTCAGCGCAAAATATTGCTACGACCTACGATCCTACCGAGATCGAGAAAAAATGGTACAAGACTTGGGAAGAACGCGGCTACTTTAAGCCCTCTAAAAAAGGAGAATCATTCTGCATCATGATTCCGCCGCCTAACGTCACAGGCAATTTGCACATGGGTCATGGTTTCAACAATGCCATCATGGATGCCCTGACCCGCTACAACCGCATGTCGGGTAAAAATACCTTGTGGCAGCCGGGGACTGACCATGCCGGTATTGCGACGCAAATGGTGGTTGAGCGCCAGCTGGGCGCGCAAGGTGTCAGCCGTCATGACTTGGGCCGTGAAAAGTTCATCGAAAAAGTATGGGAATGGAAAGAACAATCGGGCGGCAATATTACCAACCAAATCCGCCGTTTAGGTTCATCTGTAGACTGGTCTCGTGAACGCTTCACCATGGATGAAGGCCTTTCAAACGCGGTTAAAGAAGTGTTTGTAAAACTTCATGAAGAAGGCTTGATCTACCGCGGCAAGCGCCTCGTCAACTGGGACCCTAAACTGCAGACCGCCCTTTCTGACTTAGAAGTTGAGTCAGATAAAGAAGAAGCGGGTTCATTGTGGCACTTCAAATACTTCTTTGAAGACAAGTCACTGCGTACGCACGACGGCAAAGATCACATTGTTGTTGCGACGACTCGTCCTGAAACATTGCTTGGCGATACAGCAGTTGCTGTAGCATTGGATGATGAACGCTATGCTGCATTGGTTGGCAAAAACATCATCCTGCCGATTACAGGCCGTGCGGTTCCAATCGTTAAAGATGAATATGTCGACAAAGAATTTGGTACAGGCTGTGTAAAAATCACCCCTGCGCACGACTTTAATGACTATGAAGTCGGCAAACGTAACGAACTTCCGATCATCAACATTTTCAACAAAAATGCTGAAGTGCTGGCTGAGTTTGAATACATCGCAAAAGCGGGCGAACAGATTTCTAAAACCATTCCTGCGCCAGCAGACTACATTGGCTTAGAGCGTTTTGAAGCGCGTAAAAAGCTAGTAGAACAAGCGGAAGCGGAAGGCTGGTTAGACCAAATTCAACCGTACACATTGAAGCCGCCTCGCGGTGACCGTTCAGGCGTAATCGTTGAGCCACTTTTGACAGACCAATGGTATGTAAAAATTGCGCCATTGGCTGAGCCTGCAATTAAAGCGGTGAAAGACGGCGACATCAAATTTGTCCCTGAACAGTACAGCAACATGTACATGGCTTGGATGAACAACATTCAAGACTGGTGCATCTCGCGTCAATTGTGGTGGGGGCACCGCATTCCTGCTTGGTATGACGCGGATGGCAACATCTATGTGGGCCGTAATGAAGCTGAAGTGCGTGCAAAACACAATCTTCCTGCCGACCTTGCACTGAGCCAAGACGAAGATGTGCTGGATACTTGGTTCTCTTCTGCGCTGTGGACCTTCTCAACATTGGGCTGGACTGGCGACGCGAAAAAAGATGCAGAAAACTATTTCTTAAATACGTTCCACCCGACGGATGTATTGGTGACCGGTTTTGACATCATCTTCTTCTGGGTTGCACGTATGATTATGTTTACGCTGCACTTTATGAAGAATGAAGACGGTACGCCGCAAGTTCCGTTCAAAACTGTGTACGTACACGGTTTGGTTCGTGACGGTGAAGGCCAGAAGATGTCTAAATCTAAGGGCAACGTGCTTGACCCATTAGACTTGATTGACGGTGTGGATCTTGAAACTTTAGTACAAAAACGTACAACAGGTTTGATGAACCCAAAACAGGCATCGAAAATTGAGAAATCAACGCGTAAAGAATTCCCTGAAGGCATTCAGTCTTACGGTACAGATGCGGTTCGTTTCACCTTCTGTGCGCTTGCCAATACAGGCCGTGACATTAAATTCGACATGAAACGTGTTGAAGGCTACCGTAACTTTGCCAATAAAATCTGGAATGCAACCCGTTTTGTAATGATGAACATTGAAGGCCAAACCATTGGTACTGATGTTCGTCAAGACCTTTGGGAATTGCCTGAACAGTGGATCGTGAGCCGCCTGCAAAAAGCGGAACAAGCGGTGCAAACAGCGTTTACAACTTACCGTTTAGACTTGGCTGCGCAAGCAATCTACGAGTTCATTTGGAATGAATACTGTGACTGGTATGTAGAATTAACCAAACCAGTTCTGAATGATGAGAATGTATCTGAAGAGCGTAAAGCTGAAGTTCGCCGTGTGTTGTTAGCAGTAATGGAAGCATCTTTGCGTTTAGCGCATCCGTTGATGCCTTATCTAACAGAAGAAATCTGGCAAACGCTTGCACCGAAACTCGGTATCTCTGGCGAAACGATTATGTTGGCGCAGTACCCTGTTGCCGATGAAGCGAAAATCAATGAACAAGCTGAAGCAGATATGCAATGGCTGCAAGGTTTGATTGGTGCGGTGCGTAATATACGTGGTGAGATGGGTCTAGGTAATGCTCGCTTGTTGCCTGTACTTCTGCAAAACACGACGGATGCTGAAAAGGCACAGATCGCTCGTATTGAGCCATTGTTCAAAGCATTAGCAAAAGTTGAAAGCATTACTTTCCTTGCTGATGGCAAGCAACCGCCATTGTCTTCTTCTTCTGTTGTGGGGCATGTGTCTGTATTCGTTCCAATGAAGGGCTTAATTGACCCTAAAGCGGAATTGGGCCGTCTACAAAAAGACTTAGACAAAGTTCAAAAACAGCATGACCAAATTGCAACTAAACTTGCTAACGAAGGTTTTGTAGCAAAAGCGCCTGCTGCAGTGGTTGAAGGCGAGAAAGTGAAACTTGCTGAATTTGCCGATCAGTTAGCGAAGATTAAAGCGAATATGGAGCAAATTGCAGCGCTTTAATTTATTACTAACTAATTAAAAAATAAGCTAAAATCCCTTCATTATTGAGGGGATTTTTTAATGACAAATAAATTTTGTGATGATGCTTTAAATGAAGAAAATAGTTCAGACGACAGGACGGAATTAGATAAAAATTTAGAAACACCAATGGCGTTAGGAGATACCCTAAGCGATTTTCGTATAGCTCAACAGAAAAGCGTTGGATCAATTATTGGTAAAAGTTTGGAATCACAATTAAGGCTTAGAGACACTCTAAGCGCTTTTCATGCAGCTCAACAGAAAAGCATTGGATCAATTATTGGTAAAAGTTTGGAATCACAATTAAGGCTTGGAGATACTCTAAGTGCTTTTCGTGCAGCTCAACAGAAAAGCTTTGGATCAATTATTGGTAAAAGTTTGGAATCACAATTAAGGCTTGGAGATACTCTAAGTGCTTTTCGTGCAGCTCAACAGAAAAGCTTTGGATCAATTATTGGTAAAAGTTTGGAATCACAATTAAGGCTTGGAGATACTCTAAGTGCTTTTCGTGCAGCTCAACAGAAAAGCTTTGGATCAATTATTGGTAAAAGCTTGGAATCACAATTAAGGCTTGGAGATACTCTAAGCGCTTTTCGTGCAGCTCAACAGAAAAGCTTTGGATCAATTATTGGTAAAAGCTTGGAATCACAATTAAGGCTTGGAGATATTCTAAGTGCTTTTCGTGCAGCTCAACAAAATAATATTAGTTCCGTTCTAAATCAAAATTTAATTGATTACTTTTCTGCTCAACTAATTATTCAAAATTTAGAATCATCTAGTGACCAGAACTCCAAAAATAGTGATGATTTAGCTGTTAGCTCACCTAATACATCTGAAGAAAAAAATTATGCTTCAACACTTATCCATATTTTGTTTTGGATTTTTCTAAGTATTACTTCAAGTCCAATATTTAAAAAATGGCCAGTTGATGCGCTTTTTGACTTAAGTATCGCTTTTGTATTTGAATATGCTTTGAAACCTCTAGCTGATGAGGCCATAAAAAATGATTCTGAAAAAGATAAGTGTGATACTAAAACATCAACTGACATTTCTAACCAAGAAACTCTAAATACATTCCTTTCAAATAAAAGAGTTATTACAGCTACTTTAAATTTTTTTGAATTGCCCAAAAAGAAAAGCTCAATTATTGAAAACTTGCCACCAGGTACTTTGCTGACGGTCATACCTGACAAAAATATTCATAAATCTTGGTTAAAAGTAAAAGTTACTTTAGATCAAAGCGAAGTTGAAGGCTATGTATTAAGACGTTATACATCACCTATTAAATAGCCCTCACCCCAGCCCTCTCCCATAGGGAGAGGTACTTTTAGTTTTTCCATTATAAATTAACCCTCATCCCCCGCCTTCTCCCCGAGGGAGAGGGAGTTTTCCATTCGTGGTTTTCTTTCATTTCAGAACCCTTAGCCACAAATCCTCCAAAACTACATTCGTCCGACTCAACACATCATGATTCCAATACCGCACAACAGTTAAACCCAAAGTCTCTAAAAATTTTGTCCGCTCAGCATCATATTCAATAGCCTCATCCG
The DNA here is from genome assembly GCF_026168575.1 of Acinetobacter entericus. Taxonomy (NCBI): domain Bacteria; kingdom Pseudomonadati; phylum Pseudomonadota; class Gammaproteobacteria; order Moraxellales; family Moraxellaceae; genus Acinetobacter; species Acinetobacter entericus. The sequence continues at coordinate 112,222 of NZ_JAPEQW010000006.1, forward strand.
TTCCATGCTGACTCCCATCTAACTCAATCACCAAACCAAGTTCATGACAGTAAAAATCCACGATATAAGGTTTAATCACATGCTGACGACGGAATTTCAGATTTATAAAACGCTTGGCACGGAGTATTTGCCACATAAGGTGCTCTGCATCCGTGGCGGTGTTGCGCATAGATTTGGCGAATTCTAATAGTTGGGGATCGACTGTATTGTTCATTTAGGATTTAGTTTTTATTTTTGAAAATTATAGCAGATTACCCTCACCCCGACCCTCTCCCAAAGGGAGAGGGAGAATCCATTAAATATGCACCTACCATTTGATACACAAAGAAGTTCCCTCTCCTTCTAGGAGAGGGCTAGGGAGAGGTGATTTTAAAAATCACAAGACCCCATGCTCCAACAACATCCCCAGCCCACTCTCTTTCCCCATATACATTAACCGTTGCTTTTCCGCTTTAATCTGCTGTTTTAAAACCGCAGTATCTTCATCAATCTGCTTATACAAGTCCTCAATCTTCAGTTTGCCTTTCGACTTCTGCACGGTAATTTTGGCGCTTTCAGACCACACCAAAGCATCAATCAAATCATCTATTTGGCTTTGCAGTTTCAGACATTGCGCATCCAAGGCCATTTTATAAAACTTGACTTGCTCAGCACTTAACCCCTTTTGCGAACTGCTTTGACTGGACTCCACCTGCAGCTGCAATTTCAGCAAATAAAATAAATCCTGCTGTTCATAGGCTTCATTGGCGCGCTGGAATAATTCGGTTTTTTCTAATTTTTTAGATTCATCAGGTTCGCGGTCTGGGTGAATGCTGGCCGCAATTTTTAAATACACTGTTTTCAGCGACTGCTCAACTAACTTTTCTGCCTGTTCGCATTTTTCTTGCTGGCGTTTGAGTTTGGCCTGTTCACGCGCTTGACTGTAATGCTCCCCGTTCCAATCCCCACGCCCCCACTCGGTATTTTCCCAATCCTCAGCCTCGTCCATTTCATTGGCTTCTTTAAAATCACCATTCAGATCTGAATACGCTGCATCATTTTTCTTTTTAAATTTCTTATTGAGCTCATACTCAGCCGTTTGCTGATAGTACGCATATAACTCATCCACCTTTTCCAGCTGCGCTTGATTCAGCAGCTTTGTAGATTTCAGTATTTTGGCTAAGGCATAAATTTTATCATCCAGCTGCGCAGCATCGGATTTGCTGAACTCATAATTGCTTAGGCTATTCCAAAGCTGTTCTAATTGCTTAAATAACACATCATGCAGCTCTGCATATACAGGCACAAAGCGCTTGCGGCTATAACTCTGAATTTCTGATTTTGCATTTTCCCATGCCGCCAATTCCCGTTTCAGCTGTTCAATTTGATCAATTAAACGGTTGAGCTTTTTCTCAGGAGTAGAGCGCTCAATATTAGGCTGAACCGTGGTTTTTAAATCAAAAGACATAAGTAAATGCAAAGCAAAAGAGCGATTATAGCGCAACTTTATGAATGAATACCCAAAGCCTGAATCGGCCATTAATGCCATATCGTTTCCATGCAATAGTTGGCACAATCAAGACAACAATAAAATGAGAATATTCAATGCCAACACAAGCAGATTTAATATTTAATCAAGAACTGGCCGCGTGGGTGCAAGCCGTCGGTTCCGTCATAGCCATTTTCGTGGCCATTAGTGTGCCTCTATATTTAAACCATTTAGAACTGCAGCGTGACCGCACATTGCAAAACATACAAAAGCAAAAATATTTTGTGACACTCCTGCCCACGCTCTACCGCATTAAGCGCTACAGTGACGATTTCCTCATACAAATGCAGCAAAATAAACAAAGTACCGAAAATATTTTGCATACCCTAGAAACCGAATATTTAGAACTCATTCCAGTCTTTGCCAAAGAACTGCATATTTTTGTACATAGCCAAATATACGATGCCAATTTAAACCAGCTGGCTTTTGAACTGTTTCATTCTGAAGAAATCCTGCAACAGCATTTATTGTTAGCCAACGACAAAAAACAGATTAAACATCAAAATGCATTAATAGAGCATGGACAGCATATTCATCGCCTGAGCATGACTTTAATTGAACACATAGAACAATATTATGAAACATCTAAATAAAGGCAACATCTGAATAATCGATTCAACAGAATAGTTTATTTTAATCACAGAGGGCCTTAACCTTTTTACTTCTGCATCCCATAGTTCTATTTTTTTAAAAATAGCAGCCCGATTCAGCAGACTACTTTTGTCTAAATCAAACTTAAAAATCAACATAGCTGGCACATATTGTGCTGTACTTTTCTTATATTTATGCGCCATAAAAACTGTTTAAATCATAACCATTTACCGTTAACAAATCGTAAAAAAATTTGCTTGAGCAATTCTTCAAATCTCGCTTAAGATGAAATCTAATGTACGGTTTTTGTACATATCAGAAATCATCTTTGCAACAACCTGATGGCTTTAAAGCATCGACAATTAAAGCAATTGATGAACAAGCAATAAAAAGGAGTTTTGCCAATGATCTATAAACGCACCATGACCTCCCTGTTCTGTGCAAGTGCTCTCATGCTCGGTCTAAGTGCCTGCAGCGACAATAAAGCTCCATCTTCTGATAAGCCTGCGGGCGGCGAAGCAACAGCTTCCGACTCAGGGACTTTAGATAAAATCAAAAAGTCCGGCACCATTGTCTTAGGCTACCGCGACTCCTCTATTCCTTTTTCATATATTGCAGATAATCCAAACCAGCCGGTTGGCTATGCGCATGATCTGCAGCTGAAAGTGGTAGAAGCGGTCAAAAAGAAATTAAACATGCCGGATTTAAAAGTCCGCTATAACCTTGTTACCAGCCAAAACCGTATTCCTTTAGTCTCTAATGGCACTGTCGATTTAGAGTGCGGTTCTACCACCAACAACAAAGAGCGCCAGCAGCAAGTAGCCTTCTCTACAGGCTTCTTTGAAGTAGGTTCACGCTTACTTACAGCCAAAGATTCCGGTGTCAAAGACTTTGCTGACCTCAAAGGCAAAAAACTGGTGACCACTGCGGGTACAACATCGGAGCGCTATATCCGCCAGCATGAAAAAGAATTAGGCATTGGCGAAGTCATTTCTGCCAAAGACCATGCAGAATCATTCTTGATGCTGCAGAACGGCCGTGCAGCGGCCTTTATGATGGATGATATTTTACTTGCGGGTGAAAAATCGAAAGCCAAAGATCCGAATAAATGGGAAATTGTGGGCACTGCGCCGATTCATGAGATTTACGGATGCATGATGCGTAAAGGCGATACAGGCTTTAAGCAGGTTGTTGATGATGCCATTAAAGCAACTTACAGCTCAGGCGAAATCAACGAAATGTATAAGAAATGGTTCCAAACGCCAATTCCGCCTAAAAATATTAACTTAAATTTCCCAATGTCCGATCAGCTGAAGACGCTTATCAGCAACCCGCATGACCGTGACGAATAATCATCCCTAAACATTCTGTAAATGCTTAAGCCAAAAGGAATTTGGCTTAAGCTAAAAAGGGAGTTTCTATGAATTATAGCTGGAATTGGGGTGTACTCTTCCAATCCACAGGTGTGGGAGATTCCACATATCTGGAATGGATTTTAATTGGCCTGGGCTGGCTGTTTGTGATTGCGCTGGTGGCATGGAGCATTGCCATGGTGCTCGGCAGCATTTTAGGCATCATGCGGACTTTGCCTAGCCCGGTTGCCCGCGGCATCGGTACAGCCTACGTGACCATTTTCCGAAATGTGCCGCTGTTGATTCAATTATTTATCTGGTTTTATGTGGTGCCTAATTTTCTGCCGGCTGGAATTAAAAACTGGTGGATGAATGATTTAGGCGCCAACACCACGGCGTTAATCTCGGCCAGTGTCGGCTTAGGCTTATTCACCGCCGCCCGCGTTTGTGAACAGGTGCGTACGGGTATTGAAGCTTTGCCTGTCGGGCAAACCAATGCGGGCTATGCGATGGGTTTTTCTACAGCTCAGCTGTACCGCCACATTATTTTGCCGCAGTCTTTCCGCACCATTTTGCCGCCGCTCAGCTCTGAACTGACCAACTGTGTAAAAAACACCTCTGTTGCCTCTTTGGTGGGGGTCGCAGAAATTATTGCGCAGATGAAAACCATCAGTGAGTACACGCAAAACACCATCGAAATTTATACCTATGTCACCATTATTTTCATGGTCATCAATGTCTGCCTGATTGGCTTTATGACCTATCTGGAAAAACGCCTGCGTGTTCCGGGCCTAATTGCAGGAGATAAATAATGGATTGGCTGACTTCATTTATTCAAGATTTGCAGCAGTCTGGCCCTGCTCTGTGGCATGGTTTAAGCATCACGCTCAAAGTCGTGATCAGCGCAACGATCGGCGGGGTCTTTATTGGCACACTGCTCGCATTGATGCGTTTGTCTTCCATTAAAGCGCTGAACTGGTTTGCCAAAGGCTATGTCAATTTATTCCGCTCCATTCCACTGCTTTTGGTCTTGATGTGGTTTTATTTTGCAGTGCCTTTTATCTATACCGGAATTACAGGCAATTACCTCACCATCGACACGGCGCTGGTATCCAGCATTGTGGCCTTTATGCTGTTTGAAGCGGCTTATTTTTCTGAAATTGTGCGCGCCGGCATTCAGTCCATCCCTAAAGGACAAACTTCAGCGGCTTATGCGCTGGGCATGAGTTACAGTCAAGCCATGCGTTTGATCATTCTGCCTCAGGCATTCCGCAAAATGACGCCTTTGCTGCTGCAGCAAACCATCATTCTATTTCAGGATTCCACCATGGTTTACGCCATTGGCCTTTTGGACTTTTTCCGCACCAACTACGTGCGCGGTGACTTAATGTCCCTGCTCACTCAATATATTTTATTCGCTGGTTTGGTGTATTTCACCATCAGCATGATCGCAACGTATGCAGTTAAAAAATTGCAGCGGAGGTTAAGTGTATGACAGATCAAAAAGTAATGATTGACCTCCAAAATGTCAGCAAATGGTATAAAGACTTTCAGGTATTGACTGACTGCACTACGCAGATTTGCCAAGGTGAAGTGGTAGTCGTTTGCGGGCCTTCAGGTTCTGGAAAGTCTACCCTCATTAAAACAGTGAATGGCTTAGAGCCTTTTCAGTCCGGCACCATTTTAGTGGACGGCATTTCGATTAATGATCCTAAAACAGATCTGAATAAGCTGCGCAGCCGTGTCGGCATGGTATTCCAGCATTTTGAGCTGTTCCCGCATTTGTCAATTACCGAAAACCTGACCATTGCGCAAGTCAAAGTTTTAGGCCGTTCGGAAGAAGACGCCAAGAAAAAAGGCCTTGCCTATTTAGACCGTGTCGGCCTCAGCGCGCATGCCGCTAAATTTCCAGCCCAGCTGTCTGGCGGACAGCAGCAGCGTGTTGCCATTGCACGGGCGCTCAGCATGGACCCGATTGCCATGCTGTTTGATGAACCGACCTCTGCCTTAGACCCTGAAATGATTAATGAAGTGCTGGATGTAATGGTGCAGCTGGCCAAAGAAGGCATGACCATGATGTGCGTCACGCATGAAATGGGCTTTGCACGCCAAGTGGCCAACCGCATTATTTTTATGGATCAGGGTAAAATTGTCGAAGACTGCACCAAAGATGAGTTCTTTAATACTCAGCGCGGTGAACGGGCGCAGCAGTTCCTCAACAAAATTTTGCATTGATCCAGCACCATCAAAAGCAGATCTGCGGGTCTGCTTTTTTTATCCATCATCAGACCTCAGCATCTTGAAAGCAAAATCTCCCCCATGCATTCGCCTGTACAGCATGCAATCCTAAAAGTACATTATTGCTGAGTTTTTTCATAAGGGATGGTTTTCACGTGCAGATACAACTCATTGGGGTGGCAGGCTGTTTTTTTAAATCTCTGCGCCCAATGCGCTTAAAATTCACATCACAAAAAATAGATGTTAGCAGCCTTGAGCTTAAATTGGCTTATCTCAGTGCATTAAGCACGGACAGCGCTGAATAATTTTGCATTTTGTTTATGCAGCGGACATTCGTTAAATTGGGGACAATGATGCACCTTTGCAAAACACGGAAATAAAATCCACTATTTAATAAATATAAATATATGAAATAAAATAAATTTATAGAGATTAACCAACACAAAAAACGCACCAATAAAGTGCGCTATCTAAGTATTTGCTTTATATCGAGTCTTGCATATTTTTAATCTGAATTAATCAAAATTTCCCTTAATCAATCCTCTTTTCGAAATCGCCTGCATCGATATACTGGGTTTCTTTTGTGACACTACGCACTAAATTGGGACTCACAATGCAAAATATTGACTTACTTTTTCTCCTCCTTGGTGCAGTTTTAGTGCTTGCAATGCATGCTGGATTCGCCTTTCTTGAACTCGGTACTGTACGCCATAAAAACCAGGTGAATGCGCTCAGTAAAATTTTAACGGACTTTTCCCTTTCCGCGATTGCCTATTTTTTTATTGGCTATTATATCTCCTACGGGCAGCATTTTTTCCATGCAGGCGCAGCCCTTGCAGCCGATCACGGCTACAACTTAATGCGCTGTTTCTTTTTGCTGACCTTTGCTGCAGCCATCCCTGCCATCATTTCAGGCGGCATCGCGGAACGCGCCAAAATGCGCTCTCAGGCGCTGGCCACTTTACTGCTGGTGGCACTGGTTTACCCATTTTTTGAAGGCATGATCTGGAACAGCAACTTTGGCTTCCAGAGCTGGCTGCAGCATACTTTTGGCGCCAGTTTCCATGACTTTGCAGGTTCCGTCGTGGTGCATGCCATGGGCGGATGGATTGCGCTGGCGGCGGTGCTTTTGCTTGGCCCGCGCTATGGACGCTACAAAAAAGATGGCCGCATCAGTGCTCACCCGCCCTCTTCTATTCCATTTCTGGCTCTCGGTTCATGGATTTTAATCGTCGGCTGGTTTGGCTTTAACGTCATGAGCGCACAGCGTTTAGATGCCATTTCAGGGCTGGTGGCCATTAATTCACTGATGGCCATGGTGGGCGGCACGATTTCAGCAAACTTCATGGGCAAAAATGACCCCGGCTTTTTGCATAATGGCCCACTGGCAGGCCTCGTCGCTATTTGCGCAGGCTCAGATATTGTTCATCCTGTAGGGGCATTAATCATTGGCGCGGCGGCAGGCATTATTTTTGTCAAACTGTTCACATATACCCAAAACAAGCTGAAAATTGATGATGTTTTAGGAGTATGGCCTTTACATGGCGTATGCGGCGCGTTCGGCGGCATTGCTGTGGGAATTTTCGGTCAGCAATGGCTGGGCGGCCTCGGCGGCGTTTCTTTGATTTCACAAATTTTTGGCACCGTTTTGGCCATTATTATTGCGCTTGCAGGCGGCTTTGCTGTCTACGGCTTGCTGAAAATCACTATGGGGATCCGCCTCAGCCAAGAAGAAGAATTCCGCGGCGCAGATCTCTCTATCCACCGTATCAGCGCCAACTCAGAAGATGCCATGTTCTGAGTAATGGAATCCAGTCTTGCTGTTTAAGCAAAGCAGCCAAATTCAACCGCTTTGCTTGATCTTGCCTGCCTTTTGATTGCAGCCTGATGATCAGCCTAGCCTAAAAATGTCCAGATCTGATCCAGCTGCTGTATGCGGTTAGAAACCATCAGCTGATCTGTATCTGCCAGGTGAAAACCTTCCAGCAGAATGGCCTGCATGCCTGCGCCTAAGGCCCCCTGCACATCATTCACGGGATGATCGCCAATAAATAGGCAGCGCTCTGGCGCTATGCCGAGCTTCGCACTGGCCTGCAGAAAAATTTCAGGTTCCGGTTTACTGATCCCCGCCAATTCAGAACTGACGATTTCATCAAAATAATGCGTAAAGCCTAAACCCTGCAAAATATTCAGCCGTGTGGCATGACCGCCATTTGAAATGACGGCCAATTTATAGCGTTTCTGCTTTAAATTTTGCAGTAAAAACTCTGCACCCGGCATTGCAACCGCATGCCGTCCAAAATATTCAAACCAGAACGCGCTCAATTCCTTCAAATCCGGCACGGTTTTCCAATGCAGCTCCTGCAGCAAGGCATAGGCAACCGATGCGCCAATGCTGGGATGCGTTAACTTTTCTTTTTTAGGATAGCCGCCATTGTCTATGCAGTTAATAATGCGCTGGATTTTAGGCAAATCCATCTCCAGCAGCTGTGCAGCATAGTGCTGCGCAAGAAACTGGCTATAAGCGATGATACTCTGCCCGCGGTGAGTCAAGGTATTGTCCAAATCAAACAGTACGGCTTGGATGCTCATAAGGATTCATTCGCTATTGGCATGTTTTGACTTACTTTAGCATGGCTGGCTTTCGCGCCTTTGCCGCATGTCTGATAAGCATATTACGAAGCTGAAAATAGCTTTTTCTGCTGCCATTTTAAGCGCAATTTAAGCTGACTTTGCTGCAATGAAGCATCCTTAAAATTCATATACGTTACATGACTGATCAACAGCGTTTTATTTTTATTCAAGCCAGCCTGCTGCTCTGCTGCAGCTCCATACTTTGGGTGTTTTTTCCTGTCGGCGGCGCGCTGGACTTAAGCCTGATTGAACCATGGATGAGTGAAGCCGGTGAATTCCCGCTGCGCTATGATTGGGCCTTGGCCGTATTGAATCACAGCTGGGTCAAAAATGTGCTGATTGCCGCCTATGTGGTGATCCTTCTGCAATGGCTGGCCTCCTTTAAATTTGCCCCCTTAAAGCCTCAACGATTTGAATTAGGCTATTTCTTTTGGGCGGCCATGCTGTGCACGGCTGTCGTTGGTATTTTAAAGTCTCAGTCTGCGCATGCCTGCCCTTGGTCGATGACCGCTGCTTTGCCGCACGGATTTCTTTGGGTGCTTAAAAATGAAAACGGACACTGCTTTCCTGGCGGGCACGCTTCTACTGGCTTTGCTTTTATGACAGGATATTTTGTCTATCGGCTCTCCAATCCCAAACGCGCCTATTTCTTTTTATTTTCTGGATTTATTTTAGGTTTTGCCATGGGCTGGGCGCAAATGATGCGCGGCGCGCATTTCCTCAGCCATAATCTATGGACGGCATGGGTGGTGTGGCTGGTCAATGTCATTATTTACGGCATTTTCTATAAGCGCATCGCGCTGCAGGCTCAGCCGGTCATTCACTTGAGCGGCGGAGCAGAGGCTCATACGCCTCTGCCCTGATCCTTGATTAAATATTAGGCTTTGGGCAGCTGCACATTGACTTGCAAACCGCCCAAACTGGCGCTGCTGCCAAAACTTAAACGGCCATTCAAACGCTCTACGGCTTTATCGACAATTGAAAGCCCCAGTCCGCTGCCCACTTCCTGATGATGATGCACGCGGTAAAACCGCTTTAAAATTTGCGCATGCAGGGCGGGATCAATCCCCGGCCCGCTGTCCTCTATCTGCAGGATAGCCATGCCATCTTGCTGAAAGACAGACACATTAATCACGCCATGCTCTGGTGTATATTTAATGGCGTTATCAATTAAATTATAAATCACTGAATGCACCGCCGTTTCTTGCATATTAACCATGAGCGCTTCATTGCGCTCCATGCCCAGATCAATATCTTTCTGCATAGCCAAATGCATCAGAGCTTCAACGCAATGCACCGCGGTTTCATTTAAATAAAATAGATGCTTGTTTTCCAGTTCAGGCAAAGACGCATCCTGTTTTGCCAAACTCAGCAGCTGCGCAACCAAATGCTGCATGCGGATTAAGCCTAAAGCTAAATTATTTAATGCTTTATGTTCTGGAAATTCCTGCAGCAGCACTTTAACTTGCAATGTTAAAGCTGTGATTGGCGTACGCAGCTCATGCGCGGCATCGGCAATAAATTGGCGCTGTTCCTGCTGCGCCAATGAGATGCGCTCAAACAGAGCGTTCATTTCTTCAATGGTGGGCGCAATTTCAATAGGATAATGCTGCGATTGAATCGGGTTCAATGCTTTGGAATCGCGCTGCGTTAACTCTGCTTTAAAGTCATCCAGCGGCTGTAAAATCCGGCTGATCATCCAGCCTAACCCCCAAAGCATGAAAGGCATAAACAGTAGATATGGAACAAACATGCTGCCCGCAAGTTCAATCGCCAGATTTTGACGCACAGACTGCTGCTGGCTGACCTGAACCTGATAGTCTTTTAGAGGCAGAACATATGTGCGCCATGTGCCATGGGAGGTTTTATGAGTATAAAAGCCGGCTTTTTGAATAGGCTGAATCAGCAAATTGAATTCATGATACTGGTGCGACTGCTGCGAATAAGGCCACACATCTACAAATAAATCTTCTTCATGATAATGCTTTTCGGGATCAAACTGACTCTGCATCAATTCTGGCGAATGCGCAGCAACCCGCTCTGCCAAATTTTTCATCTGCGCATCCAAAATTTCTTTGGTCTCTTCCAATGAAATTTTGTACGCAGACACCATCAGCAGGCAGCCTAGAACCACACTGAAAAATGAAGTATACAGAATCAGCTTCCGCTTTAACGAATTGCCTGTCAGCAGCGCCATGTTTTGAGAGATCCTAAAGGTTTAAAGCTGCCCCAGACGGTAACCCAAGCCGCGGATTGTCCGGATGAAATCTTTACCCAGCTTGTTACGCAAATGATGCACATAGACTTCGATTGTATTGCTGCTGATTTCACTGTCAAAGTCATAAAGCTTATCTTCCAAATTGGTTTTGGAAAAGATTTTATTCGGATGCGTGACTAAGGGAATTAGGATTGCCCACTCCCGATTCGAGAGATCAATATATTCGCCTTTAAATTTGGCCAAATGCTGTTCAATATCCAAGATCAAATCGCCGTAGCTTAAAATTGACTGGCTGTTTTGCAGCTGTACTTTTCCGCTGCGGCGCAGCAGTGCATGCAGGCGCGCCAGCAACTCATCAAATTCGTATGGCTTGATCAGATAGTCGTCGGCCCCTTGATTCAGGCCATCCACCCGCTGCTGCAGCTGGTCGCGCGCCGAGATGATCAATACAGGCAGTGCCGGGTGGATTTGCCGGATCTGCTTCAGCACCTGCATGCCATCCATCATTGGCAGGCCTAAATCCAGCAATACAGCATCGACCTGCTCCTGCTGGATTTTTTTAAGGCCATCAATGCCGTTATTCACCCAAATCACCTCAAAACCTTGATATTGCAGCAGGGTCTGAGTCGATTCAGCAATCATAAAGTCATCTTCAATGATTAGTATCTTGCTCATCAGTTCAGTACTCTCTTAAGCAGCCGGCGCGCAGTGCTGCAGCATGTTATTTTTTTCGTCAATGACGTTGCTTTGCACATCCAGCAGGCTCAACAAGCTCGGAAATAAATTGTCTTGGCTTAATTCTTTGCTTTTTTGCGCGCTGAGGCAAGCAATTTGCTGTGCATTTTTCGTTTTCCAGTCTGCCGAAAACCACATCAGCATCGGCACATGCGTTTGCTGTTCAGGGGCAATAGCATACGGTGCGCCATGCAGATACATGCCATGTTCACCGGTTGATTCACCATGGTCTGACAAATACCAGAACCCTGTTTGGTATTTTTGGCTGTCCTGCAATGTGCCGATAATTTTGCTCAGCACATAGTCCGTATACACAATCGAGTTGTCATATGTATTGATTAAAGCCTCCTGCGTGCAGCCCTGAATGGCATTGGTGTCGCAAGTCGGCTTAAATGGCTGATGCTGCGCGGTGGTGCGGGCATAATACGCGGGCCCATGACTGCCCATTTGGTGCAGCACAATCAGGCGCGGCGTCAAGTCATTCGCTGGAATGGCATCAATATACTGCTTTAAACCGTCTGCCAGAATTTCGTCTCGGCATTCCCCTTGGGCATCGCTGCACCATTTTTTCTTTAATTCGGGGCTGAACTGCACTTGCTCAATGCGGTTGCATGTCCCTTTACAGCCTGAGTTATTGTCCAGCCAAGCCACTTTATAGCCTGCGCGCTTAGCAATATCCAAGAGCCCTTCACGATGGCTGGCCAGCTGCTCATCATAGTCTTTGCGCGGCATGCCAGAGAACATGCACGGGACAGAGACCGCCGTTGCAGTGCCGCAAGAGCTGACCTGACTGAAATTAATGATGTCTAATTGAGAGAGCTGAGGATTGGTATTTTTCGCGTAGCCGTTTAAGGAAAAGCTTTCAGCCCGCGCCGTTTCACCGACAACCAGCACCATCAGCTTAGGCTTGCCGCCATGCGATGCAGGCACATTGCGGTGCGCATCTGTGCCGTAAGCAACCAAAGGCAGGTTTTCTTTTGGCGCCTGATGACGGTAATATGACAAGCCTGATGCAATGGCATTTTGCGGTGACAGCATGCCTTTCAAATCCCGGTGCTCACGAAAAATGGCGGCGTAATCAACATAAAAAACGAACAGCAGCCCGCCAATGACTGCAAATGACGCAACAATGCTGAGCGCTTTTTTCAGCAGCACCTTTGATATTTGCTCTTTTTGAATTTTGATTTGCGAAAAAACAGCGATCGGCAAAATCACCATCAGCACAGTCCAAGACAGCAGATGGACAGAGGCTAAATCTTTTAGCTCATTGGGATCTGTTTGCATCGCATTTTGAATTTGGTCAGGAGAAATGACCACGCCCAGACTCGCCACAAAATATGCGCTGAAGCCGCCAATAAAAACCCAAATGAAAGCCAGAATCTTGGCATTCCAGCGCCACTGCAGCAGCTGAAGCAGCGCATTATACAGTGCAATGACCACTGCAACCGTAGCCGCAATAAAGAGCTGCGCCTTCATCCCTTGATAGGGCGTGAGCGCTTGAATTTTTTGATAAAAAACCACATTGAGCGCCAAGCCAAGCCATAGCGCTACAAAAAAATTAAACCAGCCTAAAGAGATTGGCGGAATTTTGTTTTTCAAGTTCGTTAACTGTGTCAGCATCTAAATTCATCATGGGCTTTCATGGATGCTCTTAAGGTAAATGTCCAAACTTAAAACTGGCTTAATTGTGTTTCAGGCCAGCCTTTGACGCGCGCATGCACCGATGGAATGCTTTTTTTCACTCTTTTCAATTGAACGCCGATATCAGGCTTGCGCGCATTCATCAGCAGATTTAGCCTGCAAAAATTTCCAGTCCCATTCGGCCAATTAAGAACAATAGCAGAATAAAGAAAAAAATCCGGATAAAACCGCTGCCGTAACGCAGCGCCAAAAAGGTACCGCTGATAGAACCAGCAATATTGCATAGCGCCACCATGCTGCCGATCATCCAAAGTACATGTCCAGAAGGAATAAAGAACAAGAGGGATGCGCTGAATGTGCCTAAATTGACCAGCTTGGCCGATGCAGAAGCATTCAAAAAATCAAATCCAAATACTTTCACAAACAAGAAAAGCAGAAAACTGCCGCTGCCGGGGCCAAATACACCGTCATAAAAACCAATCAGCGCGCCAAAGCCAATGCCCAGCATAATTTGCTTTTTTCCGCACTGAATTTGCGTGTGCAGCTTGCCCAAATCCTTTTTTATAAAGGTGTAAACAGCCATCACAATCAGCAGAAAAAACACCGCATATTGCATCAAAGCCTTTGGAATATAAGCCACAGACATTGCGCCAAAGAATGCAAAGATAAAGGCAGCCAGCATAGTCGGCAGCAGCAGCGCCCAAACAACTTTTATCCTCTGCATATAGCTGAAGAACGATGAAAAGGTTCCAGCTAAAACCGCCAGTTTATTGGTGCCGAACACTGTCGCAAGGCTGTATTGAGGCAAGGCATACATCAATGCCGGCAATTGAACCAGCCCTCCGCCGCCCACGGCGGCATCAATCAATCCGCCGCAAAATGCAAAAAAGCCTAACGCGATAAATACCGGTTCAATATCCATATTGAAATATGCGCAAAATATACTCAGCTATCTTTGGCTATTCTGCCGGCTCTGTCAATTCACGTGTTTTAAAAATACAGCGCCCCAGCGATACATCGGAATTAAGCACACCGCAGCAACCAGCGTAATAATAATCAAATAATTACTATACCCCAAAGCATCTGCCGCAATACCGCTTAAACTGTAGAGCACGCCGCTGACGGTCGCCAGCAGTGACACCTGAAAGGTAAAATCTGTAGCAGCAAAATGCCTGCGGCTATATTGCATGACCACCGTCAGCATCACCACCAGAAGCATGGCAGACACCATATCTTCCAATGCATTAATGACATAAATGACCTGCGGCGGCACCCATTGCTGCGCATCATATTGCCAAGCCAGCCATGCATAAGCCGCTAAACTGCATACTTTAAATATGGAAAAAATCAGCAGCGCCTGAAAACGCGAGCAATACTTTAAAGCAATGCCTGCCAAACCGGCGCCTGCAAGCGCAGCAGCGGCCCCCAGCATGCTGACATAAACGCCTATTTGGCTGAAACTCAGCCCTATATCCACCATCAGCGGCTTTAAAATGGGTCCGGCCAAACCATCAGCTGCTTTGAAAGTGATCAGCACCCACAGCCATCGCCTCAGCTCAGCGCTTTCAACGAAATAAGCCAGATAATGCCGGATCTCCGCCCACTTTTGTTGTAATGGAGCCGGCTGTTTAGCATCAATTAATGCGGACGCATCATGCGCAATTGCACTCGTGCGCGGCGCTTCCTCATACATCAAAACAGGCCAAGTATTGATCAGCACCAAGCCAGCCAAAATTAAAAATGTGGGCTGCCACTGCAGCCAGTCTAAGGCCCATAAAATCGCCCCGCCGCCAACAATGAAGCCAAGTCGGGATCCCACCACCTGAAACGTATTGCCCCAATGCTGCTGTTCGCCTTTCAAGATATTGACAGCCAGGCCGTCTGTCGCAACATCCTGTGTTGCCCCAATCAAATTCATGCTCAGCAAAACCGCGAAAAATGCCAGCAGATACAGCGGCTGATTTAAGGCCTGAATGGGTAAAAAAGACAGTACGATGAGCACAAATACTGTCAGCAGCTGTGCTGGAATAATCCATGACCGGTAATGGCCCTGCTTCGTGCTGCCAATGCGGTCGACCCAAGGCGCCCAGAAAATCTTGATTGACCACGGCAGCATCAGCAGGCCAAAACCGCCAATATGCGCCAAAGATACCCCTTGCGCTCTTAAAATCACTGGCAGCGCATGCGTCATAAAGCCTACAGGCAAACCCTGCGCCCAATACAGTGAAAACAGCAGCAGATAGACATTGCGCATTTGAAGCATGAAATTTCCTTGCGGTTTTGGAAAGCATCGGCAGAGACTACTTCAGCACGTGACACAGCTGATCAGGGCCATTGGTCAGACTGCACAATCTTGCCAATGCAGTCCCAAGATCAACAGCCTATGATAATTTAAATAAATAGATATCAATGATAAAAACAATGACCCAGTATTTTCCAGCATTGCCAGACCAAGTGCCTGCACGCGGTTCTGCATTAACCAAACGGATGTTCAGGCAAATTTTTTTGGCTCAAGGCTGGAGCTTTGAAGGCGAATTTCCCAATTTGCCTAAAGCGGTCGCCATTATTTCGCCGCATACCTCCAATATAGATGCATGGCATGGCTTTACCGCCTTGCTCGGGCTGGGCATTCAAATCACCATCTTTGGCAAGCACACCTTGTTTAAAACCCCTTTAAAGCCGCTGCTGGAATGGATTGGCGTAATTCCTGTCAACCGTGCCAGTCAGCAGGGCCTGACCAAACAGATTGCCGAGATTATTCACGCAAAAGACCGGATCTGGGTGGGCATGGCGCCAGAAGGCACCCGTAAAGAAGCCGATAAAATCAAAAGCGGCTTTTATTATATTGCCTATGAGGCCCATATTCCGATTGTGATGTTCTCCTTTGATTATGAAAATAAAACGATTCATTGCTTAGGCGTTTTTGAGCCGACAGGCCATTTTGAACAGGATTTAGAGCAGATTCTGCAGCGCTATGTAGGCAAGTTTTCCCCTAAAAATCCAGATTGGCTGGCCAAGCCGTTACAAAAGCAATGGAAAAAACACTAGCTATATCTGCATTTTTTTGCTGAGATGTGCGCCTATTTGAACAGAACTTAATCAGTTTTAATTTTATGAGATTATTGCATTACTCTTTGATTGGGCTGTTGGGCCTTGGCCTTGCAGGCTGTGACAAAGCTGTGAACACCCCCGTCAAAACCACGCCGATTAAAGCCCGTGAACCCGTGATTGCCATTGCGCTTGGCGGCGGCGGCGCCAAAGGCTTTGCCCATATCGGCGTTTTAAAAGTTTTGGAATCGCACGGCATTAAGCCAAAAATCGTCACTGGCACCAGCGCCGGCAGTTTTGTCGGCAGCCTGTACGCCAGCGGCAAGACACCGTATCAGATGCAGCAAATTGCTCTTAGCTTCAAAGAGTCCGATATCCGTGACCTTACCTTAAACCGCCAAGGGGTAATTTTAGGTCAAAAACTGCAAGACTATGTCAATAAAAACGTTGGCCATAAGCCAATCGAAAAATTTCCAATCCGTTTTGCCGCTGTAGCTACCCGCTTAGACAACGGCCGAAAAGCCGATTTTATGAAAGGCAATGCAGGACAAGCCGTGCGCGCCTCCTGCAGTATTCCCAATGTCTTTGTTCCTGCCACGATAGGCGGTTTAAAATATGTTGATGGCGGCTTGGTCAGCCCTATTCCTGTCAAAACAGCAAAAGATATGGGCGCCGACATCGTCATTGCCGTCGATATTTCTGCCCGCCCAGACGGAAGCAAGGCGCTGAATATGCTTGGCGTGCTGGATCAAACCCTGAATATTATGGGCCAGCAAAGCATTAATGAAGAATTGGACCGCGCGAATATTGTGATTCAGCCCAAAGTCGGCCACATTGGCACACTGGATTTAAAAGCCAGCAATGAAACCATTTTAGAAGGTGAAAAAGCCGCTCAGCTGAAAATCAGATCCATCCAAAAAGCCATTGCAGATTTTAAGGCTTCTCCAGCGGCACTCAAGCCTGCGCCGGCTTCTAAATTTAAAATTTAGTATTTTTTTAAATATTCAAAAACTTATTCATCTGCTACATTGATATAGATGCTTGGTCATCTATATCAATTACGGCAATACACGGGCAGATGTATGGAATTTGTTTTAGAACCTTGGCACTGGTTTGTTTTAGGCGTTTTGCTGATTCTGTCAGAACTGCTGCTGCCTGCATTTGCGGCGCTGTGGTTTGGCATTGGCGCCATCATGGTTGGCGTTTTATATTTTCTTTTTCCAATGATGGGCACCACTACCCAGTTTGTGACCTGGATCATTCTGTCTGTGCTATGCACTATCGCATGGTTCAAATTCATTAAACCCCTATCGACAGACAGAACCAAAGCCGGTTTGCCCCGCGAAGCCACAATTGGCCAAGTCGGCATGGTGATTCAAACCAATTTAGAGCATGAGCAAATCAAGGTGCGCTTTCCAATGCCGGTCTTGGGCTCAGATGAATGGAACTGCCGCAGTTTATCTCCAGTTCAAGTGGGTGACCGTGTCCGAGTCGTCGACATTTTAGGCAATGACTTCGTTGTGCAATTGCACAATCAAACTGACAACGAAAAAGTGAGTAAATAAATGAGCGCAGCTACGATTGTTATATTTGCCCTGCTGGCCTTTGTTGCCGTCACCATTTTTAAAGGTGTGCGCATTGTGCCGCAAGGCTATAAATGGATTGTTCAACGTTTAGGCAAATACCACACTACCCTCAGTCCGGGCTTGAACTTTGTCATTCCCTATGTCGATGAAGTCTCTTACAAAGTCACCACCAAAGACATTGTGCTGGATATTCCATCTCAGGAAGTCATCACCCGCGACAATGCTGTTTTATTAATGAATGCTGTGGCCTACATCAATCTGACCACGCCTGAAAAAGCTGTGTACGGAATCGAAAACTACACATGGGCGATTCAGAACCTCGTGCAGACAGCCTTGCGTTCCATTGTCGGTGAAATGGATTTAGATGATGCGCTTTCATCGCGCGATCATATCAAAGCCCGATTGAAAGCCAGTATTTCCGATGATATCTCGGATTGGGGAATTACTTTAAAAACCGTAGAAATTCAAGATATTAAACCATCCAGCACCATGCAGTCCGCAATGGAAGAACAGGCAGCGGCTGAACGTCAGCGCCGCGCAACGGTCACCAAAGCGGATGGTGAAAAACAAGCCGCCATTTTAGAAGCAGACGGCCGCTTGGAAGCATCACGCCGCGATGCAGAAGCGCAGGTGGTCTTGGCGGAAGCCTCGCAAAAAGCCATTGAAATGGTGACCTCGGCAGTAGGCGACAAAGAAATTCCGGTCGCTTACCTTCTAGGAGAGCAGTACGTCAAAGCCATGCAGGATATGTCGAAATCCAATAATGCTAAAACAGTGGTTTTACCTGCAGACATTATGAATACTATTCGCGGCGTGATGGGCCGAAATAACTAATTCATCATGCTTTTCAAAACAATAGACAGCTTTTTTGCTGTCTATTTTTATTTAAGCTGATAAAAGCCAGCAAAATTTGTTTATCTATGGTTAAATTTCGCGTTAATTTTTGAAATCTCTTGAATTGATGGCAGTTATTTTGCCTTCAATTGGCTCTCCCTTTGCTGTCAATTCATATTTCGATCTGCTGTCCAACTCGAAAATGGATATTGTATGAGCTCCCTGAATCCAACCTTAATCACCTTTCTTTTTTATATTGCCGCCATGATCGTGATTGGCTTGATGGCATACCGGGCAACAAGCAATTTTTCCGATTACATTTTAGGGGGCCGCCGTCTAGGAAGTTTTGTTACCGCCCTTTCTGCAGGCGCATCTGACATGAGCGGCTGGCTGCTGATGGGCCTGCCGGGCGCCATTTACCTTTCAGGCTTATCTGAAATGTGGATTGCCATCGGTTTAATTATTGGCGCATGGCTGAACTGGCTGCTCGTTGCCGGACGGCTGCGCGTGCATACTGAAGTGCAGCACAATGCCTTAACCCTGCCTGATTATTTCTCCAACCGCTTTAACGACCAGAAAAAAGTTTTACGCATCGTTTCAGCAATTGTCATCTTGGTGTTCTTTGCTATTTACTGCGCTTCCGGCATGGTTGCCGGCGCACGCCTGTTCGAAAGCATGTTTGACATGTCCTACAGCACCGCGCTGTGGATCAGCGCGATTGCAACCATCAGCTATGTGTTTATCGGCGGCTTTCTTGCTGTCAGCTGGACAGATACCATTCAGGCAGGCTTAATGATTTTCGCCTTGCTGCTGACCCCGATTGTTGCGCTCATGTCTTTCTCAGACATGAGCCAGGTGACTTTGGCGCTTGAAGCCGCCCGTCCGCAAGCCACCGATATCATCGGCAATTTAAGCATTGTTACCATTATGTCACTCATGGCATGGGGCTTGGGCTATTTCGGTCAGCCGCATATTCTTGTCCGTTTCATGGCCGCGGATTCGGTGAAGTCCATTCCCAAGGCACGCCGCATCGGCATGACGTGGATGACTCTCTGCCTAGGCGGCGCAGTCGCAGCGGGTTTCTTCGGCATCGCCTACTTCCAGCAGCATCCGGAACTGGCGGGCGCAGTAAATGCGAACCCTGAAACCGTGTTTATGGAACTGACCAAAATCCTGTTTAATCCGTGGATTGCCGGCATTGTACTGGCGGCTATTTTGGCTGCAGTCATGAGTACTTTAAGCTGTCAGCTTTTAGTGTGCTCAAGCACCTTGACAGAAGATTTCTATAAATCTTTCCTGCGTAAGCATGCTTCACAGAAAGAATTGGTGTGGGTCGGCCGCCTGATGGTGCTCTTGATTGCCTTGCTGGCCATTTGGATGGCAGGCAATCCTGAATCTAAAGTTTTAGGCTTAGTGGCTTATGCATGGGCCGGTTTTGGCGCGGCATTTGGCCCATTGATTATTCTTTCGCTGTTCTGGAAACGCATGACCTTAAATGGCGCTTTAGCCGGCATGGTCGTTGGCGCAGTCATGGTGATTTTATGGAAGAATGTTTGGGGCGATACCGGTGTTTATGAAATTATTCCTGGCTTTATCTGCTCATTCATCGCCATTATTGCGGTCAGCTTAATGGGCAAAGCGCCTGGTAAAGACATTACCGAGCGTTTTGAAGAAGCGGAACGGATTTACAAAGAAAGCTTATAAGCGTATTGAACAAAAAAAGGAGAACAGCGTGTTCTCCTTTTTTGTTTTCATTCTTTGATCTCAACTGGGATCAGCTTTTCCGCGACAGCAGAAATTGGGTGATTTGGCTTAATTGCTCAGCTTGATCACCAAAATATGCCAATGCGCCTATCGCCTGATTGTGCAAATCCTGAGCATAAGCCTTGGCTTGCTCCAGCCCCATCAAGGCGGGATAAGTTGATTTCTCAACCTGCTGGTCTTTGCCAGCCGTTTTTCCCAGAACTTCAGTCTCGGAAACAATATCCAAAATATCATCCTGAACTTGGAAAGCCAGCCCAATCGCCTGCCCATACTCTCGCAGTTTCGGAATCGCCTGATCAGTCCCTTCAAACAGCGTTACCGCAGCCATCATCACGGCTGCCGTAATCAGCGCCCCAGTTTTATTGCGGTGAATGTTTTCTAATGCATCCTGGGTAATCTGTTTACCTTCAGCCTGCAAATCCAGAACTTGGCCATTCACCATTTTTGAAGACGCTGTCGCTAGAATCTGCATTTGTTTCAGCACAATAGACGCTTCAACGGCTGGCCCCTGATCAAACAAGCGGCTGCCTAAAATTTCAAAAGCCATCGACTGCAGAATATCTCCAGCCAATAGCGCCGTGTCCTCGCCAAAAGCCACGTGGCATGTCGGCTGGCCGCGGCGCAGCAGATCATTGTCCATGCAGGGCAAATCGTCATGCGCCAATGAATAGCAGTGAATAAACTCTATGGCAACCGCTGCGCGGCGCACCGCAGCGGCATTCGGATTTTGCTTTAATGCGCCGGCTGCATAGCAAAGCGCTGGACGCACCCGCTTGCCGCCCAGCATAACGGCATGGTGCACTGCGCCTTTTAACGGTTCTGGAATTGCAAAGGCATCCAGCGCAGTCAGTAAATCCTGCTGAATGCGGTTCTGTGCTTCTGTCAGTGCATGAGCCTGCACATCAGTTAAAGACGACACGTTCACCTCAATTTTTTTATCTAAGCGGTATGACAAACTGGCGCTGCATAGGGCCTTAAAAATTTGGCCTGCATCAGTTTCTGTCTTGTTGCATCATACTGCTTTTGCCTTGTTTTCTCTATCACGAAACTGAATTCTTAAAACTTAAATCTATAATCGATGCTCTTTCTGCTAAACGAACCGAAAATTACTCTGAAGTCGTGAAGCTGATCTGGAGGTGAAAGGCTGCAGCGGGTGATTCGATGCTGATTGTTATTATATCTATACTGTTGAAACGATGAATTCAGCGCTCTGCGTAACAGCTCATAGAACGTTCTTAAACTGATCTCAAAAATAAAGCCCCTGTTCAGGAGCTTTAAAATATTTTTAATTAATTCAATGTGCAATCACGCGATATCAATCGATGATTATTTCAAGGCATCTTGCGGAATGCGCACCCAGCCCTCCATCAGCACGCGCGCGCTGCGGCTCATTACCGCTTTCTTCACAGCCCATTGTCCATTTTCCTGTACGGCTTGCGCGCCAACACGCAAAGTTCCGGACGGATGGCCAAAACGTACAGCTTCCCGCTCGCCGCCGCCAGCGGCTAAATTCACCAAAGTGCCGGGAATCGCCGCGGCTGTGCCAATTGCGACAGCGGCAGTCCCCATCATCGCATGATGCAATTTGCCCATCGACAATGCGCGTACCAGAAGATCTGTATCCTGCTCGCCAATGGCTTTTCCGCTGGAAGATACATAGCTTTTCGGCTCAGAGACGAAGGCAATTTTTGGCGTATGCTGGCGTTTTTCCGCTTCAGCAATATCTTGAATTAGACCCATTTGCTTGGCGCCATACGCGCGGATTTTCTCAAAACGCGCCAAGGCGGCTGCATCACCGTTAATTGCATCCTGCAGTTCAGTGCCTTCATAACCGATATCTGCTGCATTTAAAAAAACTGTTGGAATGCCAGCATTAATGAAGGTCGCTTGAAACTCGCCAACCTCCGGTACAAGCAAAGTATCAACAATATTGCCTGTCGGGAACATCGCGCCGCCGTCTTCACCGTCATCTGCTGGATCTAAAAATTCAATCTGCACTTCTGCCGCAGGAAAAGTGACGCCATCCAGTTCAAAATCGCCCGTTTCCTGCACCTGCCCCTGAGTAATTGGCACATGCGCAATAATGGTTTTTTGAATATTGGCCTGCCAAATATGCACCGTGCAAATGCCATTTTCCGGTATTTTTTCCGCAGCCACTAAACCATTTGAAATTGCAAAAGCGCCTACAGCAGCAGTTAGGTTGCCGCAATTGCCGCTCCAGTCTACAAAAGCGCTGTCAATGGACACCTGCCCAAATAAATAATCCACATCATGATGCGGCTGCGCACTTTTATCTAAAATAACTGTTTTACTGGTGCTGGATGTTGCGCCGCCCATGCCGTCAATTTGCTTGCCATAAGGATCTGGACTGCCAATGACACGAAGCAGCAGCTGATCACGAATAGCGCCTGCCTGCTGCGCGGCCTCCGGCAAATCACTGCGCTTAAAAAATACACCCTTACTGGTGCCGCCACGCATATAAGTTGCTGGAATTTTAATTTGGGGAGCAAACGGCATATTTTGAATCCTTATTTATCATTGTATTGCACAATACCAATCCGATATTGATCACGCATTATCATAGCGGCTTTTACTGAAAATATATTAGCTACAGGACTTAAGTATAAAAAAACGGCATCTGTCAGATTTCCTCCAGCAACACAGATTCATCTTTCATAAATAAAATAAAATTAATCTATTGATTCATTTATTGTTTAATGATTAATTTTATTAAAAAAAATTTAATAAAACATATAACTTTTTTTCATATTTTTTGAGCTACTAGGCTATTTCTTCTTGATCTATTACAATCCAAATCACATATTCATTGTCGGGCTGAAATAACTTGAATAAAGAGTCGTCTCAACTTCAGCGTGGCTTAAAAAACCGTCATATTCAATTGATTGCCATGGGTGGTGCAATTGGTACTGGCTTATTTTTAGGTTCCGCACACGTGATTGAATCTGCCGGTCCATCCATTATTTTGGGTTATGCGATTGGCGGATTAATTGCTTTTTTAATTATGCGCCAACTTGGGGAAATGATTGTTGAAGAGCCTGTAGCAGGCTCATTCAGTCATTTTGCGAACAAATACTGGGGCAAATTCGCCGGTTTTCTTGCAGGCTGGAACTATTGGATTTTATATGTCCTCGTTGCCATGACTGAACTGACTGCCGTCGCGAAATACATCAACTATTGGTGGCCTCACATCCCTGCCTGGGCATCGGTGCTGACCTTCTTTGTCATTATCACCTTAGTGAACCTTGGCAACGTAAAATTTTATGGCGAATCTGAATTCTGGCTCTCTATTGTTAAAGTCACTGCTGTTGTCGCGATGATTGTATTCGGTATTTACTTACTGGTTACAGCAGGCCCGGATTCCACCGCATCTTTCAGCAATCTTTGGACGCATGGCGGCTTCTTCCCGCACGGCTTTGAAGGTTTATTTTACATGCTGGCCTTCCTCATGTTCGCTTTTGGCGGTATTGAGCTGATTGGCATGGCGGCAGCTGAAGCCAAAGATCCACAAAAGACCATTCCAAAAGCCATTAACCAAGTCGTTTTGCGTATTCTGGTTTTCTATGTCGGTTCAATGACGATTTTACTGTCGCTTGTGCCATGGAACGAACTGCAACTGGGTGGTTTAGACAAAAGCCCATTTGTGATGATCTTCAGCCAGCTGGGTATTGGCTGGGCAGCGCATTTGCTTAACTTTATTATTTTAACGGCTGCGCTTTCTGTTTATAACAGCGGCATGTATGCCAACAGCCGCATGCTGTTTGGTCTAGCGCAGCAAGGCAATGCGCCGAAAATCTTTACGCAGACCAATAAGCAAGGTGTGCCAATTCCTGCCGTGCTGTTCTCTGCCTTGCTTATTTTTGGCTGTGTATTATTAAACTACTTCGCACCGGAAGATGCTTTAAGCAATCTGATTTATATCGTGGTTGGCGCTTTAGTCTTAAACTGGGCAATGATCAGCTTAACGCACCTTAAGTTCATTAAAGCAATGAAAGCAGAAGCAAAGGTATCGCAATTCCCTGCGCTTTGGTCGCCATTCAGCAATTACCTTGTTCTTGCCTTCATTGCGATTGTGCTCTACATCATGTGGACGCAAGGTTTAAGCGGCGCCGTGATCATGATTCCAGTTTGGATTACGCTCATGTTTATTCTATTCAAAATACTTTATAGAAAAGTGTAATTTTCTTAAGCATTTAAAAAGTTATTGTTTCGGCAATAACTTTTTTTTTGTTAAAAATTGGAGTAAATTAACTGCGTTTTACGCGCCCTTAGCTTAACTGGATAGAGCAGTTGCCTCCTAAGCGACCGACGTGGGTTCGAGTCCCGCAGGGCGTACCATTTTATTATGGTGGATTTTAGTCTTTAACACTCTAAATTAAATATAAACAGAGAATAGACATTATATTTTGAGTGAGTCCAGTAAACCTGCTCCCTTAACCGCATACAACACTTAAGAAATAGAAAAGAGTCTATTCACGACAATTTTATTCGGATGAAATAAAATGACCATTTGACATCATTAGGTCACAACTCTTGCCATACAATAAGCTTAGATACAGCGATCTTTAAATTATTCTCAAAGTTTTCAAATCGATTGCTCATCTCCGTTTCTAAAATAAATCAGAAATAAGCTTTGTTAACGATTAGGTTCATATCTATTTTGCATATATTCTTTGCAGAAAATATGATCTACTGACTATAAAAACAAAATATACTTAACAAAATATGTTGATTATATAACATGAAAATATCTTTGCTCATCTCATCACTTCCGACACAAAGCACCACAGCGCGCATGAGGGTATGGCGATCTCTTAAGGCAAGCGGTGCTGCAACCCTTAGAGATGGGGTCTATGTACTCCCAATTGCTCATCGCGAGAAATTTGACCCTATCACTCACGATATTGTTTCAGAGCAAGGAACTGCTTATATCTTCCATACAGAGTCCCTTTCAAATCTTGATCTTTCGACTATTTTCAGCCGAAAAGAAGAATATGACACTCTCTATAAACAGCTCACAGCATTAAGAGACCGCCAGACTAAAGATGAAAAGAAAGAACTGCTCAAGCAAGTTCGTAAACTCCGAAAAAGTATCAATGCGCTTGTAGATATTGACTATTACCCTAATGAAACTCAGGCACAAGTGCTCAACGAACTTTCATTATTGGAACGTTCTATTGCCCGACTCGATGAAGCTAACGAACCCCAAGCAATACAAACTCATATTCAACTTTTAGACAAAACAGATTATCAAAACCAAATTTGGGCAACGCGAAAAAGACCTTGGATTGATCGGCTAGCCTCCGCATGGCTGATTAAGACTTTTATCGATGCCACACCCACCTTTATTTGGTTAGAAACTCCCGATGATTGCCCCGAAGAAGCCTTAGGTTTCGATTTTGATGGCGCGAGGTTCAGCCACGTGAATCACTGGGTCACTTTTGAAGTTCTTTTACATAGTTTTAATTTAGAAACACCAGCACTCAAAAAGGTTGCTGAAATTGTTCACTACCTTGATGTCGGTGGGATTGAGCCGCCTGAAGCCATCGGTATTGAGAAAGTCATTCAGGGCCTCCGAAGCCAAATAAGCAATGATGACCAATTATTTGAATTATCCAACCACATTTTTGATGGCCTTTATGCCAACCTCTCTAGAGAATAATCATGGCGCAAGAACTAATCCCCCCAGAAGCAGAAATAAAAACTGTTTCGTTTTGGCAGGCCTTTCTGTTTTGGCTTAAATTAGGATTTATTAGTTTTGGCGGGCCCGCTGGTCAAATCGCGGTCATGCATCAAGAACTGGTTGAACAGAAGCGCTGGATTTCCGAGAAACGTTTTTTGCATGCGCTGAACTACTGCATGTTGCTGCCCGGACCTGAAGCACAGCAATTAGCGACCTATATCGGCTGGTTAATGCACAGAACCGCTGGCGGATTAGTTGCAGGAATTCTTTTTGTCTTGCCCTCCCTGTTTATTTTAATCGGCCTTTCATGGGTCTATGTCAAATTTGGTGATGTCCCCATCATCGCTGGACTGTTCTATGGTATTAAGCCTGCCGTGGTTGCCATTGTTTTTCATGCAACTCACCGAATCGGCAGCCGATCACTCAAGAATAATTTTTTGTGGCTGATTGCCGCGCTCTCATTTATTGCGATTTTTTTCTTCAGCTTACCCTTTCCTTTAATCGTTTTCTCTGCCGCTATTATTGGTTATTTAACCAGTAAAAAATATCCGAGCCTTTTTGCTAATGGAAACACGCATCAACAGAGTAAAAAAGACTATGGGCGTGCATTGATTGACGATGATACTCCCACACCGGCGCATGCGATCTTTAGCTGGAAACGATTGGGGAGTACTGTGCTGTTCGGCGCTCTACTGTGGCTGATTCCGAGCATCAGTCTAAGCTTAATGCTTGGATGGGATCATGCCTATACCCAAATGGCGTGGTTCTTTACTAAAGCAGCGCTTCTGACCTTTGGCGGCGCATACGCCGTTTTACCTTATGTTTATCAAGGGGCTGTGAACTATTATAGCTGGTTAAGCCCCACGCAAATGATCGATGGTCTTGCACTGGGTGAAAGTACCCCTGGGCCACTGATTATGGTGGTGGCATTTGTGGGATTCTTAGGCGGATATAATCATGCATTATTAGGAAGTGAGCATTTATTTTTAGCTGGAGCAATAGGCGCCATCATCGTTACATGGTTTACCTTTTTATTTTCTTTCATTTTTATTTTAGCAGGCGCACCGATTATTGAATCGACACATAACGAACTCAAATTTACGGCGCCACTAACCGCCATTACGGCTGCGATTGTTGGCGTGATTCTCAATCTTGCGCTATTTTTTAGCTATCATGTGCTTTGGCCGGCAGGATTTGGTGGTTCCTTTGATTTCGTTGCGGCGCTCATTGCCTTTGTAGCCCTGATTGGACTGTTCTATTTTGAGTTGAAAGTCATGTATGTCCTAGCAGGTTCTGCAGCCATCGGCTTGCTTTGTTTTAGCTTTTTCTAATGGTATATCAATTGAATAAAGCTATTCTGTTGTGGGATTTCATTGCATCAATCCCACACTATTTTTAAGTCCCATATGCTCTATTGAAATTAATCGCTAGGATTCACCCAAAAAACGCAACCCCACGCCTGCAATGGTAAAAATATATTTTGGAGTGACCGCAGAATCTCCAATTTTGGTGCGGAGTTTTTTCACCAAGATTCTAAGATAATGCGTATCTTCTTCATGGCTAATGCCCCATAACTCAGTCATAATTTGTTTTTGTGTGACAATCTTGCCTTGATGGCGAATCAATAGTGCTAATAGTTGAAATTCTTTTTTGGTGAGGACAATTTCTTCCTGGGCAAACGTCACCACATGCTCAGCCACATCCACAGATAATTGACCATCATCAAATACAATGTTCTGTTCAGACTGTTGTGGTTTATTGCGAAACATCACTCGAATACGAGCGCATAATTCCTGAATGCTAAATGGTTTGGTCACATAATCATTCGCGCCTGCATCGAGCAATTTAATTTTTTGATTTTCATCAGGACGGGCAGATAACACAATCACAGGAATATCTGACCACTGGCGTAATTCCTGTAAAACCTCCATCCCATCCATATCAGGCAAACCCAAATCTAAAATCAGTAAATCCGCACCTCGTGTTGCCAAAATTTCTAAGCCTTTCATGCCATTTTCAGCAACATGCACCTGATAACCTTGCGCACGTAAAGCAATGTCTAAAAATTTTCGAATTTGAGGTTCATCATCAATAATTAAAATTGATGCATTCGGATAAATTGTTTGTGGCATAAATAATAATTTTAATCCTGATGTAACGGTAATCGTATGCGAATTAAAGTACCTTGACCACCTGTTCCAGCAAAAGCTTCAATACTGCCCATATGTGCGCCAATAATGGCTTTGACAATCGCCAGCCCTAAACCTGTTCCGGTTTTACCGCGATCGCCGCGCTGCATGGTATAAAACATATCAAAGATTTGCTCGCGTTCATGTTCAGGAATGCCGATCCCTTGATCGATAATGTCAATTTGCAGAAACTGTTCCTCTTGCTGAATCTTCACTTCAATCGGAACATTCTCTGGTGAGAACTTGGCGGCATTTTCTAAGACATTAAAAATGGCTTGTTCAATCAAAGCAGGATGCACATACAATTGCGGAAGTTCTTCCGCCAAAGCAACCTCGATTTTCACCTCAGGCTGATAGCGTTTCAGTCGTTGCGTCGCAGAACCGATCAGTTCCTCGACACCAATCCAGTCGCGACTTAAAGTCAAACCCTGATGACCTAATCGAGTCATATCCAACAGATTCTGAATATAACGATCCAGTCGTTCCCCTTCAATGTGAATGGTGTCTAATAATTCATGCCGATCGCTTTCAGGCATTTGTTCACCATAATATTTAAGCGTATCTGCTGAACCAATCATCGCGGCTAAGGGTGAACGTAAATCATGCGATACCGAAGAAAGCAAAGCTGAACGCAACTTTTCCGTTTCAGCCACCACACGAGAGTTTTCCAACTGTAAAGACAGTTGAACCCGAGCAACAGTTTGCGCAATATCCTCAATCATCAACTCAGTTAAACGTTGCAATTCAAAACTGATGGTCTGAGCATTTTGATGAAAGCGAATTGCAATCACCCCATATTCTTTCACTAAATTCAGTGGAATAAACCACCATTCAGAATTGGTCAGTGTGTTGGTAAAGCGTCCACAGGGTTTCGCATTCTTCTGCGTCCAATCTGCGGCAATTTGATCTTTTTCATTTAAGACGGATGGATCACCTAAAGACTGATTTTCAACTTTTAACCAAACCGTGGCATTTAATGAAGTTTCCAAATGTTGTTTGGCGACATTTAACACCTGTTCAATATCTACACAGGTCGATAGCTTGCGCTCTAATTCCTGTAATTGTAACGAGACTGAATTTGCAGCACGCAGGCTAAGCACCTGAGCGCGTAATTGGTTGGCTAAACGCCCAACCAGTAAGGCTGAGACAATAAACGTAATGATGGTAATCACGCCTCGTTCAGCACTAATCATAAAGGTAAATCGAGGTTCGATAAAAAAATAGTTGTAGAGTAGAAAACAGATGAATACGCTGATAATCGTGATCAACATGCGGGCGCGTATCGCAACCAGTAATACGGTCACAATAAAAATTAAGGCTAAATCACTATATCCAATAAAATGATCACTGATTGCTGCCACAATCAGTCCTAGCAACACAATGATAATACTTTCAAACACTTCACGTTGATTAAATGCCAATCCTTGTTCTAGCCAAGATGAATGAGCCACATCTGTCTGCAAACGCTTTTCATTATTTTTGGCTTTCAAAGGCTGAACAAAGGTGATTTCAAAAGGATGCTGTTTCTCTAACAGTTGATCGGCAATATGATCTGAAAATAGGCGTTGCCATAGCGATTTTTGAGGGCTTTTACCGAGCAAAATATTAGATGCACCATAATCATAAGCCGCCTGTAAAATGGTCGATGCAATATGATTGCTATACAGCAAATAGGTATCTGCACCGAGCTTACGCGCTAGATTAAAGGCTTTAGTCACTGCAAAGGCTTGGGTCGTTTCAACCTTACTTTTTTGAATTGAAATAACGCTCCACGTTGCATTGCGCCTTTCCGCAATCCGATGGGCACGGCGTACCAAATCTTCTGAAAACTCAGAACCATCTATCGCCAACATCACATGATTTTGAATCGGAATAATCTGCCCTTGCGCAACAAATTTTTCTCGATAATCAATATCGACCTGCCCTGCAACAGTTTGAATTGCCAGATCACGTAATGCTGTCAAATTTGCAGCTTTAAAAAAACCTTGTAATGCATGGGAGGCAACATCGGCGAAATAAATCTTGCCATGATTCATCCGTTCTAATAATTCAGGAACAGGTAAATCAACCAGTCGAATATCTTTCAAACGTTTAAGTAGTGCATCGGGGACAGTTTCAGTTACCCGAATCCCCGTAATTTGAAAAACCACATCATTGAGGCTTTCCAAATGCTGAATATTTAAGGTGCTATAGACATCAATGCCTGCATCCAACAACTCATTGACATCTTGCCAACGATATTCATGCCGACTATTGGGTACATTGCGATGGGCAAGTTCATCAACAAGCACAATTTGAGGCTTTAATTTAAGAATTTGGTCGAGATCCATCTCGTCTAACATTCGCCCCTGATATTCCACAGACTTCCTTGGAATCACATTCAGCCCTTGAATCAAAGCTTCGGTGTCAGATCGACCGTGAGTTTCCACCACGCCGACCATCACATGCTGCCCTTGTTGCGTCAATTCATGCGCTCGGGTCAGCATGGCATAGGTTTTCCCTACCCCTGGTGCTGCACCTAAGAAAATGGTCAAACGTCCAGATTGTTCACGTTGACTATGTGCCAACCATGCATCTGCTTTGTTATTACGGTCGATCTGCATAATTACGCTCTATCAACGAGGTGTAGATGACAATTGATCTAAGGCTAAATTTAACTGCAACACATTCACTCGCGCTTGCCCATAGACGCCGAATTGTGCAGGCTGAATTTGTTGTTGTACCAAATCACGCACTTGCTGCTCAGGTAAATGGCGTTGCTGTGCCACGCGTTTCACCTGTAATAAAGCACTTTCAGGTGAAATATCTGGGTCGATTCCGCTTCCTGATGCCGTCGCCATCTCATTCGGCACGTGTTGCTCAGTAATATGATTATTCTGGGCAAATTGCACTGTTCGCTCTTTAATTTGTTTGTGTAAATCAGGATTAGAGATTGCCAAATTACTGCCTGCCATGCCATCGACATTGTAACTTACCGCACTTGGTCGTCCATGGAAATATTGTTCACTAACAAAGTTTTGTCCGACCAAACTTGACCCCACTACTTTACCATTCAGTTCAATGACACTGCCGTTGGCTTGCTCTGGAAAAATCAACTGTGCAATGGAGACACTTGCTGTAGCGTACAACACCCCGGCAATCAAGAAACCAACTGCAACTAAACCAAGACTCGGACGTAGGACTGAATGTCCTTGACTAGATAATGCTAAGTCCTGCTGATTCAATTGCTCATGCTTCAATAAAGTATTCATATCTCACTCCTAAATCCACAAGGACACAACAAGATCAATCAGCTTGATCACAATAAACGGAAAGATCACCCCACCTACACCGTAAATCAGCATATTACGGCGTAACAATTGCAGCGCACTGGCAGGTTTGAATTGAACGCCTTTGAGTGCCAATGGAATCAACATTGGAATAATCAAGGCATTAAAGATCAAAGCGGAAATCACCGCACTGCTCGGGCTACTCAATTGCAAAATATTCAGCACCCCAAGTTGTGGAATCGCCACGGCAAACAATGCAGGTAAAATCACAAAGTACTTGGATACATCATTTGCCAAAGAAAAAGTGGTTAAAGCCCCACGGGTAATCAATTGCTGCTTGCCAATTTCGACCACATCTAGCAATTTGGTTGGATCGGAATCCAAATCCACCATATTGCCTGCTTCTTTGGCTGCTTGCGTACCCGAATTCATGGCTAAGCCAATATCTGCCTGCGCCAAAGCTGGTGCATCATTAGTGCCATCACCCACCATTGCGACCAATTTTCCTGCTGCTTGCTCATTACGAATGCACGCCAATTTGTCCTCAGGTCTCGCTTCTGCAATATAGTCATCCACGCCTGCTTCGGCTGCAATTGCTGCCGCAGTCAATGGATTGTCGCCTGTGACCATAATGGTTTTGATGCCCATCTCACGTAGCAGCGCAAAGCGTTCTTTAATGCCTTGTTTGATCACATCAGACAGTTCAATCACGCCTAAAATACTGTGATTTGAAGCCACCACCAATGGTGTTGCACCTTTAGAAGCCACTTGCTCTACACGAGTTTTAAGCTCGATGTTGTCTTTGATTTCTTGATGAGTAAAGTTAAGAATGGCATCGACAGCACCTTTACGAATCGTTTGTCCAGTTGCTAGATTTACTCCTGAAAGACGAGTTGAGGCACTAAATTGAATGAACTCAGCATCTTTTGGCTCTTGGATACTTTCACCTAACTCTTTCCCAAGACTCACCACCGATTTACCTTCAGGCGTTGGATCGGCAAAAGAAGTGAGCATTGCTGCTTGACGCAACTCAGTGGATGTCACGCCTGCCAATGGATAAAAAGCGGTGGCTTGGCGATCTCCATAGGTGATCGTGCCTGTTTTATCCAAGAGCAACACATCAATATCACCCGCAACTTCAACCGCTTTCCCTGATTTTGCTAAGACATTGGCTTTTAAAGCACGGTTCATCCCCGCAATACCGATTGCAGGCAGCAAGCCGCCAATCGTAGTTGGAATCAAACACACCAATAGGGCAATCAGCAAGACCATACTGATTTTGATCCCAACCATTGATCCAATAACAGGTAAGGTTGCCACCACCACAATAAAAGTGATAGTCATGATATTGAGTAAAATACTCAGTGCTATCTCATTCGGGGTTTTCTGACGATTAGCACCTTCCACCAAGGCAATCATGCGGTCTAAAAAACTATGCCCTGCCTCATTACTGACTCGAATAATAATTTCATCGGACAAGACCTTAGTTCCACCAATCACACCTGAACGATCGGTATTGGCTTCACGCAGTACGGGTGCAGACTCACCTGTAACCGCTGATTCATTGATGGTCGCAAAACCCTGAATAATTTCACCATCTGCAGGAACAATTTCACCTGCTTTGACAACGACAAGATCATCTTTTTTAAGGAGATTGGCAGAAATCACTGTCGGTACGGCATTTAAATCGAGAATACGATTTGCAGTTAAATTTTCACGCGCCTGACGTAAAGATGCAGCTTGTCCACGTCCCTTTGCTTCTGCAACCGCCTCGGCATAATTGGCGAATAAGACCGTGACCAATAAAATCAAGCTTAGGACTAAACCAAAACCTAAGCTGGTATTTCCCATCAAAGTGGCAACAAGGGTTAAAACTGTTCCCACCCACACACATGCCATCACTGGATTTTTAAACGCGTGTTGAGGGAGCAATTTATGGAAAGTTTGCTGAATAATTTCTTTATTTAAGATATCCATCTGTTGTGTCGCATTTGAATGTTTCATTGTTATCGCTCCACACTTAAACTTTTATCGATAAATAATCAGCAATTGGTCCAATCACCAACACGGGCATGAATTGCAACAAGGTCAGAATCAGCACGATTCCGATCAAGGTCAACGCAAAGGTTGGAGATTCAATCTGTAAAGAACCCTTGCTTTCGGCTGCTTGCGGTTTGGTTGCCAAACTGACTGCAATTAAGACTGGAATGATCAGCACGCTATAACGCCCTGCCAATAACGCCACACTGGCACTCAGGTTCCACCATAAAGTGTTATCGCCTAAGCCTTCAAAACCTGAACCATTGTTTGCATAGGCAGAGACATACTCATAAAACACTTGGCTAATGCCGTGGAACGCTGGATTTGAATTCCCTGTAATCGATGGAAATGCAATAGCAATCGCAGTCAAGCCAAGAATCACCACAGGCTGTAAGAGAATCACCAGTGCCAATAACTTAATTTCAGTCACTTCAACTTTTCGCCCAAATAATTCAGGGGTACGCCCTGTCATCAAACCTGCGATAAATACTGCCAGAAACAGATAAATAAAGAACTGTAATAGCCCACAACCAATCCCGCCCCAAATGGCATTGATCAGCATATTGCACAGTTCAACCAAGCCTGTGAGTGGTGAGGCGGAATCATGCATCATATTGACCGAACCATTATTCACTTGCGTGGTCAAACTTCCCCATAATGCAGATGCATCCGCACCGAAACGCATTTCTTTCCCTTCCATCAACGCTGTGTTTGAAATTAACGAAGACTTTTCAGCCCACAGGGTCAATAGCGTTGAAGAAAGTGACATCAGCAACATGCTGCCAAAAATCATCCACATCAGTTTTTTACGTTGAATAAAACGCCCAACCATAAACACCGCAGAAAGTGGAATCAGTAAAATCGCAATCATCTCAATCACATTGGACAGTGGTGTTGGATTTTCTAAAGGCACACTACTGTTTGGGCCATACCAACCACCACCGTTACTGCCCAGTTGTTTAATCGCCACCATCGGTGCAACTGGGCCGAGTGGAATATGTTGAGTTTTGACTTCTGTGCTTTGCTCTAAAACTTGCGCTGTTGGCCCCGCAAATAAGGTTGCTGGCACACCTTGAAAAGTGAGCAGTAAAGAAAAAATAAACCCCAAAGGAATGAAAAATCGAAATAGTGGTCGAATGATATCCATCCAATAATTACCCAGATTAATGCGATTCCATTTGTTTTGATCTAGGTCTTGTTGTTGAGCTGATTGTAAAAATAATGCTCTTAACATAGCGACTAATAAGGCAAGTCCCATAATTGGCGACAAATATTGCAGACCTACAATCACTGTCATTTGTGATAAATAAGACAGTTGGGCCTGTCCTGAATAATGCTGTTGATTGGTATTGGTCAGGAATGAAATAGTGGTATGTAAAGCCAAATCCCAATTCATATTCGGGATATGATCAGGATTCAATGGTAGCCATGCCTGTGTCATTAAAATAGTGACACTCGCTCCAAGCAATAGAACATTACTCAGCACAAAAGCGCCCAGATATTGCCGCCAGTTCATACCGACCTGCTTCACATTGAGAACGGCGTAGATCGGTTGTTCAATCCATTTAAAAAAATGGTCACTTTTCATTGGCTTGGCTTGCATCACATCCGCAAGATAAGCACCAAGCGGATAAGCCAGCAGCAATGAAAAGACAAATACAGAAATAAATTCCCACATAGCAAATGCCATTTAAAATAGGTCAGCGTAAGTATGGAAATTGAGGGCGTAAATTCTCTATATTCAAAAATGCGGATAGCGTAAATTTTGCGTAAATTCTGAAAGAAAAAGTTTATTTTTTCATCCAAAGAAAAAAGCAGCTGAATCGCTGCTTTTGTTTTTAGAATCATGCGTTTTTTACGATACAAGCATAGTGACAATCCCAAGTATGATCCTGTACCAAGCAAACACTCTTAAGGTAGGTTTTTTCAACAAATCGAACCCGCGCTTTTACCATAAACAAAGCTAAAATAAATGCAGCAATACAGCAGAATATGATGCTCCCTAAGTTATCTTGAGTCAGAACACTGATCCTAGACAGTATCGCGGACAACATTTCCCTCTAAATTCTTAAAATCTTTCTGCTCAAAAGCTTCAGGACTTAGCCAGCCATTTGCAGAATGCCTTCTGATCCAATTGCCATAACGCTCAACAGAATCAAAAATGACAGCATTGATTAAGATTAAAATTCACATATTTTTGTTTTTTTTATAACTCGCTAGTTCTCATTTAAATTTATTTTTTCCAATTTAAAAACAGATAGTTATAAAATCACACCTTAAATAATTAGTGTAATTACTCCAAACAGACGCATTTTTATTCTGATTTTTTTATCTAGAGCATTTACTCTTATTTTTTTTGTGCTATTTTTGTCACATGGAGTAACAATTCAGGGCATTGGAAGCCAAAGATTTATCCATACCCAATGCCCCTGTAACTCAAATAAAAATGCAGTAACTTCAATTTGTACACCAAGGAAAGATGAAGAATGAAATTAAAAAAGCTAACGACAGCATTAATTCTTGCAACATTACCAGCCACTGGCGTATTTGCAGCAGCGCTAGATCGTTCTGGTCAATCCATTGCTGCATTTTTACAGCCTGGCAACTATTTTGAAGCAGGCATTTCAGTTTTAGATCCAACTGTTGAAGGTAAAGCAAAAGCAAATTATGGTGGTGGCAATCTATCAGATATGGGCGATGATTATTATTTCCCTAGTGCCGCGTTAAAACTACAGCCAACTGAGCACTTTTCATTCGGTTTGATTTACGATCAGCCATTTGGTGCAGATGCAACTTATTCAGCACAAGATCCATTAGTAGGAGCAGGTACTGGTTTATTTCATTTGAATGGTGAATCAACAGAAGTTGCCGTAAAAACACAAAATTTGTCATTCATTCTAGGTTTCCAACCTATCGAAAGTATTAATATTTATGGTGGTGCTGTATATCAAACTGTGGAAGGTGATGTACATCTGCGTGGGGCAGCTTATGGTGCAGCAGATGGCCTTGGTAAATACAATGCAAGCATGAAAGAAGATTCAGCTGTGGGCTGGTTAGCTGGTTTTGCTTACCAAATTCCAGAAATTGCATTAAAAGCATCTGTTACATACCGTTCTGAAATTGATCATGAAGCAAGTACTCGTGAATCTGGTCAAAGTAATATTCTAGGAGTTGCTCTACCGGGTTCACCTGCAGCATTACCAACCTATGATGTTCAAACAAATACCAAAATAACAACACCACAATCTGTAAATTTAGACTTACAGACAGGCATCATGGCTAATACAGTCGCATTTGCAAACTTACGATGGGTGAACTGGAAAAACTTTTCAATCCGCCCAGAACAATTTGGAAAAGTTGCAGAGAAATTAGGCGCCGCAGGTAAAACTCCTGACAACCCAAATGGCTTTGATTTAGTTGCCTATACAGATGACCAGATTTCTGCAACTGTGGGTGTTGGCCGTAAACTTAGCGAAAAATGGGCTGGTAATGTCTCTGTAGGCTGGGACTCAGGTGCTGGTAACCCTGTTACAACTTTAGGTCCAACCGAAGGTTACTGGAATGTAGGTTTAGGTGTGCAATTTAGCCCTGCTCCAAATTACTTTATTGCAGGCGGTGTTAAATACTTCTGGCTAGGTGATGCAGCAGCACAACCAGCATCTATGTTTAATACAGCAAATGCTATTGCAGAATTTGAAGATAACCATGCTTTGGCATATGGCTTAAAAATCGGTTATAAATTCTAATTAATTAAAATCGTAAGAAGACCCTAGTTTGCTAGGGTTTTCTTCTCATTTCTTCACAGCGAATCAATTGCTTTAAAAATACCCATTTAAAAATTTTGATAATGAAATATAACAATTAAAATAAATACTCTATTTTCCTATTAAAAATCATTTAGATAGATTACTCCAAATAGACTTTTTACTCTATACAACTACTTTTTTTGCATTCCCGCGTTCATTTCTAGAGCACTCCTGAGTATTTACTCATTTTTATATTATGTTACTTTCCCTGCATTGATCGATTACTAAAAGTTACAAACAGGGAAAACTATGCAGCTCAGCCAGTTATCTAAAGCGATTCTCATCAGCTTATTGCCAGCCACTTCTGTTTTTGCAGCAGGATTAGACCGCTCTGGTCAGTCTATTTCAGCATTCCTTCAACCTGGAAATTATGCTGAGGCAGGTTTTACTGTCCTTGACCCGACAGTAGAAGGTAAAGACATCGCTGGCAATAAAGTAAGTGATATGGGCGATGATTACTACTTTCCATCTGCTGCAATCAAAGTGCAGGCAGCTGATAAAATTTCATTAGGTTTAATTTATGATCAGCCTTATGGCGCCGATGCAACTTATGTAACCGAAAACAGTATTTTTGCAGAAAAGTCAAAAAACCAAGGAACACATGTAGAAGTTAGAACTAATAACATCACGGCATTAATTGGCTACCAGCCAAATGAAAATTGGAATTTTTATGCAGGCCCTGTTTACCAAACAGTTAAAGGCCAAGTGTCACTGCGCGGTCAAGCCTACGGCGGCCCAGCTAAGCTAGGCGGCTATGACATTAACCTTAAAGAAGATGATGCATTCGGCTGGATTGCAGGCGCAGCATACTCTATTCCTGAAATTGCATTGAAAGCCGCCGTCACTTACCGTTCTGAAATCAAACATGAATTAGAGTCATCTGAAACATTCGGTTTTGGTTCTGTCATTTATCCAAATAGCCAGACGGAAGTTGTTACGCCTCAATCTGTCAATTTAGACCTACAGTCAGGTATCGCAAAAAACACTTTGGCTTTTGCTAATATCCGTTGGGTACATTGGGATCAATTTGCTGTAAAACCTGCATATTTAGCAGCAGCGACATTAGCCAAAGGCCAAGCGCAAAATCTGATCGACTACTCTGATGACCAATGGTCTATTAACACAGGTATTTCCCGCAAGTTTAATGACAAATGGGCCGGGACTGCTTCAGTCGGTTATGATTCTGGCGCAGGCAACCCTGTAACTACACTTGGCCCAACAGAAGGCTTTTGGAGTGTAGGCTTAGGCGGTCAATACAGCCCTGCTGAAAGCTATTTCATCGCCGCTGGTGTCAAATACCTGTGGTTAGGTGATGCTAAAGCACAAACAGGCGGAAATGTCGTTGGCAGCTTTGAAGACAACAGTGCAATCGCTTACGGCATGAAAATCGGTTACCGTTTCTAATTGATATTGCTTAAATTAGAATACAAAAAAGGGCGCCAACGGCGCCCTTCTCTTTTTCAGCAATAAAATGTCTGCAGGGTTAAATCAAGCAGGAATATTGCGCACAGATGATTTACGGATTGCTTCTTTCAGTGCTTCATAGCCATGAATCGGCGGGAACTGCGGAAATTCTGCAATGACATTTTCAGGCGCATCAAACAAGAAGCCATGATCAGCCTCGCCCAGCATGGTTGTATCATTATAAGAATCACCGGCAGCGATAACGCGGAAGTTTAAGCCATGCAATGCTTTTACTGCTTGACGCTTTTGATCCGGCTGACGCAGCTTATAATCGGTAATCATGCCGTTTTCATCTGTTTCTAATTTATGGCAAAAAATCGTTGGCCAATCTAGCTGCTTCATTAACGGATGCGCAAATTCATAGAATGTGTCAGAAAGAATAATCAGCTGGAAATGCGTGCTCACCCATTTTACAAATTCTTTCGCGCCTTCAAATGGCCCCATATCTGCAATAACCGCTTGAATATCATTTAAGCCTAAGCCATGCTCTTTTAAAATATTCAAACGCTGAGTCATCAGCACATCGTAGTCTGGAATATCACGTGTAGTTGCTTCCAACTCTTTAATTCCAGTTTTTTTAGCAAAATTAATCCAGATTTCCGGAACTAAAACACCTTCTAAATCAAGACATACGATTTCCATGGACTCTCCCAATCTCAGTGAAAAAATTTGCACTATCATAGCTTAAGAAATAGCTTTTGCCTTGTTCTTTTTTAAATCTATTTTTTTCATAAGTATCTATTTTTTAGTGATAAGTCGTATTTATCAATTCTATTAAAATAGTTGTGAAATAAATTAATATAGGCTTAATGTTTCCAAGCCTATCGCCAGGACAATCATGACAACAATCCCAACGATCGATATTGTAGATGCACTTGCAGCTGAATATGCAGATAAATCTCCAAACGAAATTATTGAACTTGCACTGAGCCAAGAAGGCGAAATTGCCATTTCATTTTCAGGCGCAGAAGATGTGGTTCTTATTGATATGGCCTCGCATTTAGGCAAGCCTTTTCGTGTTTTCAGCCTAGATACAGGCCGCCTGCATGCCGAAACTTATCAATTCATTGATGCAGTGCGTAAACACTATAATATTGATATTGAGATTTGCTTCCCTGAAACTGAAGCGATTCAGCAATTAGTGACTGAAAAAGGCTTCTTCAGCTTTTATCAGGATGACCATAAAGAATGCTGCGGCATCCGTAAAGTTCAGCCTCTGCGTAAAAAACTGGCGACTTTAGATGGCTGGATTACCGGCCAGCGTAAAGATCAGAGCCCAGGCACCCGCAATGAGATTCCGGTCGTGCAAGCTGACCCAGGTTTTTCAGGCCCAGGCAAGCAGCTGATTAAATATAATCCTTTAGCCAACTGGTCTAGCGCCGATGTCTGGAACTATATCCGCCTGATGGAAATTCCTTATAATCCACTGCATGAACGCGGCTTTATTTCCATCGGCTGTGAACCATGCACCCGGCCTGTATTGCCAAATCAGCATGAACGCGAAGGCCGCTGGTGGTGGGAAGACGCCACACATAAAGAATGCGGTTTACACGCTGGAAACTTAAAGAAATAATCAAGCCTAAACCATTGCCTGAGCAGTGGTTTTTTTCAACGTATTGATACATATAAAGCAGTTTTATTCTGATGGAAAACAGCTATAATTTCAGAGTAATTTATAATTCTAACAAGGCAGCTCATATAGGAGCGTCCCTAGACATTGCAGTGAGGCAATCCACGCTATGCGTCCATTACATCCGATTGATTTTATATTTCTCACTTTAGAAAAGCGTCAGCAGCCGATGCATGTTGGCGGACTATTTTTATTTACGATTCCAGATAATGCGCCATCCAGTTTTATTCAAGATCTGGTTACAGATATCCGAAATTCTAAATCAATTCCAATCCCGCCCTTCAATAACCGCTTAAATGGCTTTTTTTGGGATGAAGATGAAGAGTTCGATTTAGATCACCATTTCCGCCACATTGCCCTGCCGCACCCGGGCCGCATTCGTGAGCTTTTGACTTATATATCGCAAGAGCACAGTACGCTGATTGACCGCGCTAAGCCGCTGTGGACTTGCCATATTATTGAAGGCATTGAAGGCAACCGTTTTGGCATGTATTTTAAAATCCACCATGCCATGGTCGACGGCATTGCAGGCATGCGCTTAGTGGAAAAATCGCTTTCAGATGACCCGAATGCGAAACGCATTGTTCCGCCCTGGTGTGTCGAAGGCCCGCGCGCTAAACGTTTAAAAGCACCCAAAGTCAGCCGTATCAAGGGCTTAATGGATGGACTAAAAGGCCAGCTGGAATCGACACCGCGTGTGATCTATGAACTGTCTCAGACTGTCATGAAAGACATGGGGCGCAATCCTGATTATGTCTCCAGCTTTCAGGCGCCGAGTTCCATTCTGAATCAGCGTGTCAGTTCGTCGCGCCGTTTCGCTGCTCAATCCTTTGAGTTTGCAAGATTAGCGCATATTGCCAAAGAATTGGGCGTGACCATTAATGATATTGTTTTGGCCATTTGTTCAGGCGCATTGCGTGAATATCTCATCAGCCAAAATGCACTGCCGAAAAAACCTTTGATTGCCATGGTTCCCGCGTCTGTGCGTACGGATGATTCAGATCTGTCCAACCGCATTACCATGATTCTGGCAAACTTAGGCACTCACAAAGAGGATCCGCTTGAGCGCCTTAAAATTGTGCGCCGCAGCGTACTGAATGCCAAAGAACGTTTTAAGCGTATGAATGCCAATCAGATTTTAAATTACAGCGCTTTTGTTTATGGCGCTGCCGGCTTAAATATCGCTTCCGGCTTAATACCAAAACGCCAGGCATTCAATTTGGTGATTTCTAATGTGCCGGGACCGCGTGAACCTTTATACTGGAATGGCGCGCGACTGGATGCGCTCTACCCTGCCTCTATTGTTTTAGACGGTCAAGCGCTGAACATTACCATGACCAGCTACTTGGACAAATTGGAAGTGGGCCTCACAGCATGCCGCAATGCATTGCCGAAAATGCAAAACCTGCTGACACATTTGGAAGAAGAAATTCAGAGATTTGAAGAAATCGTGAATAAAAACAACCCAAAGCTTCAGGCGGTCAGCTGACCGCAGCCCCGCTGGAATAAATTGCCAATTAGGTTTGGCAGAATATTGTCATTAATATTTCAAAAAATTGATTAAAAAAAAAGGGGCTTTTAAATTGCCCCTTAATTTTTAATATTTCGGCATTGTTTTAATAATTGATGGCATGCTGTGCGGATCATCGATGCAGTGATTTGCACTTCATTGCCGCGCTCATCTACGATATAAGCTGAATGCATTGTTTTAGCGTCCAGCATGTGCTTTAAACCTGTACTCATTACTGCTTTACTTACACCCATATCACACCTCACATTGCTAAACCTGTTCAAAAAAGGTTTTGGCTATTCGATGTGTTAAGTATAAAAAATACAGTTCAAAAGTAAAATTTCAGTTGTAACAAGTGTTTAACGACATTCTGTTACAATTTCAGCTCAAGATGATATCGTATTGCTCTTGCGTATATAGATTTTCCACCTGGAACTTAATCACGCCGCTGATAAAGTGCTCTAAATCAGAGACAGCGGGCGCTTCCGCCGTTAACAAGCGGTCAATCACAGATGGATGCGCAACGACAGTAAAGCCACTCTGATTTTCAAAAGCCCGCGCATAGCGCAGGATTTCCCGAAAGATTTCGTAACACACTGTCTCGGCCGTTTTCACATAGCCCCGTCCCTGACAGGTCGGGCATGATTCACACAGCAAATGCTCCAAAGATTCACGGGTACGCTTTCGGGTCATTTCCACCAAACCCAGCTCTGAAACTTGGGTAATCTTGGTTTTGGCATGATCCCGTTCCAGCATTTTGTCAAACTGGCTCATCACCTGTTCACGATGATGCGCTTCCTGCATATCAATGAAATCGATGATGATAATGCCGCCCAAATTGCGCAGGCGCAGCTGGCGCGCAATAACCTGTGTCGCTTCCATGTTGGTTTTGAAAACAGTATCTTCTAATGTGCGGCCACCGACATAAGAGCCCGTATTCACATCAATGGTGGTCATCGCTTCGGTCTGATCAATCATCAGATAACCGCCAGACTTCAGCGCAACACGGGTCTGCAGAGCCTTCTGAATGTCTTCCTCAACATTGTATAAATCAAAGATTGGACGCTCACCCGGATAATGAATCAGGCGGTTGCGCATAGTCGGCACAAATTCTTCGACAAACTCGGTCAGCTTGGCGTGAATTTCCCGCGAATCGACATGAATCTTAGAGGTCTCTGCATTGGCTAAATCGCGGATCACCCGCTGCGGCAACGGCAATTCTTCAAAAATCAAGGAAGGCACCGCGATAATTTTTTGCTTGCGCTGAATGAATTCCCACAATTTCGCCAAATAGGCCATATCCTGAGCAATTTCGGCTTCAGCAATGCCTTCCGCTGCAGTCCGCACAATGACTGAGCCTGGCAATTTATGCTCTGCCTGAATGCGCTCAATCATGCTGCGCAGGCGGTCACGCTCTTCTTCAGATTCAATCCGCTGCGACACGCCTGTATGACTGCCAAAAGGCATCATAACCAAATAGCGGGACGGAATGGAAAGATCGGTGCTTAAACGGGCGCCTTTCGTGCCCAGCATATCTTTCATGACTTGAACCGTCAGAACCTGACCAGGCTGCAGCAGTTCAAAGACATTGGGCGTCGGCTGATTTTTTGGCCATACCATATCATTGATATGCAAAAATGCAGTGCGTGACAGCCCAATATCAACAAAAGCCGCCTGCATGCCGGGCAGCACGCGAACCACTTTTCCTTTGTAAATATTGCCCACTAAACCGCGTTTAACAGTACGCTCAACAAATAATTCATTGACTGTACCATTTTCGATTAACGCGACACGGCACTCCATCGGTGTGACGTTAATCAGCAACTCGTCAGACATAATAAAACTCAAAGCATTATAAAAATTCTTTTTTTCAGCAGTTAATTTAGTGCTTTAACTGTC
Organism: Acinetobacter entericus; assembly: GCF_026168575.1. Lineage (NCBI taxonomy): Bacteria > Pseudomonadati > Pseudomonadota > Gammaproteobacteria > Moraxellales > Moraxellaceae > Acinetobacter > Acinetobacter entericus. The sequence goes on from NZ_JAPEQW010000006.1 coordinate 155,899, forward strand.
TGTAATAACTGTGCGGTTTCATGCAGAGGCAATCCGACAACATTTGAATAGCTGCCGTCAATGCGCGGAATATAGCGGGCGGCAATACCTTGAATCGCATAGGCTCCCGCCTTGCCCAAAGGTTCACCCGTGGCCCAGTAATCTTCCATATCCCTGAGGCTCAGCACCTGAAATTCAACCTGTGTACGCACTACTATACTGCAAATTTGTTCTTTTGTACGTACGCAAACACCTGAAAAAACATCATGTTTTCGGCCTGAGATTTGCGCCCAGATTTCAAAGGCATGCTGTTTGGATTCAGGCTTGCCTAAAATACGCCCGTCAACACCAAGACTGGTATCCGCAGCCACAATGACTGCATCTGGAAAGCGCACCTGTACAGCTTTGGCTTTCATTCTGGCCAAACGCTCGACATATACCGCGGCAGTTTCACCATGCAGTATAGACTCGTCAATGTCCGGACTATAAATATCAAATGTCAGCCCCAGCTGGCTGAGCAGCTCATTGCGCCGAGGCGAACTGGAAGCCAGAATTAAATGCGCCATTTTTTCAGCAAATAATAAATGACAGGCCAGACCAATACGCTGCTTAGCAGCGGCTGCCAATGACGCGCAAAAGAAAAATGCACGCCGCTCATCACTTGCGCGATCCAAATAAAAAACAAATGCGCAAGAATTGCAATCGACGAAATAACCCATAGATTGCTGAAGGTTAAAATGCGGCGTTCACGCGTCAAAAATCTGGCTATAAATGTGATCAGCACAAAACTCAGCGCATTCATGCCCAATGGCGCATCGACCAATAGATCAACAAAAAGACCCGTGCCGAAAGCAAACCATACCCCGCACCACGTAGGCTGGCACAGCACCCAAAACAGCGTAATCATCAGCATGAATAACGGACGCCAGCCTGAAAGCTCATAGGACAATGGATAAACCATCAGCGCCGATGCCATGATCACCGAAATAATAATAGCAAACAGCGGATCCCTGCTTGTCGGACGGTTCAGTTTAGCGATCGGCATTCGGCTGCTCCATCGCTAATGAGTCTGAAAACAGTACCACCACATGGTGTCCGCCCGCTAATTGCGCAGCAGGAATTACATCAATCTGTGAAAATTCACCTGAGTTATGACGCTGCACCTTAGACACCGTACCGACTAAATAGCCTGCCGGGAAATGTGCCCCTAGGCCAGAGCTATACACTTTTTCACCTACTTTGATATTGGCGCTGGTTGGAACATATTCCATTTTTAAGCGCCCAAGATCACCTGTGCCGGTTACAATTGCGCGCATGCCCGTACGTTCCAAACGCACAGATAAAGAATGTTCCTTATCAGACAGCAACATAATTCGGCTGCTATGCGGGTAGACATTGACAATCTGCCCCATAATGCCTTTATCATCCAGCACCGTTTGCCCGACTTTCAGCTGGCTGCTGGCTCCACGGTTAATCACAATAATATGGCGCAGCGGATCTGCATCAGTGCCAATGACTTCTGCAATTTCCATGCGGCCGTCAATAATTAAAGGCGTGTCTAATAAGCCGCGCAAACGGGTATTCTCTGCAGAGAGCTCAGAGAGTTTTTGCAGTCGGACTTGCGCCTGAAGCAGTTCAGCCTGCATCGCGGTGTTTTCACGGCGCAGTTGAGCTTCTGACTTGGTTTGTTGATTCAGCCATTCTCGCGATAACACTGGATAGCTTGCAGCAGCATAAATGGGATTATAGGCTGCATACAAAACGTCTCTTGCCGGTTGAATTACATGCGGCATGCGCCAATCAAAGAAAAGCACCACCAGACATGCAATCACCGCAATGATAAATGAGCGAAAAGATGGCGGCTGTCTTGAAAACAGTTGAGTTTGCACCCGCCCAGTCCTTGTCTTAGCCTACAAACAGCATGTCGTGATTTGGATTATCGAAGAAATCGAGTACTTTACCGCCGCCGCGAGTGACGCAAGTTAATGGATCCTCGGCAACCACTACTGGCAAGCCTGTTTCTTTTGCTAGCAGTTTATCCAGATTGCGAAGCAATGCGCCGCCGCCAGTCAATACGATACCGCGCTCTGCAATATCTGACGACAGTTCAGGAGGCGTCTGTTCCAGCGCAGATTTTACTGCGGACACAATGCTTTGCAATGGATCAGAAATCGCTTGGGTAATTTCATCCGAAGTGACGGTAATTGCGCGAGGCACGCCTTCTGCTAGGTTGCGGCCGCGGACTTCGATTTCCAGCGCTTTTGCACCTTCTTCAGGAAGCGCCATGCCTACTTCTTTTTTAATGGTTTCAGCCGTAGTTTCACCAATGACACAGCCATGCGCTTTACGGACATAATTAATAATCTGTTCATCAAAGACATCGCCGCCAATACGCAATGAGTCTGCATAGACACAGCCCTGCAATGAAATAATGGCAATTTCTGTTGTACCGCCGCCCACATCAACCACCATCGAACCGCAAGCCTGCTCGACTGGCATGCCGGCACCAATCGCCGCCGCCATCGGCTCTTCAATTAAACGCACATCACGCGCGCCTGCGTTATAGACCGCTTCACGGATCGCGCGGCGCTCTACTAAGGTTGATTTGCACGGCACACAGACTACGACACGCGGCGCAGGCGGAAACAGGCGTTTTTCATGCACTTTGCCAATAAACTGGTTCAGCATGGTTTCCGTCACTTCAAAATCCGCAATCACACCGTCTTTCATTGGGCGGATTGCAGAAATATTTGCGGGTGTACGGCCAAGCATCTGCTTTGCATCAAGGCCGACTGCCGAAACAATTTTTTGTGAGCCGCTGTGACGAATCGCCACAACCGTCGGTTCATTTAATATAATGCCTCGTCCTGGCGCATAAATAAGTGTATTTGCTGTACCTAAATCAATGGCTAGATCGGGCGAAAACAAGCCAATTAGTCTTTTTAGAATCACGGAGACGTTCTCGATTAAACTTTATGTGGACGCAAGGTCGCAACTTTAACTAAATGTGATGATTTGAACAAGTCAATCGCTTATTATAACGCACGATAATTTGAAATTTTTTAATACTGATTAGGTAATGTTATGTCTACATCGGATGCACAGCAGTCTGCAGATCTCAATGCAAAAACAGTTTCAGCAATTGCCCATTTGGCGCGATTATCGCTGAATGAAGCGCAATCTGCTGAATATGCTCAAAGTTTAAATAAAATTTTAGGCATGATGGAAACTTTAAAAGGCATCAATACTGACGGTGTTGAACCACTGAAAAGTCCATTCGACAACCCGCAGCCATTGCGTGAAGATGTGGTGACTGAAGAAAATCATCGTGAGGAATATCAAGCTGTTGCACCTGCAACGCAAGACGGCTTATACCTTGTTCCGCGCGTAATTGAGTAATTACTGCTCAGTTCATCTATTTTCTCAAAATTAAACGTAAAGAATTATTTCTCATGACCGATTTACACCGCTTATCCGTTCGTGAACTGACAGAAGGCTTAGCTGCGGCTAAATTTTCTTCTCGCGAACTTACTGAACACTATTTAAAACGCATTGAAAAAATCGATGCACAAGTACAGTCGTATGTCACCGTCACCGCTGAACAGGCTTTGGCTGAAGCAAATGCAGCCGACGCTTTGCGTAAAGCTGGCGGCGCAACGGTACTGACTGGCGTGCCGATTGCGCATAAAGATATTTTCTGTACACACGGCATCAAAACTACAGCCGGCTCTAAAATGCTGGACAACTTTATCTCTCCTTACGACGCCACCGTTGTAGCGAAAGGCAAAGTTGCCGGTTTGGTGACGTTGGGTAAAGTGAACATGGATGAATTCGCCATGGGCTCTACCTCTGAATCGTCTTACTTTGGCGCAACGGCAAACCCTTGGGCGCTGGACCACGTTCCGGGCGGTTCTTCAGGCGGTTCGGCTGCAGCCGTTGCAGCTGACCTTGCTCCGTTTGCAACAGGTACAGATACAGGCGGTTCTATTCGTCAGCCTGCATCTTTCTGCGGTTTGACAGGCCTGAAACCAACTTATGGCCGTGTTTCTCGTTTTGGCATGATCGCTTATGCATCTTCTTTAGACCAAGGCGGCCCAATGGCGCGTTCGGCTGAAGACTGTGCCTACCTGATGAACGTGATGGCGGGCCATGACGCCAAAGATTCAACGTCAATTGAAAAAGACGCAGACAACTATGTGGCGAACTTGAACAGCACATCAGTAAAAGGCTTGCGCATTGGCATTCCTAGACAGTACTTCAATGCTGCTGGTTTAGATGCAGACGTAAAAGCGCGCGTTGAAGAATCTTTGAAAAAATTGGAAGACATGGGCGCCGTTTTGGTTGAAATTGACCTCAACATGACTGAAAGCTATGTGCCGACGTATTACCTGATTGCCCCTGCTGAAGCCTCTTCAAACTTGTCACGTTTTGACGGCGTGCGTTACGGCTACCGTGCAGAAAATCCTGTGGACTTGATGGATTTGTACAAGCGCTCACGTTCTAAAGGTTTTGGTAAAGAAGTTCAGCAGCGCATTTTGATCGGCACCTATGCGTTATCGGCTGGCTATTACGACGCCTACTATGTAAAAGCGCAAAAAGTACGCCGTTTAATTCAGCAAGACTTCTTAAAAGCCTTTGAATCTGTCGATGTGATTGCAGCGCCTTCTGCACCGACGACGGCTTATCGAATCGGTGCAAACCTGTCTCAGGTTGAGATGTACTTAGGCGACATTTATACCATCGCAGTCAACCTTGCAGGCCTTCCTGCAATCAATGCCCCAGTCGGTTTTGACAAAGACAGCCTGCCTGTGGGCTTACAGCTGATTGGCAACTACTGGTCAGAATCTCAATTATTGTCTGTGGTGCATCAGTACCAGCAAGCAACCGATTGGCATACAAAACGCGCGGCAATTGCTGAGGAGAATGCATAATGGCTCAAGCTCAAAAAGCGGCTAAACCAAAATCTAACCTGATTGATGGCTGGGAAGTGGTGATTGGCATCGAGATTCACACTCAGCTTGCCACCAATACCAAAATTTTCTCCGGCTCTTCTACCACTTTCGGCCAAGACCCAAATACTCAAGCCAGCCTTGTCGATTTGGCGATGCCGGGTGTATTGCCAGTATTGAACAAAGAAGTGGTTGATCTTGCGATTCGCTTTGGTTTGGGGATTGATGCGTACATCGACCAAGCGTCTGTGTTTGCGCGTAAAAACTACTTCTACCCAGACTCACCTAAAGGCTACCAAATCAGCCAAATGGACAACCCGATTGTGGGCTTGGGCCATATCGACATCCAGCTTGAAGATGGCACGGTAAAACGCATTGGCGTGACACGCGCACACCTTGAAGAAGATGCAGGCAAATCAATTCATGACCAGTTTGAAGGCATGTCAGGCATCGATTTGAACCGTGCAGGTACACCTTTACTTGAAATCGTCTCTGAACCGGATATGCGTTCAGTTGAAGAAGCTGTGGCTTATATTAAGTCGATTCACACGTTGGTACGCTGGTTAGGCATTTCTGACGGCAACATGGCGGAAGGTTCGTTCCGCTGTGACTGCAACGTGTCTTTACGCCGTCCGGGCAATGAGTTTGGTACACGCTGTGAGCTGAAAAACCTCAACTCATTCCGTTTCATTGAACAAGCAATTAACGTTGAAATTGAACGTCAAATGGAAATCCTAGAATGGGATGGCACCATTGACCAAGAAACGCGTTTGTTCGACCCTGTGAAGATGGAAACGCGTTCTATGCGTTCTAAGGAAGAAGCAAACGATTACCGCTACTTCCCAGACCCTGACTTATTGCCTGTTGTGATTGCAGATACGCAAATTGAAGCGGCACGCGCTGCCCTTCCTGAGTTGCCTGCTGCACGCCGTGAACGCTTTGTTGCTGACTTTGGCGTAACTGAATACGATGCGCACGTTTTAACGCTGACTCGTGAAATGTCAGAGTTTTACGAAGCCGTTGTAAACGCTGCCGGCGGCGCTGCGCAAGGTAAAGTGGCTGCCAACTGGGTGATGGGCGAATTCTCGGGCGCTTTAAACAAAGCAAGCTTAGAACTACAAGATTCTCCTGTAACAGCAGAAAAACTTGGCGGTATGATCGCGCGTATTGTGGACAACACAATTAACGGTAAAATCGCGAAGCAAGTGTTCGGCTTTATGTGGGAAGAAGGCAAAACTGCGGACGAAATTATTGCTGAAAAAGGCTTGAAACAGGAAACTGATACAGGCGCAGTTGAAGCAATTATTAAAGACGTGCTTGCTGCCAATGAGAAGATGGTTGAAGAGTATAAGTCTGGTAAAGAGAAAGCTTTCAACGGTCTTGTGGGTCAAGTGATGAAAGCAGCGAAAGGCAAAGCTAACCCTGCTCAAGTGAATGAATTAATGAAGAAATTGATTGGTTGATCTGATCTTTCTTTAAAAGAAAACCCGCGAAAGCGGGTTTTTTTATACTTATAATGAAGCTCTTTTTTGTTCTGGAAATAAGGAGTTAATTTCATCAATTTCCTTTGGTTTTGTAATAGCATAATCCACTATTAAATTAATATAAGTGAAAATAGCTGCATTAATATCTTCTAAAACTTCATCACCGATAATCCCTGGATGTACATTTGCATTTCCAATCAATCTAATATTATCAGCAGCTTGTGCAACTCTTAATGGAATAATTTGTTGTTTTGCCAACTCTTCAATTGACTCTCTAATATTCTTCTTTTTAACACCTAAATGCTCGCATAATTTTTCTAAAGCCAAGCGTATAAGAGCAGCACCAGAACGTGGTGACAATTCAAAAATCAAAGCAGCCTCTTTATATAATTTTTTTACTTCTTCTGGCGTATCAGGTAAATAATCAGGAATATCTTGATTATTGATTTCCTGAATTGGAAATAATCTTAGCACCTCAGTGTCATCACTAGGTCTAGGTATACCCTGTAAAGCTAACCAACCAGTAACTTCTCGATTGTTGTACCAAATACTATCCTTATTACATGATGCACAATTTGCTTGATGAACCCTAGTTAGAACATTATGTTCAGCACCTTGGTCATCATATACAAGTAAAGATAAATTATCCCATTTCATATATGAAAATGCTCCACAATGGGGACATTTAAAACTTTTTTGATCAAGAATTGTTTTTGGTAACTCTGGTATCTTCATAACGTTTACTAACTTGAATTTTTTATTTATTTAACAAGTTTACATAGAAATCAGTAAGTTTAAAAACTATTATTCTTATGAAAATTAATAGAATATTTTGTTTATATAATTACCAAAAAATAAATTGATATCTAATAAGTATTCTCCATCGCCAAGCTTAAAGACTTAGGGCTTATTCAACTTTCAGAGTCCTTTTTTATGCGTGACTATTAAATCCCTCTAAATCTCCCTTTAAGAAAGGGAGACTTTGTCATGTGATTAATTGAATACGCTTTGTTCCCTCTCCTTTAACAAAGGAGAGGGCTAGGGAGAGGATTATATTGAAAAGATGAAAACTTTAGCCCTCATCCCCCGCCTTCTCCCAAAAAGAGAAGGGCTTCCATTTACATCTACCCACAACTCGATTTCGCCTTTTTTTAGATTCAAAAGTTAACTATTTCATAGGCATAAAATAGATTCTAAAACATTGAATTGACGCAATGCTGTTTGATGCTTGCCCAACTGAGCAAAACCGCAGTTTTCTATGTTGGTAACTTCTTGTGTCCTCGTGATTTTATTTGTTATGAATTTTGTGCATTGCTGTACATCATATTGCTGAAACCACCGAATATGGTTAAAAATAATCCAGCAAACAAGAATAATGATGCGCCGCTTAATTTCATTTTTAACTATAGGGCAAATGTGTCATATCACTTGAGTCAGGGGTCACAAACATAACCTCCTATTTGGAGAACAGACCATGAATTTCCCTAAAATATTAATTCTTACCAGTTGTATTGTCCTATCCGCACCTAACCTCTTTGCAGTGCAGACCAAGGCTGCTACTCACGGCAGCACCGCAGCAACTGACCAAAAAGCTATTGCGAGCGCAATGAGCGCAGCGCCAAAAAAAGTGGCTGCAGCAGCAACCATTGTGGCCATGGGCAAAGATGGCAAGATGCATACCTTACGTAAAGGCCATAACAACTTTACCTGCATGCCTGATAATCCAGCAACCCCAGGCCCAGACCCGATGTGCATGGACAAGGCGGCTTTGGAATGGGCAGAAGCCTGGATGGGTCACCAGCCGCCCAAAGCCGGTAAAATTGGCTTTATGTACATGCTGGAAGGCGAAACCGATGCCAGCAATGTTGATCCTTATGCTCAAAAACCAACCGCAGGCAACCATTGGATCAAGACCGGCCCCCATGTCATGATTGTCGGTGCGGAACCCGGCTTTTATGATATGTATCCTAAGAGTGCCCAGCCGGACACCAGCATACCGTACATCATGTGGCCCGGAACGCCTTATCAGCACTTAATGATTCCGGTAAAGTGAGCCTCAACATCCACATCACAGCTCCGGCCCAAGCATAAAGCATCAAGGGATTCTGCCTGTGACTGGCCAAACAAGCCTGTGCCAGCTGCTGTGATTGAGAGAGGCCTATCGGCCATCGCAAGAAAATATACCATCTCTCCTTTCAGCGGCCTGTTAAATGGCTGCTGAAATTCAAATTGTTTTAAAATAAGGCGTGTTGAGGTTTCATGAAGTCATCAAATAAATATGCAGGCCAAAACTGCAGAATTTTCATAATTTCGCTTTAGCTTGCCATCTTGTGTTGCGATTTTTCTCAATTACTTCAATCGGCAAAACAACACTGATTTCAGCAAATGTATAATATTGAACATTCCTTAGCACAGTCTTACCGCGGCCAAAACTCAAACCCGAAAAGGGCTGAATTGCATTTTCAAAATTCGAAAACTTAGACTGTAAATCCTGAGATACCCCGACATGATCAATAGAAATCTTCACCTAACACATTAAAAACTCAGATTGAAAAAATAATATCTTCTATCATCAAACTTGAAAACTTAGGACATATTAAGCTTTCAAAATCTTTCTTTGTGCATGGTTTCTGCCCCCTCATCCCCTGCCTTATCCCTATGGGAGAAGGAGCTTTCACTAGCAATTAAATACTGGCGTGAATTTAATATTCTCTCTCCTTTTAGGAGAGGACTAGGGAGAGGATTATTTTTGATGTTATATAATTAAATAAATATCAAATAAAAACAAAAATGACGCCCGAACGCTTACTCAGTATCATTCAAATTGCAATTGGCATATTCGCAGTGGTCATTGTAATTTTGCTTATTATTCCCAAAACCCGTAAGTGGCTATCTGAAATGCAACCTGAGCCTCGCAGAAAACAACGTGGATTAGATTTTCCCAATGGAATAGAGGTGATCTTCTATCCTATTTTGGGTTATTCAAAATTATCTTTTCAATCTTTAAATAACCCGATGGATTTATTATCGAGCCGAACCTAATTTATTCCAAAGCTCAGGCGTCAAAAAGGTCATCACCAATTTATTCATATCCACATAGCGCAGCACGCCTTGCAACTGCGATTTCACTTCAGGATTCTTCAAAATTTCTTCGCCCGTGATGCTGCCAAGTTCCTGAAAACTCTCACCCACGGCCTGCATGCCTTCAGCCTTAATCACCGCTTTGGCCTGAGCTGAACACTGCTCCATCAAAATCCGCTGCAAAGTCTGCGCTAAATTTTTATCCAGCTGAGTCCGCTGCGCATCTGTCACCTGGCTGTATGCCTTTAAGTCTGGATGAGCCGACAAAGCGCTAAATGTCCATTGCAGCACGGCAGTTTTATCCGACGCTGTAGTTGATTTCACCAAACAGTCGCTGAGCTGATCCACTGTTGGCCCTGCTGCGGCAATTTGGCTGACTCCACATAAAAATACAGCCATCAAGCTCAGGCAGCCCATGCGGGATTTTTTTGGGCGTACAGCAGTGAAAACATCGCGTGACATAAAGCAAACTCCAGTGAATATCCACCTCTTTGTATCACAAAGTATGGCTATACACCTGTTACGACTCTGTAAAATAAAACCCGAGATGCATCCTGCATAAAAACCTGATGATTTGATGCAGCTACTTGCTTCGACTAAAGAGCTATGCCCGCTGAATTTTCTAAACCTCCCGCATGTGCTATGGTCATTGAAAAAGCAATATAAATCACATCTAAACAGAGGGAAAAAACATGGCCAAACAAATTTTAATGCTGGTGGGCGACTATGCCGAAGATTATGAAACCATGGTGCCTTTTCAGTTCCTGACGGCTCTTGGCTATACCGTACACGCAGTTTGTCCGGATAAAAAAGCCGGCGGCAGTATTGCCACCGCCATTCACGATTTTGAAGGTGAGCAAACTTATAGCGAAAAACGAGGCCACAACTTTGCTATCAATTATGATTTTAGCGCAGTCAACACTCAGGATTATGCCGGCTTGGTGATTCCGGGCGGACGGGCGCCAGAATATTTACGCATGAATGACCGCGTGGTGGAGATTGTTCGTGAATTTGACGCTGCGGAAAAGCCGATTGCCTCGGTCTGCCACGGCGCACAGCTTTTGGCTGCAGCCGATGTCCTAAAAGGCCGCCTATGTTCTGCTTATCCGGCCTGTGCAGCGGAAGTAAAACTGGCGGGTGGAACGTATGCGGATATTGCCGTGACTGAAGCTGTAACCGATGGCCATTTGGTGACAGCGCCCGCTTGGCCTGCACATCCTGCATGGATGGCGCAATTTGCAAAAGCCTTAGGCGCTTCAATCAGCATCTAAACCATCAGGCTTTTAAATCCAAAAATTAAAAAACGCTAAGCATTTCTGCGCTTAGCGTTTATCTGCTGATCCGCACATTCACCTCAGGCCATCTGAACCATTCGATGGCTTCATTGATGCTGCGTCATTCACACTACTTCATTTGGCCCAGCATATGCTTTGCGCCTGCATGATTGTAATTATTGGACAAATTCTGCAGTATGCGCGTTGCCTGCACTTTTGAGTTGGAAAAACGGTTTTTATACGCGGGTACACTGGTTAAGCAGCGCGCTACCAGCATGCCGGATTCTGTATAGACTTTCGTGCCGTCAGTTCCCTGCAGCTTGCCATAGTTATATGCACGCTGCGCATTATTACATGCATTGACCTGATTTTGCCCTTTCCCTAAATCACGGCGTGCAGCCACATAATATTGCATTTGCTGCTGCTGCTCAGTCAGTGCAGGTTGCGCTACCCGCTTCACAGGTTCTGCGGCAACAGTATCTTTTTTCTCTTCAACCTCTTTGGCAGGAACTTTCGCCGTACTGCTTTTTGCTGCAGGCGCGGCAGGCATTTTTTTACTTGTATTCACGTTGGCGCTGCTGTTTTTATAAAAGCGCCGCGCTTCATCTGCACTCATCATATCGGTCTTTAAGCGCACAGCTCGTGCATCTGCAAATTGTGATGACCGCAATTCAGATACAGGCTCAATCGATACGATCCAATGCTGGCCATTTTTCTGCACACACTGATAAGCGCCAATGCCTTGCTTAATATTGGCATGCGCAGCTAAAGTATTTCTAGATTTCGCCTCTTTAACCAAACTTAGCGTGCTTTTATACAGCAATGAAAAGCTGCCATTTTGGCTATGGCAGTAGTTGCTTAAATACTTGCGGGGATACAGAGACTGCGGTTCAGCATCACCATGCTTGGCTCCCCATGCATAGACATATTCTTTGGCGCTGCCATTGGCTTCGTTAATATTTTTTTGATCAATCACTTGCTGTGCCGAAGCATATTTTTCAAAGGCTTCTGAACCTGTTTTTCCAACAGTGGCGCAGCCATGCAGCGCCATGACTGCACTAAACATCAACAATAATGTTTTGAAATTCACGCATATATTCTCAATCATGCTGAGAAAATGAACATATACCAAATACCCTTAAATCTCAAATACAACACTTTGTTTTTCATGTGTTTTTTGATTGAACCAATCTATGTTTTTAAAAGGCAACTGCCAAGCAAGCAGGCCATTTATCTAATTACCTGAACCATGCATCCTTTTTATTTGTTTAAAAAGCAGCAATTTAAATCTCTTTTACAAATGCGTTGCTGAGCCGCCCAATAAAAAGCCCGCTCGTCGCGGGCTTTTTTAGCAATCATCAGATGGAATCTTAAGAAATAAATCCCCTATTGATCCAAGGTGGATTCAAAGGCTTTTAGCCGTTTATAGATTGACAGCAGTTCGATGATGGTTGGCCAAGAAGCAATTAAATATTGGAAAGATTCACGCACTTTGCCGAATACGTTAGAAATCTGCATCATGAGGCCCAGAGTAATCATCCCTGCGGCAATACTTGGAAACAGTACAAATAAGCCATACAAATTATCCAGCTGCATGTACCAGATGCGCACCATATTAAAATAGGCATAATGGAAGTATAACCGGAAATAATTAAAGCGCACCTTGCTGAATAATTCTTTCAAGGTTACTGGATCTGCACGCTCAGCATTATCTTCACCATAAACCAGTTCCTTCCGGTAAGCCGCCTCCACTTTTTGGTTATTGAACTCTAAGCCCGGCAGCTTATAGCCAACCAACATCAATATGACAGTGCCGGCAACAGACCAAGTTACTGCCGCCCACATTAAGGCATGCGGGATTTCACCAACAAGCGGCAAGACCTTCACATGAGAGGAAAGCGAAAATAGAACTGGCAAAAAGGCCAATAAAGTCATCAGCGCTTCCACTAAGCTGACCCCCAGCCCTTCCATGGTTCTGGCAAAACGCATGGTATCTTCCTGAATACGCTGTGAAGCCCCTTCAATATGGCGCAGCTTGTCCCAATTGGCCGTATAGTAATCATTCATTGCCGTGCGCCAGCGGAATATATAATGGCTGACAAAAAATAGGTTAAATACGGCAGTCGTTACATAAACCATTGCCACATATAAGAATGTCATTACACCGCTGTACAGCAGCATGACATCCCCGCCGCCATTGCTGAGCATTTTTTGAATGAGGTCATAGAACGGGTTATACCATGCATTCACTACTAGACTGACCTGAACGCCAAACCAGATATTGAACAGAATGAATGCCGAGCCCCAAACAGACCATCTTTGCCATGGATTATTGGACTTGAATTGCCAAAAAAGGGCAAATATAACGGTCGAAATAAAGAACCATAAATAAAACCAAAGGAAAGATGGCGCCCAAAAGCGGCTCACCCCGATTGGCAATTCTGCAGAGGCATAGCCCTGCGGCATCCCTAGAAATGTTCCCCAGCTGTTGCCTCCGCTGTACCAAAGCGCGATATTAATGACGAACCATAGGATTAACGATCCAAAAAACCATTTTGGATGAGGAAAAAAGGATTTAAACATTCTGCTGCTGGTGTCCTTTATTATTGCTATGAAGAATATGAATCGATCTTAAAACTTAAACCTTAATTTTTCTTTTAAAAATTTGCAATTTTGTCAGATATTTTGTTGCGTTTGTTCTGCATCATGCGCTTGATATTACGCTTTTAAAAGGTGTTGCTTATCTAAACTATGAAAAATTAGCTGACTGAGCAGGCCATTTTCTCAAACTGCATCCTTTGCCTGTTTTCGCTTGGATGCTTCCTGCATTGTATGAATAAGAACAGCCCCGGTCTGCGGCCAGCGAAAGTATCAGCACGGACTGGGCTGATCATGCCACGTATAGCGCTTTCAAAATAGCCGTGGAATTCCAGCGCTATTCAGTTCAAAAATAAATTCATTATGATTCAATCTAAAGTTCTAAAATGAAGCGGGGCTTAAAAATTGAATAATTTTTTATATTAACTACCCTTCATTTATGGTTTTTTATATGACATGATCAGCAGTATTTACAACAATAGTTAAAAAACAATAGAATGTGCTAATATCATAAAACAAACCATATAAATTTAAAGGGGATTAAAATGGACAACTTAATTATAGAACTGCTTAAACCAGTTACATTGGAAAAAGAAAACTGCGAACCGCTGACATTTGAACAAGGCACAGTCCTGAAAGTCGTCATGCACACACCTAAGGGCTTATTGGTCAGCAATGATGATAAGTTTAACTTCATGATTTCACTCAAAGACCAAAACACTGTTTGGCGCGAAATCTAAGCTGTTTTTCTAAAATAGATATACTGCATCTGTAATTTTCATTCCCTTAAATAGGTGCAGTATGCCTCGCTTTTACATCTAACTTTCTACCATTACCTATTTTATTCACTTAAAGTTTATTAACTTCATGTTTTAAACCATATACCCAATAATAGGGATAGACAAATCCGGGCGCAGTTATTTTTTAATTTCACAATATTTATTCCCTCCTCTGCATATTATTCAGCATTAATTTTCTTTCCCCCCTCATTTTGGACAGGCCGTAATTTCCCGATTTTAAATACAATAGGCTTTGTTGCATAAAGGCTTTAAAGATAGAGTTTCCCTAAGC